>JAAELP010000179.1 GCA_024226535.1 Planctomycetota bacterium | reverse complement strand
TAACATATCGACGGACCTCGCCGCCGCTGGCTGCGTTGCCGCTCCTCGACGTATCCATGGATATGCCAGCGTCGCGTCGCCTTGCCAGCGACGACGATCTCGCGCCGATAAGTCACAAGCTGTTTGGCGGACACCACTAGGATGATCCACGTCGATGACCACCGAGCGCCAGAAGCACGTGATCGTGCCGCACGGGACCCGGCTCCCACCGCCGCGGCCGGGGGTGCGTCACGTGCGCGTGCCGAAGTGGCGCGTGGTGATCTCGGACGACGAGCTGCGGAACCGGGTCGACCGGGTCTTCCACTGGCCGATGATCCTGCTCGCGCTCGCGGTGCTGCCCCTGCTCATCATCGAGTTCATCCAGAAGCCGGAGGGCTGGCTCGACATCGCGGTGCGCATCGGCTTCGCGGTCATCTGGCTGGCCTTCGTCGTGGAGTTCTTCATCAAGATCGCGATCGCCGAGTCGCGCGTCGAGTACGTGCGGCGCAACTGGCTGGACGTCATCATCATCATCCTGCCGCTCTTCCGGCCGCTGCGGCTGGCGCGGACCGCCCGCGTCTTCAAGCTGCGCGGCGTCGGCATGAAGGTCGTCCGCCACCTGTTCACGATCGTCATCGGGATGGAGGCGACGAACCGCGTGCTCGAGCGGTTCGGGATCAAGCCCGGCGCCGGGCGGCGGCACCCCGACGACATGACGCGTCACGAGCTGACGGCCGAGCTGAAGGTGCTCCGCAGCCGGATCGACGCCTGGGAAGCCTGGCACGAAGCGCACGATGCGCACGTCGACGAGCACGGCGGCCCCTGTTGCCCCCACCCACCCCCGGCAGGAGAGCCGCCCGCCGCGGCCCCGCCCGAGTCCCCGTCCTCTTAGAATCCCCCCCATGCGTCTCTGCCTCGCCCAACTCAACCCGACCGTCGGCGACATCGCCGGCAACACGCGCCGGCTCCTGGACGCCATGGACCGCGCCCGCGCCGACGGCGCGGAGATCCTCGTCGGCGCCGAGATGGGGATCCTCGGGTATCCGCCGCGGGACCTGCTGCTCCGCGAGCGCGTCGTCGAGGCGTGCGAGGAGGCGGTGCGGGTCGTGGCGAGCAGTGCCGGATCGCTCACGGTGATCGTCGGTCACCCTCGCCGGTGCGCCGACGGCGTACGCGGCGTCCGCAACAGCGCGTCGGTCTGCCGCGACGGCGAGATCGTCGCCGTCTACGACAAGCGGCTGCTTCCCGGCTACGACATCTTCGACGAGGACCGCTACTTCGACGGCGGCGACGCGTCGTGTGTCGTGGACCTTCCGGGCGGACGCGTCGGCCTGCTCGTCTGCGAGGATCTCTGGCGCGCCGGTGACGTCACCGCCGACCCGCACTACGACGCCGAGCCGCTGCGCGATCTCGCCCAGCGCGGCTGCGACCTCGTCGTGGCCCTCAACGCGTCGCCGTTCGTGCTCGGCAAGTGCCGGCGGCATCTCGTGCAGGTCTGCGAGGCGGCGCGACGGCACGGGCTTCCGATCGTCGCGGTGAACCAGGTCGGCGCTCACGACGACCTCGTGTTCGACGGGCGGTCGATGTTCGTCGGCGCCGACGGCGTGCCGCGGGTCGTTCTGCCGGGGTTCGAGACGGCGGTGAAGGTGGTGGACCTCGACGCGTCGGCTGAGACCGCGGGTTTCCAGGCGCCGTCGGACCTGCACGACCTGTACCACGCCCTCGTGCTCGGCGTCCGCGACTACTGCGCGAAGACGCGTCACGCGGACGTGCTCATCGGCCTCTCCGGTGGTATCGACTCAGCGCTCACCGCCACGATCGCCGCCGCCGCCCTCGGGCCGGCGCACGTGCACGGCGTGATCATGCCGTCGCGCTACTCGTCGCCGGAGTCGATCGAGGATGCCCGCGGCCTCGAGGAACGTCTGGGACTACCGGCGTGCGAGCGTCTGGACATCGAGTCCGCGCACGGATCCATGCGCGGCACGCTCGGCGAGGTCGAGGGGGTCACCGACGAGAATCTCCAGGCCCGCATCCGCGGCGTCCTGCTCATGGCGCGCTCCAACGCGAGCGGTGCGCTCCTGTTGGCCACGAGCAACAAGAGCGAGCTGGCGATGGGCTACTCGACGCTTTACGGCGACATGTGCGGCGCCGTCGCGGTGATCGGCGACGTCCTGAAGACGCAGGTCTACGCGCTGGCGCGGTGGATCAACGATCACCCGGCCGACGCCGGTTTCGATCGGGCGCCCATTCCCGAGCGGTCGATCACCAAGCCGCCGTCGGCGGAGCTGCGCCCGAACCAGACCGACCAGGACTCGCTCCCGCCGTACGAGGTGCTCGACGCGATCGTCGAGCGCCACGTCCAGCTCGAGCACGCGGCCGATCGCATCATCGCGGAGACTGAACACGACCCCGCGCTCGTCGAGGACATCGTCCGCCGGATCGATCGCGCCGAGTACAAGCGCTTCCAGAGCGCGATCATCCCCAAGGTCACCCAGCGCGCCTTCGGACGCGGCCGCCCGATGCCGCTGGTCATGAACCAGACCGACGCGCCGGAGAAGAGCCCGACCATCGAGTCGCTCACCACCCGCGACGCCAACTGACAGGTCGCCCACGAAAATGGTGACAGTCACCATTTTGCGGGTGGGAATCGGGGTCGTCACCTACCATCCGCGCATGTCCATTCGCGTTCTCTCGCCCCTGCTCGTCAACCAGATCGCGGCCGGCGAGGTCATCGAGCGCCCGGCGAGCGTCGTCAAGGAGCTGATCGAGAACGCGATCGACGCCGGCGCGACGCGGATCGACGTGGTGCTGGAGCGGGGGGGCAAGGAGCTGGTGCGGGTTACCGACGACGGCGGGGGGATTCCGGCCGACGAGCTGGAGCTGGCCGTCGCGCCGCACGCCACGAGCAAGATCGACCGCGCCGAGGACCTCGACACCATCGCGACGATGGGCTTTCGCGGTGAGGCGCTCGCGTCGATCGCGTCGGTGTCACGGCTGGCCCTGCGTTCGCGTCAGGCCGAAACCGACCGCGCCACGATCATCGAGGTCGAGGGCGAGACGGTGAGCGGCCCGCGACCGGAGCCGGGCCCGAAGGGCACCACGGTCACCATCCGCAACCTGTTCTTCAACACGCCGGCGCGACGCAAGTTCCTCAAGACGGACCAGACCGAGAGCGGGCGCTCCACCGAGACCGTGCGCACGCTTGCCCTCGGCCACCCGTCGATCGGTTTCACGCTCACGCACGACGGTCGCCGGCGCCTGGAGCTGCCCCCCGGCCAGGAGCCGCGGGCGCGCGTGCTCGCCGTGCTCGGGCGCGAGCTGGAAGGCGAGTTGATCGAGGTGCGGTCGGCGCCGGGCGGCGAGGTCGGCATCTGGGGGCTCGCCGGCACGCCGGACATCGCGCGCGGCACGAACCGGCACCAGCGCGTGTTCCTCAACGGCCGCGCGATCAACGACCGCACGATCGCCCACGCGATCAAGGAGTCGTATCGGGGTCTCATCGAACCGTCCCGCTTCCCGACCGTCGTGCTCTTCATGGAGATGGATCCCGCGTCCGTAGACGTCAACGTGCATCCCGCCAAGGCGGAGGTTCGGTTCCGCAACCAGGTCGCGGTGCACAAGTCGGTCATCGCCGCGATCCGGGACGCGCTGCGCGAGGCGGACCTGACGCCGACGCTCGACGTGTCGGCACCGCCGCGCTTCGACGTGCCGCGGGCGACGAGCCACGGTCGGCCGACCGACGCCGCCTCCGCCCCCGCCGGGTTCGCGTACCGCGAGATGAAGAGCGCGCTCGCGGCCGAGGCAACGGAGGTTCTGGGGCGCGAGATCGCCGTCGCCGACACGCCCGAGTCGCTCGTGGATCGCGTCCGGCCGGTCACGCAGGCGCTTCAGGTGCACGCGAGCTACATCGTGACCCAGGATCGGGAGGGGCTCGTCATCATCGATCAGCATGCGCTGCACGAGCGCGTGATGTTCGAGAAGCTCAAGCAGCGGGTGGAGCGCGGCGCGCTGGAGTCGCAGCGTCTGCTGATGCCCGCCGTGGTCGAGGTCGACGTCCGCGAGGCCGAGGCACTGGAGTCGCTCGGAACCCTGCTCGAGCGTCTCGGCATCGAGACGCAGCGTCTCGGTCCGGCGGCGATCGGCATCCACGCGTTCACGGCGCTGCTCTTCGAGCGCGGCGTGGATCCCGTGGTGTTCGTGCGCGACCTGCTCGTGAAGGCCGCCGGCGAGGGCCTCGACGCGAACCCCGAGGCCGCGTTGCACGAGGTGCTCGACATGATGGCGTGCAAGGCCGCCGTCAAGGCCGGCGACCGACTGGAACCGCGCGAGATCGAGGAACTGCTCGCCTACCGCGACACCGTCGAGCGGTCGAGCAACTGCCCGCACGGGCGCCCGACCACGCTGCGGCTGAGCCTGCGCGAGCTGGAGAGGCAGTTCGGGCGCCGTTGACCAGTCGACGCGGCCTCGGCTTCGCCGAGACCACGGCACCCGGGAATTGCGCTGCACCGTCAATACCGGGTGCCGTGGTCTTGCCGAAGGCAAGGCCGCGCGCCTTCATCGCCGTTATCGCGATCTAGCCGCCGCTGACGGGTGGGATGAGCGCGAGGCGGCAGCCGTCGGTCAGCTTCGCGTCCGCCCTGGCGTACTGTTCGTCGATCGCGACGGCGATGCGATCCCGCAGCTCGGCGATCTCCGGATGTCGAGCGCTGAGGATGTCCAGCGCCGAGCCGACCGTCGTATGGTCCGGAAGCTCGACGTTCAGGTGCGTCGCATCGAGCGCGTCCCGAAGCTGAGCGAACAGAAGTACCTCACATCGCATCATCGACCCTCGTCTCGCTCGTCACGGCCACGCCAGGAACCGCACCGCTTCGCCCCGCTCGAGCAGCTCGGGGCGTACCGGCAACTCGGCGAGGCCGTCGGTCGTCGCGGTGTGGGCCAGGTCGCCCGAGCCGGCCCACGTGGGCACGGTGATCCGCCCGTCGGCGCCGGTGGCGGCCGGCCGAAAAGCGCGGCGTCGCGGGTTCGGCTTGACGGGCGCGGCGAGCACCGCGCTGCGCCACGGGAGGTCCGCGTCGAGACCGAGCATCACCCGGATGATCGGCCACGCGAACAGGCACGTGCACGCGAGCGCCGACACCGGGTTGCCGGGAAGGCCGACGACGACGCAGCCGCTCGGCGCCCGGCCCACGATCACGGGCTTGCCCGGCTGGATCGCGGCGCCCGCGAGGCTGCGCTCGATGCGGTGATGATCGAAGGCGGCGGGGAAGTGATCGCGCTCGCCGGCGCTGATCCCGCCGATCGTGATCACGAGGTCGTGGTCGAGCGCGGCGCCGACCATGTCGATCGTCTCGTCGCGTTCGTCGCGCACGAGCCGCGCGGCGATAGGCTCGGCGCCGCAGCGTTCGAGCAGCGCCGTGACCATCGGCCCGTTGCTGTTGCGGATCTGGTGTACGGCCACCGGCTCGCCGGGACCGCGCAGCTCGTCGCCCGACGAGAGCACGCACGCGCGGGGGCGCCGCGCGACCTCGACGTGATCGGCGCCGACGGCGGTCGCGATGCCGAGGTGGTGCGGGCCGAGGATCGTGCCCGGCGCGATCAGTACGTCGCCGGCTCGGGCGTCCGCGCCCGCCGGGTGCACGGCGCGACCACGATCGACCGCGGCCACGGTGAACCGAACCGGATCGCCGCGGTCGCTCTCTTCGTGCGGAATGACGGTGTCCACATCGCCCGGGAGGGGAGCGCCGGTAGCGATGGCGACACAGTGCCCGGGCGGCACCGCGACGTCGGCGGGCATGCCGGCGGCGACGCGGGCGGCGACCGGCCACGCCTCGACCGCGCCGACCTCGGCGGCCCGTAACGCGTATCCGTCCATCTGGGCGCGGTTGAAGGGAGGCAGCGGGCGGTCGGCGACCACGGGCTCGGCGAGCACGCGTCGGGCGGCGGCGGTGACGGATACCGTCTCGCGTGTTCCGAGCGACCGGGCGCTGGAGAGCGCGCGTCGAACCGCGTCGTCGTAGTCCGGCAGGACGCTCACGACGCCACGGCGCCGGGCTCGAGCCCACTGAAGAAGCTGACGATCCGGGCGAAGCAGACCCGGCGCGCTTCGGCTGATCTCATCTCGTGGCCGCCGTGGGCGATCAACTCGTACTGGATCGGGTGCGAGGCGCGCTCGACCGCGTCCACGAAACGCTGCGTGTTCGCGGCGGTCACGATCCGGTCGGCGGCGCCGCGCATCACGAGTGTTGGCTGCGGTCGCCTGGCCGTGTTCTCGGTCGCCGCCAACTCCGCGAGCGACGCGAGGTACGCCGGCGGCACGGCGCCGGGATCGAGCAGGGCGGCCAGACCGTTCGTCTTGTCGATCCGGCCGACGGCATCGGCGCCGCTCACCGGGGCGAGCATGCACAGCCCGCTCACCTGGTCGGTGCGCGCGGTGAGCCCCGCCGCGATCGTCGCCCCCACGCAGCAGCCGAACAGCCCCACGCCCCGCGCATCGACACCGTCGTGGAGCAGGAGCCATCGGAGCACCGCGGATGCGTCGTCCACGAGCGTGTCGGCGCGGTCGAGCGCCGCGGGATCGTCCTCGCGGGCGCCGAACCGCGCGGCGGCGAGACCGGCATCGACGAGACGCTCGGCAAGCTCGGCGAGCAGGGGCTCGTGCTCGAGCGCGGTTCCCGGCGGGTCACCGCAGAGGAGCACGGCGGTGACCGCCTCCTCGCGCGCGGGCGCCCGGAGCGTGCCGCGCACGACTCCGGCACCGACCTCGATCTCGAACGTCTCCTGGAGCGACATGCGCCGGATGATAACAGGCCGCGCCCGGCGCCAGCAGCCCGTTGAAGAAGTCCCGCGCGGCGAGAGCGCGACCAGATTCGTCAGATCAAGGAGCCGAATCGATGGCATATCCAGGGAGATACGACGAGATTCGGCGACGCAGAGCTGGCGGATCCGGGCCGCTCGCAGCCCGCGCGACTTCTTCAAGGGGCTGCTAGCGCGGGTCGTACGCGGAGTCGTCCTCGGAGAGGAAACCGTTGTTGGGGAAGCCCAGGACGTCCTTCCGAAACGCGTCGGAGGCGAGGGGACCGGCGCACGGCGGGTCCGCCGGCCCGACGTGGCCGTCCACGTACCCGACGTTCGTGCCCCCGGGGTGACGGAACGCCTGGCCGCCGGCGTAGATGAGCTCGGGGGGGTGCCCCTCGTGGTTCGAGGGCGCGCGCATGAACTTGTTCGTTCCACCGGCGCGCCCGGCGTCGCCGAACATCGCGCAGGCCGCGGCGCGCCGGCACGCGTGCGGAGGCACGCCCGGCCGAACGGCGTCCCAGCCCATCGACGGGAACGGCGCCTCGGCGCCGAGGAA
The DNA here is from genome assembly GCA_024226535.1 of Planctomycetota bacterium. Taxonomy (GTDB): domain Bacteria; phylum Planctomycetota; class Phycisphaerae; order Phycisphaerales; family SM1A02; genus JAAELP01. Next base: position 9,391 of record JAAELP010000179.1, on the reverse strand, counting down.
CGACGTGTTGTAGTTGTAGCCCGTGTACGGGTCGCCCTCGAAGTTGGTCGTGCCGTGGTAGTCGGGGCACTGCGGCACCTCGCCGGGGCGGCCGGTGAAGGCCCAGAGCGGACCCGGCTTGACGAGCCGTCCGTCGAACGTCGTCACCCAGTCCCACGCGACGATGTTGAGCATGCCGTCGCCGGGTTCGTACCGGATCGCGGCGGGCCACGCGTCGAACACGTTCGCGTATTGCTGGGCGGCGAGGTTCATCTGGCGCAGGTTCGACTGGCAGGTCAGGCCGCGTCCCGCCGCGCGCACACGCCCCAGCGCCGGCAGCAGCAGGCCGAGGAGGATCGACATGATCGAGATCACGACGAGGATCTCGACGAGCGTCAGCGCGCGCCGAATGTCCTTGCGGGTCCGCATCACGCCGTCCACCCGCTGATCACGATCAGCACGTCCTCGAACCCCACCGTCCCGTTGCCGCTCAGGTCCGCGGCGCAGGGGCCGGGCGGGCAGGCGCCCCACGCGCCGATCACCGCGAGGATGTCAGCGAAGTCGACCGACCCGTCGCCGTTCGCGTCCCCGGCGAGGACGGGCGTGACGTCGGCGAACGCGTCGATCTCCAGATCGCCTGCGGCGCCTGGGGCGTTGGTGATCCGCACGAAGCTGATCGCTGCGAGGCCGGTCCCGGCCAGGTCCACGCCCGCGCCGCCGCCGGATCCGTCGTAGAGCGCGCGCACCGCGTCGTGATCGAGCCCCGACAGGTCCTCCAGCGCGAGGGCGGGATCGACCGGGCGCGTGAAGTTCGTCTCGATGCCACCGGGCACCGTGTCGTAGGGGCCCGTGTCGCCGTACCCAACCGTGGGGAACATGCCGTCGGCGCCGCTGCCGGCCACCGACACCCAGGCGATTCCGTCGGCGCTCACCTCGATCTGGCCCCCCTCGGCGCCGAAGAGGCCACCGACGATGCCCGCCGGATAAGCGCTGTCGATGAAGCCGGCGTTGCCGAACACGAGCAGGTCGATGCCGAACGGATTGCCGGGATCGTCGGCCACCGGCTCGTCGAAGTGCACGACGAGCGATCCGCCGAGCCCGATGGCCACCAACTCGTCCGTGCCGAACGCCGGATTGAACGGGCTGACGACGCCGGGGAAGATGCCCTCGCCGGTGAAGCGTTCGGGAGCGCCGAGCGTGGTCGTCGCGTCGGCGTACGCCGGGTTGCCGTCCACGCCGGCGGAGTAGGAGACGACGGCGTCGGCCCAGGGATCGCTCGATTGAGCAGGGGCGCAGAGCAGGCAGCAGGCGACACACGTCGCCGGAACGCGGGAGCGCAACATCACGATGAGTCCTTTCGCGGTCGGAGAGGGCCATCCCGAGATCGCGCGGAACGGTTCCCGCCCGGAGTCACCACGGACCTCGCGCGGCAGCGCGTTGCGGTGGAGTGGTCGAGGGGAACGCTCGACCCCGCGGCGCGCTGCCCCTTCTCGCGAGGGCCACGCCCGGCGTCGGCAGGTCTTCCGGCTTCGGGACCCTCGTCCGCCTTCCCACCGGTCCCGTTGCGGGACCGGCAGTGGCGTCGTGGACGAGGGGGACCGACTCTCGTCGGCAATCCCGTCACGGCGGCGCGACCGCGGCGGTTTCTCACCGCCTTCCCTGTTCGCCCTTCGATCGGTGTCGATCGATGGACTCCGTCCCGGGGCCGAAACCGGCTGGCCGGGGCACCATCGCCGGCGGCAGTCTACCACGGGCCCGGGGACCCGTGGTTTCATTGACACCCCTCCGGGCCCCGTATATCGTCGGGGCTTCCCGCGTTATGGGCGCCGAGATCCGCGACCGTGACGCGGTTACGGCGGCCAAAAGGCGACCACGACCCGCCGTGCGACGAATCTCCCAGAGGATGCCATGCCTCGCGAGGTCGCAGTCGTCACGACTCCGACCGCCGTCCGTCATCGACAGGATCCAGGAGTGCACCAGATGTCACTGACCACCCGGGTGAGCCCCTCCCTGGCCGCCGTGATCGCGCCCGTCCTCGCGCTCCTGCTCGCCGCTTCGCCGGCGTCCGCGCAGGGCGATGATCGCGAGCAGCTCCTGGAGGACTTCGTGCACTATGCGCAGATCGCGCGGCCGGACCTCGCCGTCGCGTTCGCGCAGTCGCTCACCGAGACGGGCATCACGAACCAGGAGCTCGCCGTGCTGGTGGATGCCGGCGACGTCGAGCGCTTCGACACCGCCGTGCTGTGGGCGCTCCGCGTGCCCGAGCTGGAGGACGTCGCCCGCGAACTGGCTGAGCGCGTCGAGCTGGGCCGGCTGGAGCTTGCCCGCGACGGCGACCGGATCGCCGAGGCCATCCAGATGCTCGTGGGCACGAAGCGGCAGCAGCTCATCGCGATCGGCCGGCTCAAGGCCGCCGGCGAGTACGCGGTGCCCGCGTTGCTGCTGGTCGTTACCGACGGCAAGGACGAGCGGCTCAAGCTCGAGTGCAAGCGGATGATCCGCGACATCGGGCTTCCCTCGGTCACGCCGCTGTGCATGGCCCTCGAGGGCGTCGACCCCAGGAGCCAGCGCGACGTCCTCGAGCTGCTCGGCGACATGGGCTACAAGCACGCGGCTCCGTTCCTGCGCGACTTCGAGACCGATGACAAGACGCCCGACGGGCTGCGCGACGTCGCCGCCGGCGCCATGTCCCTCATCGGCGTCGACGAGCACGACGTCTCGCGGCTCTACGGCCAGCTTGCCCGCGACTTCTACGACAGCCACGAGTCGCTGACCCCATATGCGTTCGAAGCCACGAACAACGTCTGGTCATACGACGACTTCGTCGGGCTCGAGCCGTCGCCCGTGCCGACCGAGATCTTCTCGGAGATCATGGCCATGAAGATGGCGGCGAGGGCCCTCCAGCTCGATTCCAACAACCGCGACGCGCTAGCCCTGTACGTGGCCGCGAACCTCAAGCGTGAGAACGACCTGCCTGACGGCGCCGACGACCCGATCTTCGGCGAGAGCCAGTACAGCCCCTCGTTCTACGCGACGGTGTTCGGCACGGGCGTCTGCCAGGACGTGCTCGCCCTGGCCCTCGACACGCGTGACACGCCGCTCGTGCGAGACGCGATCGCCGCTCTGGCCGAAACGACCGGCGGCGCGAACCTCTTCGGCGACTCCGACCGCAACCCGCTGCTGGAAGCGCTGTCGTACCCCGACCGGCGCGTGCAGTACGAGTCGGCGCTGACCCTCGCCCGCGCGTTGCCCGACGAGTCCTTCGAGGGCTCGTACCGGGTCGTGCCCATCCTCGCCTCGGCGGTCCGCACCGGCGGAGAGTCGTTCGCGCTCGTGGTCTCCGACGACGAGGAGAACCGGCGCCAGGCCGTGATCGACGTCGAGCGGACCGGCTTCAGCGTGGTCGGCGCCGAGGACAACGTTCCCGCGCTCCGCGGTTCCATCGACGACGCGACGGCGGTGGACCTCGTCGTCGTCCGCATGCGGACGGGCGAAGCCGCCGTCGAGACGGTGAACGACCTTGCCCGGATCACGAAGACCGCCGCGGCGCCGGTGCTCGTGCTCGCGGCGGGTGTCGACCGGCCGCGGCTCCAGCTCGACTTCCGCGCGAACCCGCGGGTCAAGGTGGCCAACGTCCTCGTGACCGAGGGCGGGCTCGATGCCAACATCGATGAACTGCTCGAGCGCGCCTCCGGCGGTCGCATGACCGAGGCGGAAGCCGAGGCGTACGCGTTCGAGGCGATGGACGCGCTCGAGGGCATCTCGATCTCGTGTACGAACGCGTTCGACCTCCTCGACGCCGAGTCGTCGCTGCTCGACGCCCTCGAGACGCGAACGGGCCGGGCGCGGCTCCTCGTGGCAGGGACCGTCGCGCGGATCGGGACCGACCGGGCGCAGCGCCGGCTCTTCGACGTCGCGCTTGCGGCGTCCGGCGGCGAGCGCATCGACCTGCTGGATCGCGTCGCCGACTCGGTGAAGCGTTTCGGCGACCGCGCTGAACCGCGTCACGTCGCCGCGCTCGTGGACCTCGTCGCCAACAGCGCCGGCTCCACGGCAGAAGCCGCCGCCCGCGTGCACGGTGCGCTGAACATGACGACGATGGAGGCGGTCGGGCTGATCAAGGCGGAGTGAGGCCACGCGGCCTTGGCTACGCCAGGACCACGGCACCCCGAAGGGAAGCCGCGCGAGATCGCGCCCGGGACTCAAAATCAATCCTGGTGCCGTGGTCTTGTCCAAAGGGCAAGGCCGCGCGAGGTCGCGCCCGTGACTCGAAGTTAATCCGGGTGCCGTGGTCTTGCCCAAAGGGCAAGGCCGCGTCCGTTTGCCGTCAGGACCCCGCCGCCGGCCACGCCGGGCTGTCCGGCCACTCCCCCTCGAACGCGTCGAGCAATGCGCGCAGGGTCACCTGCACCGTGTGCAGGTAGATCTGCTGGTCGACATATTCGCCGTACTTCATCCGCAGCAGGTCGTACTCACCCCACGTGCCGTTGTAGTTCTGGTGGTCGAGCAGCCACTCGAGCGCGCGTTGAGCCGCCGGGTGCTGCCCCTCGCCGAGGTAGATCATGCCGGAGAGCACCTCGGCCATGAGGTCGGGGTAGTTCTGCTGGATGCATTCCGCGATGAGCGCGGGAAAGACGTCCTTCAGGTACGCGATGTCCTCTTGAGTGAGCAACGTCTGCGTGCGGCGCTCGCCGAAGTCGTAGGCGACGAAGGGGGCGTGCGCGAGGTCATAGCCCATGATCAAGCTGATCTGATCGGCGGGCAGACGTCGCGAGATCAGGCCGCCCATCTGGTCGGGGAGCGCGAGGAGGACGGCTGTCTTCTCGAGGCCGAGGCGGTCGTACAAGTCGGCGAAGCCGCGCCGCTGGCGCTCACCGCGACGCATAATGCTCCGGTCCAGCCGCGTCTTGACGGAGTCGATGGCCTGCTGGTACGCCCGCGGCCTCATCTTGAAGTGATCGAGCAGTGAGGCGACGAGCAGGTACGACTGGCTGTTCGCGTCGAAGGTCTGGTCGTCGTAGGAGTCGAGGGCGTGGTACTCGAGCGTGTTCGTCAGGCCCGCGAGGTGCCGGGCGCGCTCGCGATAGGCGGCGCGGGCCGCGGGGTCGTCGGTGTGGCGATCGAGGATCTGGTACGCCCACAGGAGTTCCGACAGCTTCTTGATCCCGTCGATGTTGTGCCGCTCGAGCGCCTCGAGGTCGATCTCCAGCCGGTCGAGCCAGGCGACCGCCCGATCGCGGACCCGCACGAAGTCGTCGTACCGCGGGGGGCGCTCGGCGGGGGGGCCGGCGACTACCGCCGCAGCCTCCGCCCGCTCCGCGTTGGCCGTGGCGGGGTCGGGGTCGGCCGTGTCCGTCGTCGCCGGCGGTTCCGGCCCGGAGCCGTCGCCGCACCCGGCGCCGGAACCGATGAAAGCCAGGAACGCCGCCAAAACAATGATCCGGGAGAGCTTCATGGCCGGCATTCTAGGGATCCAGGACCACGCTCACGCATCGTTGCCCGCCGGCGGTTCCCGTGCTACCGTTTCCACCTGTCCCGACGCCACCCTAGCTCAGTTGGTAGAGCGGAGCTTTCGTAAAGCTCAGGTCACCGGTTCGAGTCCGGTGGGTGGCTTTGGAGTAAACCCCTGCGAAAGCGGGGGTTATTCAATTCAGGCGGCAGTTGACTTGTCGCCTTCGGACCGGAAATCAGGCTTGCGCGTCTGGTGCGCGTCAGTTTTGACGCTCAGAGCGTTGCGGATTCGGTCCGAGTATGCGTCCACGGTGCCGAGGTAGAACCTCGCCGTGGTCGAGATGTCGGCGTGTCCCATCAGCCGCTGAAGAACGTGCATGGGGACGGCCTCCGACATCCATGTCCCATAGGTCTTCCGCAAGTCGTGCACGGTGCCGATCGGATGCTCGCCCTTCATCTTCGTGAAGGCATGGGACTGGATGGTCTTGAAGTCGCGGAGGACGTTGTTGACGATCTCGAAGTCGCCTCGCAGCGTGCCCGCCTTCTGCTTCGCGTCGAGAGCTAGGAGTCGCTCCAGGCAGACGAAGACGTACACGGAGCCGTCGCTGGTTCCCCGCAGCTCAGTCAACGCCTCGACGGCCTCATCGCTGATCGTCACGACGCGTTCGGTGTGTGACTTCGCCGACCACTCGAAGATCGGGAAGTCCCCGTCGTCAGACACCTCGAAACGACCCGCTCGCTTTGCTGCGACAGTAATCTCGCCCCGCTTGAGATCCACATCACGCCAGGTCAGATTGAGCAGCTCGCCCAGGCGAAGGCCACTCCCCACGGCGACGGTGATGAACGCTGTCCACCACGCTGAAGGAGCCTCCTTGAGCATCGACACCACCTCGTCGCGCGTGAAGATCCGCTTCTGTCGGGGCTGGATCTTCGGGAGTTCGATACTGGCGAACGGGTTTTCGGCGACGAGGTTCTCATCGAGTGCCCGACGGAAGACGGTCCGCAGTTTCGAGATCGTCTTGCGGATCGTCGCCCGGCTGAGTCCAGCCTCCGACAAGTGCCGAACGACACGATCGGCGGCGGCCCGGTCGATCTTCGCGGCCACTGTCTCCCCGCCGAGCGCAGCGACCGCGTGGTTGCCGGCTGTGCGGAACTGGCGAATGGTCCGGGGCTGCCTCGCGATCTTGATCGCCTCTACGTGCCGATCGATGAGGGCGGACAGGGTGATCCGCTTGGGCCGATTGGGACGAGTGACGTTGCAGTCGATCTTGCTCTGCTTATCACGGCGGATTGCCTCCGCCTCCCGCTTCGTCAGCTTGCCGACGACGCCGATCGTTTCGCAGTAGCGTCTGCCGTCGGTGCCGTACCAGCGGATCAACCAGACCTTCCGTTTCGGGTCCCCGCGCGTGGGGCGTTTGGCCTGGTAGAGTCGAACGTCTGTTTTCATGTATTGCTCCTTTCGGGAATGGAATGCATGCACGCACGGGAGCTGACCTCTTCGAGAAGCTCCACGTGCGTGCACGCTTCGACTTGATCAGACACGGGAGGCCGCCGTGCCGTGCTAGGCTAGCCTACGTCGCCGTATCGCTCCGTTTGACTGTCAAGGAACCGGTCAAGTTCCTTGCGCGTGTACCGTCGCTTCTTTCCGACAATACACGGCCGAATCAGGCCCTTGTCCACAAGGCGGTTTAGGGCCTTGAGTGCAGCGGAGTCGTCCCGGCTCTCGTCTAGCCTGAGGTAGGTGAACGCTTCCTTGGCCGTCCAAGGGCCGGGGTAGATGGGCAGTCCGATGGGCAAACGCGACCCATTTGGCTGCGGACCAACGTTGCCGCCTTGTCCACATTCCATGTCTCGACTCGGCATCAGAATCTCCTCCTGTTAGAGGAGTCCTGCGAGTCAAGTTCGGCCTGAAACTCTGCCACGCGAATCTCAAGCCACTTCTTGTGTTGCAGGAAGATGTACTCGGGGCACGACAACTCAAGCAGGTCACACGGGCGTCCTAGGTCGTCCTCGCGTGACAAGTCCAAGAACTTCCTCCATGCGATCGCGGCACCATCTCCATATAGCCGATTGGCGATGTCGTTCATGAGGACGAACATCCGATCATCGTGCAGCGGAAACGGTGTTCCATCTTGTGATTGAAACGGGATCAGAAGACTCACGTTGGGGATCAGACGATCAAGTCTGTTCATTGCAGCCGTCCTTTGTAGTTCGGCGATAGACGAACTAAACGCGCTGCCGAAGACTCGGCGAAAGGCGCGGACCAGGCTGACGACGGTCGCCCCATCGGGGGTGGACGAGTCGGCAGCGAAGTAGGGACGGCAGTCGCGCCGCCGGGCGCCGATATCAAAGGGGCTGGCACCCAAGCATGCAAAGGCACGCCGCGTCCGGCCAAGCGGACTGGCGCGTATCGGTTCATTAGGGGACGGCTATGCCGTCTGGTCCCGTCTCCTGAGTGGCAGGGGACCAGAGCCTGTATTGCCGAGGCGCAAAGGGATCGGCATGGATCTTGGTGGGGAGTGGCTACGTGAGCATGGCGCTTCCTTTCAAGGGAGATTGAGATTGACGAGCGCGGACTGGACGTCAACGGTTCGAGATGTTGCTTCTGAGACGAGATCACAATGGCCTGCAATTGGTCATGAGACGAGGAACCAGGCACTTCTTGACTTCACTCTGCCCTGCGGTCTCGAAGTGAGCGACCAGTTGCATCCTCTTGCGGGACGAGGAGCACTACTTCGCAGCATTCTGGTTCAAAGAACTCGCCACATTCCTCGCAAACGTGCTGAGTGCCGTGTTCGTGACTACTTATGTTCGTTGTCATTTCAATACACCTTCCTTGAAGGAGGTGGGGGTTCCGATCATGCGGTGCCGCGCGTGCGGCACAATCGCACCACTGGCCGACGACATCGCCCCTGCGGAAGGGAGTTCGCAGTTGAGCTCAACTTCCGCCCACGGCCCGTACGTCCGGGACGAAAGGGGCGACACCGTCACCAGCAGATTGTGTTGGACGGCCGATCGGGCCGCGGTGTAAGGCGGCATGTACGCCGCCGGGCGCGATAGCAGGAGGAGTAGGCCACGCCCGGGCCTCTATAGCGGCAGATTTATGCCGCTGGGTGCCGTTTCTACTGGGCCGGCACCCCGAGCCACTATGTCGACGGCAACGCCGTCAGGGCCTCGTATCGTGGGGCTGAGGCCCGAGCCCTGTCCCGCCGAGGTACTCTGCCTCGACGCGCAATGTGCGGGTTCGCAGCGACGTTATACGGACCTCGAGGCCCGATGTTCCACGCGATTCTGCTCGTTTCTCGTTCGAGTGCGGCAGATTTCGCGCAACCCGATCGGGCAGTCGCCGCGAAAGCCCCACTTGGCGGGCGATTCAGCCCGGAGCGGAAGCTCGCGGTGCTTCAGCGAATTGGCCGGTGGGCCGCGTCTTTCTGGCCGACGACCACAGGGTCGGCCCGTAGCGGCTTGGCGACCGAGACCTAGGAGTCGCGGCCAGACTGGGCACTAGGGAGCAGGCATGGCCGGGCCAAGGGAGCGCCCGCATTGACTACCAAGCCAACGCACGGCGATCGGACTGCCGGCGGCCGGCGTAGGACTCGAACCTGAGGGCGGCTCGCCGGAAGGCGTTCAGGATCAAGCGGTTAGCGGCGCAGATTCAGGCGAGGTGCCAGTATGTGTGCCAACCGATCGTCATCTCCAGGCACTTCTGGTCGCATGGCCCAGGCTCAGCGAGGCGGTCAGGGCTCGGATCCTGGGCATCGTGGAGGGTGCGCTCATGAACACGAAGCCTACGAGTCCGAGGAAGTGAAGGGGACGATTCGAACGCCCGAGAAGCGGCGGTTGCGGAAGCGCCAGCCGGAGGTGACAGCGCCAGGAGCACACCTCCAGGCGCAGACGATCGGCTCCTGGAGATCCAGCAAGCGTGGGGGGTGCTTGATGCCGCGGCGCGAGCGACGCTGGT
>JAAELP010000178.1 GCA_024226535.1 Planctomycetota bacterium | reverse complement strand
GCGCCGTGCGGGAGCCGGCAGGACGCCGGCGGAAAAGCACCACCCCTGCGGCCCGGAGGGCCGCACTCATATAGAAACACCCGCGCGCAAACGAGCCTTGGCAGTAGCCGGCAAGGATGCCGGCGGGTTTGAGGGCGTAAGGCCTACCTTGCGCGAGCCGCAGGACGCGGCGTCAAAGCACGGACTCCGGAACGTCAAAGGCGCTCCGCCGCGCAACCACCCAACCGTCAGCGAAGCCGGCAGGACGCCGGCGCAGCGGTAGGTCACACATCGCGCAAACGCCCGAATTGAACGGAGCCGGCACGACGCCGGCTCCGCGGTAGGTCACCAGGTTCTCGGTGCAGCGATCACTCCACGTTCATCGCCGTCTCCGTCGCCCCCATCGCGTTCAGGACCGACTCCAGCGTGCGGGCCGGGAGGTCGGGGCTGGCGAAGAGGCTGAGGACGGTGTCGACGGGGAGCTGAAGCTCGGCGTCGGTGAGGCCGAGGACCTGCATGTTCTCGAGAAGCGTGTTGAGCGCGGCGAGGTCGGCGAGGATCTGCTCGTTGCCGGGCTCGCTCTGGCAGAACGCGAGGAAACCGTCGGGGGTCGTGCTCGCCTCGCCGACGGTGCGGCGGTAGATCCGCCACGCCACGCCGAGGTCGAAGCGGACCTGGTCGATGCCGCGGTCGGCGGCGTTGAGCTGCTCGTACGCGTCCACCACGCCGATCGCCGCCTCGGTGAGCACGCGGTTCTCGGCGATGCGCTCGTTGATGATGCGATCGTCCACCGACGACTCCGGCGGAGCGTCGAGGTAGATCGAGCGGCCGACGACCAGCTCGGCGAGCTCCTGCGGTCCGAGCACGCGGGCCGGGATGTTCATCGACTGGGCGAGGATGTCACGGATCGTCGCCGGCAGCGGGACGTTCTGGTTCACGTCCGCCTGCTGCGTGTCCGGCGGGATCACCGACGCGAAGGCCTCGCCGATGTTCGTGTTCGACGGACCCTTCGCCCGCAGGTCGAGGTAGACGCCGGCGTTGTCGCCGGTCGTGGGGAAGATCATCGAGCTGGTCACCGGACCGAAGGCCCGCATGATGTACGTCCGCAGGGTGCCGAGGGCGTCGCCGTCGGCGAGCGGGTTGGCGAACTGCACGATGCCGCCGCCGACGACGGTCGGGATCGCGCTGAAGAAGAACTTGCCGCCGGCCACGAAGTCGAGGCCGCGGTCCGGCAGCGTGTCGCCGGTGATGTTCCCCGCCTGCCGCGAGAGGAGCTGGATCGAGTTGGCGGTGACGATGAGGTCACCGAGCGTGTTGATGTCGCCGAGCGTCGCGGAGTTCGTGACGATGGAGACCGAGCCCAGCGAGCTGAGCTTCTGGTTCTGGCCCATCGCGTAGTTACCGCCGGCGCTGAAGAGGATGTTGCCGCTGGCGCCGATCGTTGCCGTCGCCGGAACCGGGATCACGATGCTCTCGTTGAGCGAGACGTTCCCCGTCGTCTGCACCAGGTTGCCCTGGAACAGCAGGAAGCCCTGCACGCCCGTGGTCAGGCTCGCGAGCGACGCGGTGCCGCCCACGTTGCCGACGAACGTCGTGTTGCCGGCCGTGTTCACGGCGAGGGCGAACGGGCCGTCCACGGTCGAGCCGAAGACGATGCCTGCGGCAGCGCCGGTGTCCGTGAGGACGACGCTGTTCGCCAGCGTCACGGCGGCCTGGTAGTTCTGGCCGGCGGTCGTGCTGACGTTGGCGCCGAGCGTCGCCGCATCCTCGACGGTGAGGCCGCCGGCGTTGACGGCGACGGCACCGTTGAGCGTCACGCCGGTCGCCCCGCCGAGGGCGATGTTGCCGGCGGTGATCTTGGTAAGGGTGCCGTTGAGCGTGAGCGCCCCCGCCCCGGAGTCGACGCGCTGGTTGCCGACACCGTTGAGGGTGAGGCTGTTGTTGAACGTCATGTTGCCGACGGCGCCGGGGCCGTAGACCGCGTTGCCGGCCAGCGAGATGCCGCCGGGGCCGGCGAAGACGGCGTTACCGTTGGTGGTCTTCGTGACGTTCCCGCCGAGGATGAGCTGAGCAGCGGTCGACGCGAGCGTCTGGTTGCCGCCGTCCATCAGCACGTTGCCGTTGACGGTCAGGGTGCCGCCCAGCGTGGTCACGTTGTTGCCGGCGAGCATGATGTTGTTGCCGGCCGCTGCGGCGGTGAGCGTCATCGTGTCGGTGGGGGTGGGGCCCATGTGGGTGATGTCGCCCTCGGCGTCGATGATCGTGCCGGCGGTCAGGGCCAGGGTGCCCGGCGTCAGCTTCATCAGGCTGCCGTCGATGTCCAGCATCCCGGCCGTCGCCGTGATCTGCTGGTTCACGCCGTTCAGCGTGCCGTTGCCCATCAGCGTGACGTTGTTCGACGCCGTCAGGTCGCCGGCCGTCGTAAACAGGTCCTCGAGCGTGAGGTCGCCGCTGTTGACGGCGACGTTGCCGCTGAGGAAGAGGCCGGCGCCGCCGCCGAGGGTCAGGTTCCCGGCTCCGGTCTTCGTCAGCCCCTGGGCAAAGAGCGAGCCGAGCCCGGCGTCGATGCGCTGGTTCACGCCCACGCCGTCGAGCGTGCCGTTCTGCAAGAGCGTGATGCCGGCCATGGCGTTGAGGTTCCCCGTCGAGGTGAATGCATCCCAGATCTGAAGATCGCCGGCGTTGACCGTGACGTCGGCGTTGAGGTCCACGTTGCCGAGTGCGCCCCCTCCGAGAATGAGCGTGCCCGGCGTGATCTTCGTCAGGGCCTGCTGCACCTGGAGCGTCGCGAACGCGCTTTGGATCTGCTGAACGGGACCGCCGTTGAGCGTTCCCGGGCCGACCAGCATGATGTTGCTTAGTGCGAGGATGTTGCCCGACGACGTGAACGCGTTGTTGACGGTGAGGAAGCCGCCGACGGTGACATCGCCGTTGAGCACGATCCCCGCGCCACCGGTGAGGGTCAGGTTGCCGACCGGGCCCGTGAGGAGGTTGGCCGTCGTCAGCGTTCCGTTCGTCGCCGTGATCAGTGTATTCGGGCTGTCCAACTGCGCGTTGCCCATCAGCGTGACGTTGTTCGACGCCGTCAGGTTCCCTTCCGTCAGGAATGCATCCTCGATTGTCAGGTCGCCGATGTCGACGGTGACGTCGCCCTTGAGCGTCAGGCTCGTGGCGCCGCCGAGCGTCAGGTTGCCGGTCGTTGTCTTCACGACCGGACCGTCGATCAGCAGCAGGCCGCTGCCGCCGTCGAGCCGCTGGTTCGCGCTGAGGCCCGCACCGTCGAGCTGGACGTTGCCCATGATCGTGAGGTTGCCGCCGTTCGTCGTGGCGTTGCCTCCGAGGGCGATCGCGTTCGCCACCGCGCTCAGGGAGTTGATCGCGATGTTGTCGGTGTTGGCACCGCCGAGATGGGCGACGTCGCCCTCGACGTCGATCATGCCCAGACCGGAGTCGAGCGTCAGCGTCCCGCCGGTCATGGTCTTGGTGACGTCGCCGTCGAGATCCAGCAGGCCGTCGTTCGTGGTCAGAGCCTGGTTGGCGGCGCCGTCGAGCGTGAGGGCGTGGGCGACCTGGAGCGTGGCGGCGTTCGTCGTCACGTCCCCGGCGAGCTGAATGCCGCCGGAGCCGCGGAGCGTGATCGTGTTCTGGAAGCCGGTCTGCGTGTGGGTGATGTTCCCCTCGGCGTCCATGATCCCCGTCCCGGCGTCGAGCGTCATCGAGCCCGTGGTGGTCTTGGTCACGGTGCCGTTGAGGTCCAGCAGGCCGCCGTTGGTCGTGAGCGACTGGTTCGCGCTGAGCCCCGCTCCGTTGAGCGTCAGGTCGTTGTTCACGATGAGGTCACCGCCAACCGTCGACGCGTTGCCGGCGAGCGTGATGCCGCCGGCACCGGAAAGCGTCAGGTTGCCGAGCGCGGTCTTCGTCGCGTTGCCGTCGAAGTTGAGCACGCCCGCGCCGGCATCGATCGTCTGGTTCCCGAAGGCGATGCCCGCCCCGATGAAGCTCACGTTCCCGCCGAAGCTGATGCCGCCGGGGCCGGTCGTGGTGATGTTCCGGGAGACGATCGCATCCCCGGTGACGGTGAGCTTCGCGAGGGGGAACAGGCTGCCGACGTTGTCGCCGAAGATCGTGTTCGTGGAGTTGACGGTGAGATCCCTGGCGATCCCGCCCGTGCCGTTGATGAGCGACTCGAAGGTCACCATGTTCGCGGCGACGCCGCCGCCGGCGGCGCCCTCGATCGTGATGTTCGTGCCGATCCGCGTTTCGTTGGCGAACGTCGCGGTGTCCGCGTTGACGTCCGCGTCGAGCCGGATCTGTGCTGCGTCCACGTTCAGCGTCGCCGCCTTGAGCGTGCCCTGGTGACGCACGGCCTTGTCGATACCGGTCATCTGGACCGTGCCGCCGGTGGCGTCGATCACGCCGTTGTTGTCGATGGCGAGGGCGTACATGTCGCCGGCGCCGAGAACGACCTGCCTCATCGAACCGCCGCCCGACGCGGAGATCGAGCCGGTGTGGGTGACCCCGGCCATGCCGGTGGTCGCGACCGCGGCGTTCGCCACGTTCGCGTTGGCGAAGCCGTTGGCGTCGGTGATGTCGGTGGTGTCGAGGCGCACGGCCACGCGGCCGTTGGCCAGCTCACGGAGCGTGATGCTCGTGTCGTCGGCGAGCATGGTGACCACGGCGTCGGCGCCGCTCAGGACGATCACGCCACTGTTGATCACGCGGTCGCCGAGCAGGTGCACCATCGGCGGCAGTCCGTTGCCGCCGCTGGCCGTGATCGTGGCCGCGTTGTCGAGCAGGCCGCCGGCGGTGGTGTCGAACTGGTAGGTGTTGTTGAGGTTTCCGTTGACGAAGTCCGTCTCGGTGAACGTCGGGGCGCCCGCGACGGCGTAGAGGCCGCCTACGTTCAGCGCGCCGCTGAGGGTCACGCCGGCCGGGTTCGCGATGTAGACGAAGTGGTTGCCCGCCGCCAGCGAGCCGATCGAGCTCGCGCCGTTCGCCGGATCGACGTTGAACAGCACGCGCCTGCCCAGCCCGTTCATCGTCGAGATCGTGACGATGTCGGCGGCGGCCCAGTTGAAGGTCGCCATCTCCGCCCACGAGTTCGCCTGGAACGTGTCGAACGTCATCGTGGTCGGGTCCCACGTGAGGCCCTGGAGGCTGGTATCCGCAATCTGGGCGTGAGCCGTCCCGGAGGCGGCCCCGATCGCGATCGCTCCCGCGGCGGCGAGGACGGCAAGGCGGCGACCGGAGAGATGCGTGCTCTTCATCGTGTTCCTCTCTAACGCGTACGTCCGGGAATGTGCAATTCCCGTACCCGACGAGTGCTGGCGCGGAGACCTGCCTGCACTCTACCTCAGCCCCCGCACAGTCAAAGCGGATTCGCGCCCCAGCGGGCACGCGACTCCGTTGCGGGATCGACCACCCCCGCAAGTTCTCCCAGATCCCCACGCCCAGTCGTATGGGACGTTCGTCCGATGCACCTCAGAAGAGAAGCGTGGCCACGACGTGCACGCGGTTCGACCCGGAGTTGGTCACCCCCGAGATCCCCTCGAGGGCAAAGCCCCAGTCCACGCGGACGTCCAGGTTCCGCAGGTACAGCAACTGCACGCCGACCCCGGCGCCCATGAGCGTCTGGTCGCGCTCGAAGGGGAGCCCCTCCGATTGCGTCACACGTCCGATATCGAAGAAGCCGCGGAGGACGAGGTCCCAGTCCGCGCGGCCGTAGGCGTGCTGCGGGAAGAACCGGAACGGTCGTCCCATGAACGTGCCGGGGTCCATCTGGATCCCCATCGCCTGCGGCAGGTGGAAGCGGTACTCCACCGTGCCCATCACGACGGTGTCGCCGACCGCGACCGACTCGTCGTAGCCGCGGATCGTGTACAGGCCGCCGAGCACCTGCTGCATCTGCGGGATGAGCCGGGTGTCGAAGGCGTACTGGCCGCGGACGCTCGCGTAGATCTCGTGGGCGAGCGTCGAGCCCGGCGTGTTCGGATCTGACCACGCCTCCGGGTCGAGCAGCGGCTCCATATAGAAGGAATGGCTGCCGTCGAACCTGAAGATGTAGAAGTCGTCGTCCGGGAGGAACCGGCCGAGGGCGTTCAGCTCGTTGTCGTCGGCGCTCACGACGTCGGTGAAGTTCCACTCGAAGGCGACGAATGCGTTGGTCGTGGCCTTCTCGGTCGCGCGCTCCAGGCGAAGCCCGATGAACGGCATCAGGAAGTCCTGGTCGCCCTCCTGGAAGAGGAACGCGTTCTCGACGTGGACGTCCATGTACCGGAACCCGCCGACGAGGTCGAGGAAGAGCTGCTCGTCCTGGAAGAAGTTCCAGGCGATCTCGCCGCCGACGTGCCAACTGTCGCCCTTGAAGCGGAGGTTCGCGAAGCCGACCTCCGAGGCGGTGTAGTCGCTCCAGCTCGCGTTGACGCCCCAGCGCAAACGCTCGTTGCCGGGGAACATCGCCTCGTAGCGGCCGGTCACCGCGTTCGTGTCGTCCAGGTCGGCCGTGATGTACTCGACGTTGAGGATGTCATCGTTGCCGGTGAGCTGGTTGTGATAGAGACCGGCGCGGAACCGCCACTCGTTGGTCTGCTCGGTACCGGTGTTCGCGCCCTGGAGGTACAGCAGCAGCGGCTTGTTCTCGGTCACGATGTAGTCGAGGGAGACGCCGAGGGGGCCGGCCAGCTCCGAGGGGGCGCGGGCGACGGCGGCGTCCACGCGTCGGCCGGGGTGACGCGAGAGGAAGAACAGGTACTCGTCCAGCTCGCGCTTCTGGAGCAGGTCGGTACCCACCTCGCCCGTCTCGTCGGGCTGGATCGGTGACTGGTCGCGCATCCACTGGTGCTCGGTGCGGTTGATGCGTCCCTCCGGCGGGAAACGGTCGCCGGTGGCGAGCGTGCGGACTTCGCGGACGACGCCCGTCACGACGCTGAGCTTGAGCGTCGAGCGGTCGCCGCGGAGGTCGATGAGCCCGCCGTCGGGGTCCGTGCCCAGCTCGCCGCGCGCCGGCACCACCTGCACCGCCATGAGCTGCTCGGTGAGGTAGCTCGTGATCGCTTCGAGGACGACCTGCACCGCGCCCGCGGAGAACAGCTGCGGCGTCGCGCCGATACGCTCGCCGAGCCGGAAGCGCACGGGCTCGACGCCGGGACGCCAGGAGACGAACCCGTCGCCCGTCGGCACGAGATCGACCGAGACGAACTCCTGGATCTCGTCGGCCGACGGCAGACCCGGGTGCGGCGCGGCAACGAACTCGATGTCGAAGGAGCTGATGGGAATGTACGGCCCGTCGAACGTGACGGCGAGGGCGAGATCCGAGCGGTCGCGGGGACGCAGGTCGGCGCCGCTGGACGGATCGATGTCCGCCGGATCGAGGGCGACGTAGTAGTTCGTAAGCTGCGGGGCGTACAGCGCCTCCTCGATCGCCTGCACGACGGTGTCGAGCGCGCTGTTGGAAAAGAACACGTCGAACGCCGTGGGCACGATCTGCGTGGGATCGGCGGCGTCCGGCTGGCCGAGGCGGACGGTCGTCAGCTCGTCGGCCTCGCTGGGAGCGACGAAGCCGTCGAGGGCGACGCCGAGCGTGATGTCGATCTTGTACAGCTCGGTGACGTTGGGAAGGAACGGCAGCTCGCGGGTGTAGCGCGGCACGAAGTGACGCACGTAGTGCGCCGACGTCTCGACGTCCATCGGTGTGACGCTGATACCGGCGTCGAAGGCGGGCGGCGCGGACTCGGCCGTGGTTACGTCGTCGATGTCCACCGGTGGCGGCGCCGCCGGCTCCTGCGGCTCCTCGAGGACCTCGTCGAACGCGTCGAAGATGTCCTGATCCTGGGCCTGGGCCGGCTCCGCAACCGTGAAGAGGCATGCGGCCGCGGTCGCCGAGAGCACGATGCCGGCGAGGGAGCTTCGAGATCGGTTCACGTTGGTGCTTCCGGTTTCCTGGGGCAATGGGCGCGCAAGACGCCCTCGGATGCCGTGGAAGGTACGTGACGGCCACCCGCGGCGTCAAAGGGAGCCCCGACGAGCGGCCCCTATCAGCCCGATAACGCCGGTGGACCTGACCCCTGCCGTCGGGTTCCGGTCGTGCGGTCTGGACGGATCGCGCGGCCTGCGTGCGGCGTGAGCGCCGGTGGCGGCGCCCGGGGTGGCGGCGGGCGCGAAGTGCGGCACGGTGATATCCGATTCTGTTGGTGACGACGGAGAATCACCATGAAGTCCACCGCCGCTTCCCTGCTCACCGGTACCGCGCTGCTCGCCCTGTCGATGACCGGCTGCACGACGGCACCCGCCGCCGCCCCCGTGTCCGCCGCGCCGGACGTCACGCCCGGCATGCTCGGGGACGAGCAGGCCGACCTGCGCACGGAAGCGATGGTCCTCGGCGCCGGCGACGCCTACGGCGAGATGGTGCACGCCGTGTACGTCGCCTACCAGGTCCGCCAGGAACTCGAGATGATGGCCGAGGTCGCGGAGACGGACGCGCCGGAGTAGGCCCCGCGGGGTGTCCCACCCCCCCTTTCTCACCCTTGGCAGGGTTTCGCAACGCCCTCTGCTAACCTGATGACATGCAAGCCCTCGGGCGTTTCACGCTCCAGGAAGCGGCGCGTCTGCGCTCCCTTGCCGCGGTGATCGCGGCCGTGGTGGCGGGAGCGCTGCGCCCGTCGTTCTGGCCCCGCACCGTGCGCAACGTCCTCGCCCGGCAGGTGCTCTTCACCGGCGTCGAGGCGGTGCCCTACGTGTCGGTGGTGGCGGCGGCGGTGGGCATCGTCATCGTGGTGCAGAGCCAGCTCTGGCTCCAGGAGGTCGGCCAGACCGCGTACCTCGGGCCGATCCTGGTGACGGTGATCGTCCACGAGCTCGGCCCCCTGCTCACCAACTTCATCGTGATCGGGCGCAGCGGCACGGCGATGACCAGCGAGCTTGCCACGATGAAGGTGATGGGCGAGGTGGACGTCCTCGATTCGCAGGGCGTCGATCCGTTCCTGTACCTGCTGCTGCCGCGCGTCTACGCGACGATCATCTCCGTGTGCGGCCTCACCGTCGTGTTCATCGTGGTCGCATTCTGCGTGGGGTACGTCTCGGGCTCGCTGCTGGGCGTGAGCACGGGATCAGCGCGCGAGTTCCTCG
Source organism: Planctomycetota bacterium (assembly GCA_024226535.1). Classification (GTDB taxonomy): domain Bacteria; phylum Planctomycetota; class Phycisphaerae; order Phycisphaerales; family SM1A02; genus JAAELP01. Next base: position 20,321 of record JAAELP010000178.1, on the reverse strand, counting down.
ACAGCGTCCTTTCCTCCATCGAGCTGAGGGACGCCCTCGGCGTGATCGTGAAGATGGTCGTCGGAGGGCTCATCACGGGGACGGTCTGCTGCGTCGAGGGGCTCTCGGTCGGTCGCGACCGAACGGAGCTGCCGCGGGCGGCCACGCGCGCGGTGATGCGGTCCATTACACTGTTGTTCATCATGTCGTCGCTGATCTCGGTGATCAGCTACGCGTGACCCGGAACGTGGGGGGAGCACGTGGCGGAGAGCGACAACAGCCCGATCCTCGAGTTGCGCGGCGTGAACGCGCCCGCCGGCGATCACCACGACGTCGGGCTCGAGGCCCTGGACCTCGCGCTGCGCGCCGGCGAACTCGCGCTCGTGACCGTGGGGCTGGGACGATCGGTGTCGCCGCTCGCCGACGTCGCGCAGGGGCTCGTCGAGCCGGCGTCGGGCACGGTGCGTTTCCTCGGTGAGGACTGGGCCGGGATGGATCCGCAGCACGGCGGCCGGATGCGGGCGCGGACCGGACGCGTCTTCGCGCGCGGCGGATGGCTCAGCGACCTCGACATGGACGAGAACATCACCCTCCGGCAGCGCCACCACGGCGGCGGCACGCTCCGCGCGGCCCGGGCGGACGCGTTGGGTCTTGCCCGGCGCTTCGGCATCGGCGACCTCCTGCGCAAGCGTCCGGCGCAGCTCAACCGGCACGAACTGCACGTGACGCAGTGGGTCCGCGCCCTGCTCGCGGACCCGGCGCTCATCATCCTGGAACGGCCCACCCGCGACGTTCAGCCGGAGGCCGTGCCCCTTCTCGTCGAGGCCATCGGGGAGGAGCGGGCGCGGGGAGCGGCCGTCCTCTGGATCACCGAGAACCCCGAACGACCGGGTCCGTCGTCCGTCGAGCCCGATCAACGTCTCACCCTGCACGTCCCCGCGCCGGCGGAACCCGCCGAATCGGAAGACCATGAAGCAAGCGTTCAAGTTTCGGTACGTCCATGAGATCGCCGGCACGTTCGTGCTGCTGACGCTGGCGCTCGGCGTCGTGGCGCTCGTCGCCCTCGCCCGCGCGCATCACTGGTTCGCGGACCGCCGCGAGGTCCTCGTCGGCCTGCCGATCGAGGCGCCGGGTGGCATCCGACGCGGCTCGGAGGTCCAGGTGCTCGGCACCGTGATCGGGGAAGTGGATCGCATCGAGCCCATGCTCGTGCGCGTGCAGGACGACGCGACGTTCGCCCTTCCTCCCGGCGGCGCGGGCGACGCGATGATGATCGCCGTCCTCGATCTGCGGGCGGAGATCGCCGACCTGGTGCGCGCCGACTCCGCCGCGCTCATCAAGCGGAAGTTCTGGATCACCGGCGACGCGATCATCGACATCGTCGGCGGCGAGGGCGAGATCCTGCGCTCCAACGAGGTGATCGTCGCCAACCTCGACGAGGACCTGAACACGCTGATCACGTTCTCGATCAAGGAGATCCGCGAAGCGGTCACGACCGCGCTGGAGCGGGCCACCACCCTGCTCGACGAGTACACGCTGCTCGCCCGCGACCTGCGTGATCCCGACGGCGAGCTGCAGGTGCTGCTGGCGAGCCTGAAGGGCATCACCGCCGACCTCGAGGCGGGCCGGGGCACGGTCGGGCGCCTGCTCCAGGACCCGGCCCTCGTGGACTCCGCCGAGGCCACGATCGGGGAGATCGACACCGCCGTGGTCGAGTTGCGCGCGATCCTCGCCGACCTCGACGCGGCGACGGAGCGCCTGCCGGAGATCACCGAGATCGCGGCGACGGAGATGAACGACGCCCGCGGCATCGTCCTCCAGACACAGGAGACGCTGCTGGAGGTCGAATCGCTCATGGAAGCGATCAAGCGTCACTGGCTCATTCGCGGTTACGTCGATCCCGACCTGCCGCCAACCCGGCTTCCTCCGGGAGAGATCGATCTCGACGGGGGGATGCCGTGAAGCGAACCTCGCGTACGCTCGCGCTGCTGCTCGGCCTCGCGCTGCCGGGTGCCTGTGCCGCGCCACCTCGGACGCCCGATCCGCCGCTGAGCGAACGCGCGATCGACGCCGCGGAGATGGCCTATCGGCGCGGCAACCTCGAGCAGGCGATCGAGCAGAACCGGCGCGCGCTCCGGGCGGCGCGCGCCCAGGACGACGCCGGCCGCATCGCGACCAGCGCCTACAACCTCGCCGCCTGCCTGCTCCAGGAGGGACGCACGAAGGAGGCCTGGCCGCGACTGCGCGAAGCGCGGCGCGAGCTGGAGCGCGCCGGCGAGCCCGTCGTGGACGTCGTGCTCCTCCAGGCCGAGGCGAAGCGGATCGAGGCCGCGGGCGACGAGGCCCTGGCCCTCGCTCAGCAGGTCCTCGACGATCCCGCCGCGCCGCCCGCGGCGCGGGCGCAGGCGCGGATCGTCCGCGCGCGGGTCGCGATCGACCGCCGCGACGCCGACGCGGCGCGGGCCGAGGTCGGCGCCGCCGACGCGGATCGCGCGGCGGCGGGATCCGCCACGCTGGAGGCGCGCTTCGCCGCGCTCGCGGGCGCGATCGACCTCATCGAGCGACAGCCGGCCCGGGCGGCCGAGCACTTCGATCGCGAAGCCCGGCATCTCGCCGAGGCCGGGCACTACGCGGGCATGGCCCGGGCTCTCGGCCGCGCCGGCCGCGCGTACAAGGTCGCCGGCGTCTCGGCACGGGCCGCGGACCGCCTCTACCGCGCCGCCCGCACGCTCGCCGCCCAAGGCCAGGTGCTGGCCGCGTTACCGCTCGTCGATCTCGCGATGGAGGCCGCCGTCGCCGCCGACGACCCCGGGCTCGCGGCGGACATCCGGCTGCTCCTCGACGAGATCGAGCGCGCGGCAGGAGCGGCGAAGGGCTCGGCTAGAAACCGCGCTCGATGATGAACGGGGTGTTGCGGCGCTTCGGCGGCTTCGGCAGACGCTCGGCCTGCTCCGACGTGAGCATGCCCCGCAGGAGCTTGACGTACCGAGCGTCCATCTCGCGGCGCTTCCCGTAGGCCTGGCGGATGGGGTCGTTCTCGTCGTGGCCGATCATCATGGGTTCGCCGGCCTTCGCGCTGGCCATCATCTCGATGGCGTGACGCGTCTCCCCCGGCTGGTTCTTGCGGATCGTGGCCACGAGCCGCTCGTTGGCCAGGGCAAGCTCTTCGTGATACGCCGACTCCAGCTCGTCGATCGCCTGGCGCGTCGCCGGGTCCAGCTCGTCGGACATGCGGCGCGTCGCGTCGAACGCTTTCTGCCCGCGCGTCGGGCGGAAGACACGCGGGTGCGCGAGCTGGTTTACCTCCGCGCGGAACGCGCCGGCGTCGGGCTCCGGCAGACGCTCGGCGATCGCCTCGCCGAACCAGTGGTTCGCGTCGCGTACGGCGACCCGAAGACGCGTGCCGTGATCCACGATCGACAGCGCCTTCGTGGTGTCGCCGGACTCCAGCGCCGTGTTGACACGCTTGTCGGCGCGATCGAGGAACGCGTTGCGCTGGATCAGGGCGTCGTGCAGGACGAGCGCGTAGGCGTCCGCCTCTTCGCGGATGGCCGTGCGGGCCGCGTCGTTCAGCTCCATCGTGTCGAGCGTCGCGATGAGATCGACGCGTTCGCCGTCGAGTCTACCGTTCGGCAGCGTCTTCTTGCGCGTGAGCGCGCGGTCGAGGATCGGCCAGCGCGCGAGCTGCTCGTCGGCGAGCCGCTCCTGCACGTCGTCGATGAACTCCTGGCGAAGACCCGCGCCCGCGGCCTTGAGCGCCTCGGCGCGCTTCTCCAGCTCCTCGAAGCGGCGGCGGTGCTCCTCGATGCGGTCGGCGACGGGGAACGCTCCGTCGAGCGGGTCGCGGCCTTCCTCGATGTTCTTCTCCATCTGCTCCTGGAGCTTCGCGGCCAGCTCGGCGGCCTTCGCCTCGAGCTGCTTGCGCACTTCCTCCGGAAGCTCCTCGCCGTCGGGACCGGCCACGGAGATCATCACGCCCGCCGACGGGGCGCCGGTGTCGGAATCGCCGCCCGCCTCGATGTCGATGTCCATCGTGCCTCCCTCGGGCATCATCTCCGGGTCCATCGTCATGTTGCTGCTGACGGCCACCGCGATGACGCCGCCCTCCTCGACGTCGATGCCCAGGTCCTCGAGCTCGCCGGGATCGGGAAGACCGATCATGCCCTCCAGCGCGAACGCGTTCTCTCCGTCCCCGCCGTGCATCGCGACGCCCGGCGGGCCCGCCTGCCGCGGGAAGTGCTCGGCCACCAGCGCCTGGTACGCCTCGATGTACGCCGTGAGCAGTTCCTCCACGACGGCCTGCTGATCCTCGCTCAAGCGCAGCGAGTCCCGGAAGATCGGTACGTCGGACCGCTCGAAGTCGGGCTTGCGGAGGGTGTGGACCTGCGGACCGCCGAAGCGCATGAAGCCCGGGCCTTCCCCGTCGTCCATGAACATCATGCTTTGCTGGGCCGGGGCGGTGACCGCGGGCAGCGCGACCGCGCACACCGCTCCGAGGGCGAGGATTCCAAGGGGCCTGGCTCGGAACATGTCTGACCTTTCCTACCGGGAGTGCAGGTGGAACCGGAAGGCCGCCCGCTTACGGGGGGACCGCCGTACCCCGGAACGACGCGGCGATCCACGATCGCCACCGTCGAAGAGCATAGATGCTCGACGGCTCCGATCTTGACGCACGGACTTGAAAAAGGTGTGGCGGCGGACCGGGTCTAAGGCTGCATCGCCTCGGCGACCTGAGCGAGCCCGGCCTGGAGTTCCGCGTCGCCGACGTCGTCGAGGCAGTAGAGCCCGTACCGGTACCGCCCCTCCCACAGCTCGCGCGTGCTCTGGATGCAGGCGGAGCCCTCGAAGGACAGCGAGCCGCTCTCGATCCTGACCGTCACGACGTCGCCGATCTCCAGCGACGTGCTCGACATGATCGACAGTCCGGCGACGCTGACGTCGAGGACGGGGCACAGCTCGGTACCCGCGATGGTCGCGACGAGATCGCTCGCCACCGTCGCGACGCGCGGAGTCTGGCGGCACTCGGCCGACACGGGCTCGCCGGTCGGCTCGATCGCGAACGAGAGCACCGGGGCCTCCCGCCGGATCTCGGTGACCTTCGCCGGCTGCTGCGTGAAGACCCCGTCGTGCTGGTAGTAGAAGATGACGGCCTGGCCGCCCGTCGGCGGATCGAGCCCCTCCTCCTCGAACTCGGCGATGATGGTCTCGCCCTCGACGCTGTCCACGCACCCGATGTGCAGCCGCCGCGGCCCGGCGTCACAGGCAAACCGGACCAGGAGCTGGCAACCGGTGGTCAGGATCGCGGATTCGCTGGCGGTCATGGCGTTCCTCGAACAGCGACGGCGGGCGCGCGCCCTCGGCGCGAGGGCGCGCGGTGCCTCCGAGGGTGTCATCGGACGTCCGCGACCGTCGCTCCGGTCCAACCGCCGAATCCGGGCCAGACCGGAGCGTTACCGGACGTGCGGATCACGGCCCCGGCGCGAGGTACTCCGCCCGCTCCCGCGCGAAGCGGATGTGCGTCGCGCGACGGCGCATCATGCCGAAGACGAACAGGTTGAAGAAGTGCATGGCGCCGAGCACGATGAGCACGAGCCCGACCTTGGAGCTGAGGAACTCGATCGCGGTCACGGTGCTGTGCGGCTTGGTCCCGTACTTCAACGCCAGCGTCACGTACCCGATGTTGATCAGGTAGAAGCCCACCACGAGCAAGGTGTTGACCGAGTCGGCGAGTTCGTCGCGTCCGTTGAACGCGTCGACCAGGAACGTCCGGCCGTTGCGGTGCAGCGTGCGCGCGACCCAGGCGGTCAGGGCGAGGCTGATGGCGAGATACAGGCCGTAGGCGACGATGGTGTGGGGCATGGGAAGCTCCTTTCTGTGTGTTGCGTTATTTCTGTAATCACTGAAATGCTGAGATCCGACGATCGCGGCCTCGTCGCGCCGCTTCCCGGTCAGGAGACCTTGAGCAGCTTGCCGACCCGCGATCCCATCCTGAAGAACTTGACGATTGCGTTCGGCGGCAGACGCCGCACGTGCGCGTACCACTTCCCCGTCGTCTCGAAGAAATCGAGCATCCCCTCCACCCGCTGCCGCACTCCCTCGTCGGCCTTGCGCCCCTTGGCCAGCATCGCCTGGCACTCCCGGAGCACCGCGATCGTGGGGTCGATCTCGCGTCGCTTCCGCTCGTCCATGACGACCAGGAACATCTCCCAGACGTCCTTGATGCTCTCGAAGTGCTCCCGCCGGTCGCCGAGGACGCTCACCGTGCGGATGACCCCCCAGCTCTGAAGCTCGCGGATGCTCGTGCTGACGTTGGATCGGGCGACCGAGAGCGTCCCCGCGATCTCCTCGGCGTTCAGCGGGCGCGGGGCGAGGTAGAGCAGGGCGTGGATCTGGGCGACGGTCCGGTTGACCCCCCACTTCGTGCCCATCTCGCCCCAGTGGAGGATGAACTTCTCGGTGACGGGGCTCAGGGGGACCATGGATTTCTCCGATTTCTGTCGATTCAGAACATACAGTATTTCTGGATGACTGTCAATCGCAAAGAGCCGCGAAACCGGGGACTGTCCCCGGTTTCCTTGGTGGCGTCATCCGTGGGCGGCGTGCCAGGCCGCGAGGACCTCCGCCTCGCGTTCGGCGCTGACGCCCCCCCGCCACCGGAACGGCGTGTCGGCGGGCCAGGCGTGGTACCAGTCGAGGGTGGCCCGGACGGTGTCGGCGAGTGAGCGCGAGGTCAGGCCCGCGGCGACGGCCTTCGCCACGCTGATGCGGTGCATGCCCCCGCTCTCGCCTCGCGGCGGAACCCACACGGGCACGTGGCTCCAGCCCTGCACGCCTTGCTCGGTGAGGAAGTCCGCGTCGCACCACGTGAACGTCGCCGTGGGCCCGGCCACCGCTTTGCAACCGTAGAGCATCTCCGCGATGTTCGTGGGCGTGGTGGGCCCGGTGGCGTTGAACACGCCGACGGTGCGGTCCTCGATCGTGCTCACGATGAAGTCCGCGAGGTCGCGCACGTCGATGTACTGGACCGGATCGCCGGGATCCCCCGGGGCGAGCACCTCACCGCCTTTCTCGATGCGCACCGGCCAGTAGGTGAACCGGGGGACGTTGTCGCGCGGTCCGACGATCAGGCCGGGACGGACGTTCGTGGTCCGGCCCGGCATCGCGCGCTCCGCCGCCTGCTCGCAGAGCACCTTGAGCGCCCCGTAGTGCTGGAACTGGTCGCCGAACTCCTCGAGCGTCTCGTCATCCATCGTCGCCGCCGGCGCCGTCTCGTCGATGCCGGGCTTGCTCGTGTCGGCGTAGGCGGAGATGGAGGAGACGAAGACGTACTGGCGCACGCGCTTCGCGAGCATCCCCGCCGACGCGCTCACCATGCGCGGGAAGTAGCCGGAGGTGTCGACGACCGCGTCCCAGTCGCGTCCCTCCAGCGCCGTGAGCCCGTCACCTTTGCGGGGATCGCGGTCACCGCGCAGCTTCTCCTGCTCCGGGAACAGGTGCGTGTTGGTCCGCCCGCGGTTGAAGAGCGTCATGCGGTGCCCGCGGGCGAGCGCGGCCTCGACGACGTGCGGACCGAGGAACCCGGTGCCGCCGAGGATGAGCAGGTCCAGCTTCTCGCGCGCCTCGTCGCGCCGGGTCGCCTGCGGCCGCGGCGCCGCCATGGACATCGAGGCAAGCCCGGCGGTCGCGGCCGTCGCCGCCGCCGTGGCCTGGAGAAACGAGCGTCGCGAGGTCGTCATGGAGGGCTCCTTCCGACGGAGCTTACCGCCGGCACGCCGTTCGGTTGGGGCGCGGCCGTGAAGCGGCCGTCCCCGAGCGTCCGCCCTCCGCTACCCTTCCGCCGTGCCCGCCATCACGCCATCATCGGAACCGCCGAGTTCGCCGCCGCTCTGGCGGCGGCTGACGATGATCGAGCCGGGCGAGCGCGGAACCGTGGCGTGGGCCGCCGCGTGCTTCTTCCTCCTGCTGTGCAGTTGGTACACGATCCGCCCCGTGCGCGAGGCGATGGGGCTGACGGGCGGCGTGCGCGACCTGAAGTGGCTGTACGTCGCCACGATGACGGCGATGTTCATCGTGAACCCCATCTCTTCGGGATCGTCGTCGCGCGACTGCCGCGACGCCTCGTCGTGCCGGGCGTGTACGTGTTCTTCGCCGTGAACCTCGCGGCGTTCTTCGTGCTCTTCCGCGCGCAGGGAGGCGATGACACCTGGACCGCCCGGACGTTCTACGTGTGGGCAAGCGTCTTCAACCTGTTCGTGCTGAGCGTGTTCTGGTCGCTCATGGCCGACCTGTTCACGCTCGACCAGGCGAAGCGGCTGTTCGGGATCATCGGCGTCGGCGGCACCGCCGGCGCGATCGTCGGCGCCGCGACGGCGTGGAACCTGGCCGAGGTGATCGGCGAGGTGAACCTCATGATCATCTCGGTCGCGTTGCTGTTCGGAGCCGCCGGCTGCGGCCTGCGGTTGACTCGGATGAGGCGGGCGGCATCCGACGTGACGTCCGACGCGACGCCGGGCCCGTCGAGCCCGGATGCCCCCACGCGCAGCTCGGCGTTCACCGGCTTCGTGCCCGTGCTCCGCTCGGCGTTCGCCGGCCTCGTGCACGTGCTCTGCTCGCCGTACCTGCTGGGCGTGAGCCTCTTCCTGCTGTTCCTGACCCTCGGCTCGACGATCGTCTACTTCGTGCAAGCGGAACTGGTCGAGGAGATGTTCGCCAGCCGTGACGAGCGCACGCGCGTGTTCGCGCTCATCGACCTGCTCACGAACGTCCTGACGGTGCTGATCCAGCTCTTCCTCACCGGACGCATCATCCGCCTGATCGGCGTGGGCCCCACCCTCGCCCTGCTGCCGGCCGTGACGGTCCTCGGATTCCTCGCCCTCGCCGCGGCGCCGGTGCTCGTCACGCTCGTGGTGTTCCATGTCGCGCGCCGCGCGTCGAACTACGCACTGTCCAAGCCGGCCCGCGAAAGCCTGTTCATCGTGCTCTCGCGCGAGGACAAGTACAAGGCGAAGAACTTCGTCGACACGTTCGTCTATCGCGGCGGCGACGTGGTCGGCGTCGGGTTCAAGTACGTGACCGAGGCCGCGGGTCTCGGCGTCGCAGGCGTGTCCGTCCTCTGCGCGCCGCTGATGCTCGCGTGGATCGGCTTGTCGCTCGTACTCGGGCGCGCCCAGCGACGGCGCGCCGAAGCGAGTACCGTGAACGAGCTATGCGACGAGCCGCCATCGTCATCCTCGGAGCGCTGACCGTCCTCTGGATCCTCTGGACGCTCTACCCCGTCGCGCGATACGGCGGCGCCGTCGTGGTCGATCCGTCCACGACGAGCCGGATCATGGGGACGCGTGTCGGTGACGAGGTGCATTCGGCGGTCGGGCTGACCTACACCGGTATCGGCGGGGCGATGCTCGTGATCGTCGAACTGTTGCTCGTCGGCGCGGCGCTGGTGGTGAGCCTGCGGCGTCCGATCACGGCCCGGCGCGCGGGACTCGTCGTGCTGGTGCTGTGGACGGGCCTGTGGCTCGGCAACGCGTTGTGGATGGAGCGGCTCGCCGGCGGTCAGCATGTGACGGGAACGATCCCGGTCATGGTCGCGCTGCTCGTCGTGCTCGGATGGGCCGCGGTGCGGTGGCGGCGCGGCCCCGGCGCACCGGTCACGGGTCGTAGCGGATGATCGCCGTTCCGTCGCGGCCCATGCCGCCGGCCACGATGCCTCCGGCGCCGTGGTCGACGCCGCCGTCGAAGACGAGGAAGTGCGCGCGGAGCGCGACGAGCGGCGCGTCGGCGCTGATCACGTCCAGCGGGTGCGCGCCGAGCGGGCCATCGCCGGGATCATGATCCACATCGCAGACCTGGCTCGCCTTGCCGTCGATCCGCGCCTTGCCGTGATCCGTCTGGAGGTGCTGGAGCAGGAAGTGGTTCGGCACGCCGTAGTCGCCGAGCAGCGTCTGGTCCCAGCACGTCACGCACCGGTGCGCGCCGGAGAACTTCACCTCGTTGCCGTTGAACACGCTGAAGTCGGCCTTCGTCGTGACCGGTCCGGCCGTTTCCTGCCGCAGGTCGGCGGGGACCGGCTGGATCGTGAGGTCGGGCTCCACGAGCACCTGGCGCGGCCCGCTGAACGCGGCCGACCCGGAGGCATGGAAGGAGAACAGCAGCAGGTCGAAGGCCTCGACGAACTCCGCGCCGTCGAGCCTGATGATGCCCGGCGTGCCCACGGGATCGCCGTGGTTGCCGGCGACGGCCTTGAAGTTCGTCGTGCCGTACTCCCACGCCGAACCGCCGAGGTAGTCGACGATCGTGCCCTCGCCCTTGAGGTGGTTCCAGCGAATCTGGCCGCCCTGCGGGTTCACGGCCCACGCGACGGCAAAGCCGCGAAGCATGCGGTCGCCGGTCCCGTCCCCGACGGGTCGACCGGGCGGGAACCCGGGGTCGAGGCTCGTGAACGGGGCGAGGCCTCCCGCCGCCGGCTGACCGGTCAGCGCCGACCAGTACGTGGGCTGATCGCCGGTCAGCGGGAACCGGTTGTCGACGAAGTTCCACCCCGGGTGCGCGCGCTCGCCGGTGATCGGGTCCGCCTCCAGCGGCGGATCGCCGTTGATGAAGTACGTCTGGATGAGCACGTCTTCCGGGAAGTCGTTCGTGAGCGACAGGAACGTGTCCTGGAGCAGGCCGCCGTTGGAGTCCCAGCGGATGTCGATCTTCGAGAACAGGACGAGGCTGCCCTTCTCCGACGGATCGCCGCGGCTGGGCGGCGGGTTCGCGATCACCTCGACGGTCGCGGTGTCCTCGACCGGGCAGTCCACGATCGCCGCCTCGGACAGCGTCGCCGTCGAGACCGTCGACGTCGAGAGCGGCACCACGCAGGAGTAGAGCCACGTCTCGCCGGGATCGAGCGCGCCGTTCAAGTTGTCGTCGCCCGAGTCGGGCGCGAGGAACACGCCGCAGAGGTCGTCGTCGAGCACGACGTTGACGAGCGGCACGGCCCCGGTGTTCGTCGCGGCGAAGGAGAACGTCACCGGCGTCGGGACGCCCTGCGGCACGCGCGTGGGGTTCGCGGTCTTGACGAGGTCGACGTCCGCGTCCACCCACAGCGTCGACGCGCCGAACTGCGCGAGGTTCGGGAGGCTCGAGCAGCCGCTCGTTCCGGGGGCGTTGCAGAGATCGACGACGCTGAAGTTCGGCTGGGTCCGGAGCGGGTTCGGGTCGTCGGGCTGGATCACGTACGTGTTCTGGACGAACGTCACCTCACCCGGCTCGTCCTCGCCGGGGAGCCCCGACAGCACGCTCCCCGCGGGCCCGAGCAGGATCGGCCCGGTGAACGGTCCGGGCACGGCGGTGGTGTTCCCTTCGACCGCGAGGATATCGAGGCTCCCGGTGGCGGGCACGCGGATCGCATCTCCCGCGGGATCGACGATGTCGAAGGCCGACAGGATCGAGGTCGTGTCGCCGAACTGGTCGTTGTGCGACACGACGTACAGGCAAAGCGTCGTCTGGCCGACGCAACGCGGCTCCTCGCAGATCGCCGCCACGCCGACCCCGTGGCCACCCAGCTGCGCGGTCGCAGATCGCGCCGCCACGAGCACCATCAGCGCGAGCATCGCCACTCCCGCGTGGCGCACAGGTACATGTACGGACATTCTCGGATCTCCCCATCCTGGACCCCGGCGGTACACGACCGCCGGCTCCCCGAGTGTCTCAGTACCGACGATCAAAAGCAAACCAAAACCGAATCGGGAGCCGTGTATGCCGAGGAAACGCGACGCTTCGTCTCCCGCCCAGTTTGCGCCAGTTGACCAGCCTCCGTTCCGGGCGTGGACCGCGACGGTGGACCGTGAATCGCCGCTACACTCCCCACCGAACCGGCACCGGAGCGCGCGATGACCGATCGGCAGGTGGAACAGGCGAGACAGCTCCTGCGGGCCGGACGCCCCGGGCAAGCGCAGCAGGTGCTGGCAAAGGTCCTCCAGCAGCGGCCCGGAGAACCGGACGCGTTGTCGCTGATGGGCGCCATCGCGTACGCCCGGGGCCAGTACATCGCCGCCGCGAAGTGGTTTCGCAAGGCGGTCGCGGCGGATCGAAAGCGCCCGATGTACCACTGCCAGCTCGCCCAGGCGGACCTCGTGACGGGCAACCTGTCAGAGGCGCTCGCGGGGTACGAACGCGCGATCAAGCTCAAGCCCGACTACGCCGACGCGGTCGCGGGGAAGGCCGACGTCCTCGAACGCCGGGGCAAGCCCGGTCGGGCCGTATCGCTCCTCGAGCCGCTGATTCGATCGGGCCAGGTCGGCGGCGGCGCGGCGGTGATCTACGTGCGGTCGCTCCGCGCCGACGGGCGCGGCGACGATGCGCTGGCGGCAGGCGAGTCGCTCGTCGGGCGCGCGGACCTCCCAAACCCGCAGCGCCGCTCGCTGCTGTTCATCGTCGGGCGACTCCGGCGGGAACGGAAGGACGTCGCCGGGGCCTTCGACGCGTACCGCGCCGCGAACGCGATCGGCGCGCCGGACTTCGAGATCGAGACCGTGCGGCGGCGCGTGGACACGATCATCTCGACGTTCTCGGCCCCGATGCTCGCCCGGCTCGCGGGATCCGGAAGCGACACCGAGATCCCGGTGTTCGTCTTCGGCATGCCGCGCACCGGAAGCACGCTCACGGAACAGATCATCCACGCCCACCCCGAGGCGCACGGCGCCGGCGAGATCCACGACCTGTCGCACCTCGCCCGCATGATGCCGCGCATGCTCGGCCTGGAGACGGCGTTCCCCGCGTGCGCCGGGCAGCTCTCGGCGGAGATGGTGACGACGCTGGGCGCGAGCTTCCTCGAGCAGTTGGGGACCTACGCGCCGGACGCCCGGCGCATCGTCGACAAGAGCCTGGAGAACTACGAGTTGCTCGGGCTCGTTCAGGTGCTGTATCCGCGGGCGCACCTCATCTGCGCCCGGCGTCACCCGATGGACGTGTGCCTGTCCTGCTACTTCCAGGATCTCCCACCGGGCCTGCACCCATACTCGACGGATCTCAGCCACCTCGGGCAGTACTACCGCGAGTACGCGCGGCTGATGGACCACTGGCGGCAGGTCCTCGACATGCCGATCCTCGACGTCGTCTACGAGGACCTCGTCGCCGATCCCGACCCGCAGAGCCGCCGGATCATCGACTTCATCGGCCTCGACTTCGACGACGCCTGCCTCCGCTCCCACGAAGCGAAACGCGACGTGCGAACGATCAGCTACGACCAGGTGCGCGAGCCGATGTACACGTCAGCGGTCGCGCGGTGGGAGCGCTACGCGGAGTACCTCGGACCGTTGCGGGAGGCGCTGGGGGACCTGGTGGAGGGCGGGGACTAGAACTCCGCGCTCTTCGTCGTCCGCGGGAACGGAATCACGTCTCGCACGTTCGCCATGCCCGTCGCGTAGATCATCGTGCGCTCGAAGCCGAGCCCGAAGCCGGCGTGGGGCACGGTGCCGTACTTGCGGAGATCGCGGTACCACCAGTAGGGCTCGAGCGGCAGGCCCTTTTCCTCGATGCGTCGGTCGAGCACGTCCAGACGCTCCTCGCGCTGGGCGCCGCCGATGATCTCGCCGATGCCCGGGGCGAGGACGTCCATCGCGGCGACCGTCTTCTCGTCGTCGTTGAGCCGCATGTAGAAGGCCTTGATCTCCTTCGGGTAGTTCATGACGACGATCGGGCGCTTCACCAGCTCCTCGGTGAGATACCGCTCGTGCTCGGACTGGAGATCGGCCCCCCACCGCACGGGGAACTCGAACTTCGCGCCCTTCTCCTGCGCCCGCTCGAGCGCGGCCACGGCGTCGGTGTAGTCCATGCGCTCGAAGCTGGATTCGACGAACTGCTCCAGCCGCTGAAGGCACGTCTTGTCGACACGCTGGTTGAAGAAGGCCAGGTCGTCGGCGCGCTCGTCGAGCAGCGTGCGGAAGATCGCCTTGAGGAAGTCCTCGGCGAGGTCGGCGGCGTCGTTGAGATCCGCGAAGGCGATCTCCGGCTCGACCATCCAGAACTCGGCGAGGTGCCGGCTCGTGTTGGAGTTCTCGGCGCGGAACGTCGGCCCGAACGTGTACACCTTGCTGTGCGAGCAGCAGTAGCTCTCGACGTTGAGCTGGCCGGAGACGGTCAGGTACGACGCGCGGCCGAAGAAGTCCTCGCCGTAGTCGATGCCGCCGTTCTCGTCGCGCGGCAGGTTCACCTGGTCCAGCGTGCTGACCTGGAACAGTTCGCCGGCGCCTTCGCAGTCGCTGGCGGTGATGATCGGCGTGTGCACCCAGAGGAAGCCGTTCTCATCGAGATAGCGGTGCATCGCCATCGCCAGCGTGTGCCGCACCCGCGCGATCGCACCGAAGGTGTTCGTCCGGGTGCGCAGGTGGGCGACCTCGCGGAGGTACTCGAAGGTGTGCCGCTTGGCGGCGACGGGGTAGGTGTCCGGGTCCTCGACCCAGCCGACGACCTCGATCCGCTCGGCCTGGATCTCGTACGCCTGGCCCTTGCCCTGGCTCTCGACGAGCCGGCCGGTGACGACGAGCGAGCATCCGGCCGTCAGGCGCTGGACATCCGACGCGTAGTTCTCCAGGTCCGACGGCGCGACCACCTGGACGTTGTCGAAGCACGACCCGTCGCTGAGGGCGATGAACGAGAAGCCCGCCTTGGAATCGCGTCGCGTACGCACCCAGCCCCGCACGCACACGGCCTCGTCCACGCCCACGGCACCGGCGAGCACGTCACGAACCGCCGTCGCGGCCAACGTCGGGGTCTGTCCTTCCACCGTCACAACGCCTCCAGGCTCCCCGGGCAGATGGGGTCGGGGCGAGAGTATAGCGGGCCGCCATATTGGCAGCCGGGCGGGCCCCGTTGGGGGGCGATGACAGCAGGAGCGCCCCCCGCACCCCGGCACCACTCGTCGTAAACGCCTCTGCGGGCTGGCCTTGGGTGCGACGACGACCCGGCACGCGTCTTGCCACGCATCTGCCGGCTCGACGAGACCCACAGATGATGCTGCGCACCGACCATCCCGCCAACCGCAAGCACCCTTCGGGGGGCCGGCTCAACCTGCTCCTCTCCTACGGGGGCTGGCGGGAGACGCCCGCCGTGGAGCAGCTCGCCCAGCTCCTCGGGCCGCTCGGCATCCGAAGCGTCACCGCCGACTCCGGCGAGCAGGCGGCCGAGATCATCCGCGAGCTGACGATCCACATCGCGATCGTGGATCTCGCGATCCCGCTGCACCGCGACGAGCACGCCCGCCCGGGCGGCGGTCGCATCCTCAAGCTGCTCCGGCGGCTCCAGCCCGCCCCGCCGACGGTGATCGTCCGCCCGCCGCAGCCGGCCAACCGCGAGTCCGTGCGCGGGCTTTCCGAGGCGCTGCGCGAGGGGGCCTTCGCCGTCGTCGATCGCCCCGTGGATCTGGAGATGATGCTCGAGATCATGCGGCGCGTCCTCATCCGTCACTACGCCGGCCACTGGCCGGATGCCTGATCGACCACTTTGACCACGAGTTCACGTTCAACGGAGTTCCCCATGAAGGTTCGACCCCTCGGCGACAAGATCCTCATCAAGCGGGCCGCGGCCCAGGACAAGACCGACTCCGGCATCTATCTCCCGGAGTCCGCGAAGGACCGTCCCCGCGAGGGCAGGATCATCGCGCTCGGCGACGGCCAGCTCAACAAGGAGACCGGCGAGTACATGCCGTTCAGCGTCAAGAAGGGTGACCACGTGCTCTTCTCGAGCTACGGCGGCACCGAGATCAAGATCGACGGCGAAGAGCTGATGATCCTGAGCGAGGACGACATCCTCGGGATCGTCGACTGAAGCCCGACCCCTCCTACCGCGGAAATGAACGAGACCACATGGAACGCCTACCGCTGCTCGACATCCTGGCCGACATGAAGGGCACCGACAGGGAGCTCGACCTCACGCTGATGGGTGAGGACGATCCGATCGAGATCCGGAACGTCGTCGAGGTCGAGCCGCTGCGCAGCTCGCACGGCTTGAAGATCACGACGCGCCAGAACTACATCTGGCTCGACGCGAGCCACGTCTCAGCGGCCTGGCAGGCCCGATCGGATCTCTGAGCATGTCGATCACCACCGTCCAGCTCCGGACCGCCCTCGCCGACCTCAACGGCCAGCGCGACATGCGCATCGGGTTCGACCACGCCGACACGTGCGTCGTTCCCAAGGCCCTGCTCGTCCCGGCCGAGGAGGACCGGATCGTGAAGCTCACCGACGGAACCCGGGAGTTCCTCGTCGATGCCCAGCGCATCGCGTGGATCGAGATCGGGCCCCCGCTCACCGCCGCGGTCTCGACCTGAGCACTCGACGCCGCGCTCCATCGAAACACACCAACGAAGCAACGAAACCCAACGCCTGGAGATGAAACACGAATGGCTGCCAAGCAAATCGCCTACGACGTCGACGCCCGCGAGCGCATGCTCCGCGGCATCCAGAAGCTGTCCAAGGCCGTGAAGGTCACGCTCGGCCCCACGGGCCGCGTCGTGATCCTCGAGAAGTCCTTCGGCTCGCCGACGGTCACGAAGGACGGCGTCACCGTCGCCAAGGAAGTCGAGCTGGACGATCCCTACGAGAACATGGGCGCCCAGATGGTCAAGGAAGTCGCCTCCAAGAGCTCCAAGGACGCCGGTGACGGAACCACCACCGCGACCGTCTACGCCGAAGCGATCTTCACCGAGGGCCTCAAGAACATCACCGCCGGCGCGAACGCGCACCAGATCCACCATGGCATCGACATGGCGGTGGCGGCGATCGTCACCGACCTCGAGCGCATCAGCAACCCGGTGCGGTCGAACACCGAGATCGCCCAGGTCGGCACCTGCGCCGCCAACCAGGACACGCACATCGGCTCCACGATCGCCGAGGCGATGGACAAGGTCGGCAAGGACGGCGTGATCACGGTCGAGGAAGGCAAGAGCCTGGACACGACGGTGGATCTCGTCGAGGGCATGCAGTTCGACAAGGGCTACCTCAGCCCGCACTTCGTCACCGACCCGACGAACATGGAGTGCATCCTCGAGGACTGCTACCTGCTCATCCACGAGAAGAAGCTCTCCTCCGCGAAGGACCTCCTGCCGGTGCTGAGCAAGATTGCCGAGACCGGCAAGGCGCTGCTCATCGTCGCCGAGGACATCGAGGGCGAGGCGCTCGCGACGCTCGTCGTCAACAAGCTGCGCGGCGTGCTCAAGGTCGTGGCGGTGAAGGCGCCGGGCTTCGGCGATCGCCGCAAGGAGATGCTCCAGGACATCGCGATCCTCACCGGCGGCACCGCCGTCATGGAGGAGCTCGGCATCGACCTGGAGACGATGAGCCTCACCGACCTCGGTCGCGCCAAGAAGATCACGATCGACAAGGACAACACGACGATCGTCGAGGGCGGCGGCAAGACCAAGGACATCAAGGGCCGCATCGAGCAGATCCGCGCCCAGCTCGAGAACACCTCCAGCGAGTACGACGGGGAGAAGCTCCAGGAGCGTCTGGCGAAGCTCTCCGGCGGCGTGGCGCAGATCAACGTCGGCGCCGCGACCGAGGTCGAGATGAAGGAGAAGAAGGCGCGTGTCGAGGACGCCCTGCACGCGTGCCGGGCGGCGGTCGAGGAGGGCATCCTCCCCGGCGGCGGCGTCGCCGTGCTCCGCGCCCGGGCGGCGCTCGAGGCCACCAAGAAGAAGGCCCGCTGCGACGAGAAGTTCGGCGTGGACATCGTCAACCGGGCGCTGCTCGCTCCGATCAGGCAGATCGCGGCGAACTGCGGCCTCGAGGGCGCGATCGTCGCCCAGAAGGTCGAGGAGTCCGACGTGACGAACTTCGGCTTCAACGCCCTGACGCAGACCTACGAGGACCTCGTCAAGGCCGGCGTCATCGTGCCGACGAAGGTCGAGCGCATCGCGCTTCAGAACGCGGCGTCGATCGCGGGGCTGCTCCTCACGACGGACTGCGCGATCACCGAGCTGAAGGAAAAGAAGGACAAGGCCGGCGCCGGCGCCGGCGGCGGGATGGATGACTTCGATTATTGATCGAAGATGACCGCAGATGATCCGGGGACGCACGTCGAAAGGCGTGCGTCCCTTTTTGCGGACGCGGACACGGACATGGACGCGGGCGAGGACACGGAGGAGACCACGAATGCCGGCAACCGGACTCGGCCTCGGAATGCTGATCATGCCGGTGTCGATCCTCCTGCTCATGCGGAAGGACCAGGGACCGGTGGGGATGTTCCTGCGCGCCGGCGCGATCTCGGAGGAGACGGCGCGACGTCCCGCGGCGCTCGGGATCGGTCGTCTCTTCCTCGTCCAGGACGCGGCGAAGCGCGGCGTTCTCGTGGCCCTCGCCGACGGTCGCTACTACGTGAACGTACCGACGCACCGACGTCGCCGACGCCGCTCGCTCACGTTGGCGCTGCTCGTCGCGGTGACGTTCGTCGCCCTCGGATCCTGGCTGCTCATTCCGCGCTGACGAACGAAGAGGAGGGCCCGCCTCGCGACGGACCCTCCGCGCCCCCCCAATCGGCCGGCGCCACCCCCCGGTGTCACCAGCCGATGGATACCCCCACCCGTCCCCCGGAAGGGGACCCTGAATCCGGCACCCGCCTGCCCCCAGGCGGGCCCTCGTCCCTCACCCCCCTCCGCGGCCCCCCGCGTGAGTTGCCGCGCTCCGGAGCCCCCGGAACACTCCGTGCGCGGCGCCAGGGCGGTTATCCGAACCCCGCCCCTCCTTCCTACGTCCCGGACTCGCGGATCTAGCAGGGCCTTCCCAGAAAAAACGCGAGCGACGATTGCACGCGAAATGAGGGTCGTTTCCTGATGGTGCTCCGACACCGTTCGTGATCGAATACGCCGCGGAGGGGGGACGACTCACAATTCAAGATTGCCGCCCGAACACGGGCGGCGAGCAGGGCAAGGAGACGGTGCCAATGTTTGCGCGCACGATCTCAACGAACTGGAAGCTCCTGGTTCCCGCAGCGGCGCTCCTGTGTGGGGTCGCCACGGCGGCGGACCGCGAGTACGTGGCAGAAGGGCTCGGCACCCTCGGTGGCGAGCAGAACGCCGCACTGGCCATGAACGACATCGGAATGATCGTCGGCTGGTGCGACGCCATCGGAGACACCGGGAACATCGAGCAGCATGCCTTCCTCTGGGAGGCCGGCGTGATGAGCGACCTGGGGACACTCAACGGTGCCTGGAGCGAGGCCCGCGCGATCAACAACTGGCGGCAGATCGTCGGCGTCTCTCGGCTCCATACCGGTGAGCATCGCGCGATGTACTGGCGCGACGGGGTCATGTACGACCTGAACTCGCGGATCATCGGGCTCTTCCAGAACCCGGATCCCGATCCGGCCGCCATCATTGGCTGGCGCCGGTTCCCGGTCGACAAGACGCGGCCGGCGCCGCCGAGTGGCATCTCCACGGCGCTACGTCCGAAGTCGCCGGGCGGCACCGCCTGCTACGCGCCGCTCGTCTCGATGCTGGAGGCCAACGGCATCAACCGCGACGGCTGGATCGTGGGGTGCGGACTGGTGCTCCACGATCCGTTCGCGCATGGCGTCGTGCTCGTGCCGAACCCGGCGTACAACTCGGTGGACCCCTACTACGACTACATCGACCTCGGGCGGTTGCCGAAGGCGCCCCAGTGCGTCGGACAGGCTGTCAATGCCGAGGGCATGGTGGTGGGCATGAGCGGCCAGCGTCCCTTCTGCTGGCAGGGGCAGATCCATGACATCGACCCCGTCGTCGCGGCGGGGGCCGCGCTGGACGTGAACCTGGATGGTGACATCGTCGGCTGGGCGTGCGAGCAGGCCATGGACCCGGTGGCGTGCGCGTGGAGCGGGGGCATCCGCCGGGAACTCGCCGGGCAGTGCACCATCACCAGCGAAGCGACGGCGATCGGCGATGACGGTCTCATCGTCGGCTGGGTCGAGACCGAGTTGGAGAAGATCCGCAAGGCCGTGCTCTGGGACGGCCCGCAGGCGATCGATCTCACCGACGCGATGAGGCCGTCCGTCATCACGATGGGAACCGTCGTGCCACCGTGGGTCACGCTCACCGAGGCGCGCGACATCGATCCCAAGGGGCGGATCGTCGGCTTCGGAACGAACGAAGCCGGGAAGATCAGGGCGTTCCTGCTCGTTCCGTGCGAGGAACCGACGACGCCGTGAGGCCCGGGCGAAACGAGACGCCGGCGTCGACGGACGCCGCTAGCAGGCTGTTGAGAAACTCCGACGGCCCGACATCGGCGAGCTTCCGCCCTGACCGCACCGTCGATTCTCGACGTATCACAGGGGATATGCCTTCGAATCGCCGGCACGCTCAGGACGAAACCTCGCTCGATCTCGGTCGC
>JAAELP010000177.1 GCA_024226535.1 Planctomycetota bacterium | reverse complement strand
GGTCCTCTTCGCGGCCCCGGTGCTCTTCGGCGCGATCGGACACCTCGTGGGCTCGTTCCTCATCAGCGGGTCGTTCGCCGACGTGTTCGTGAGCGGTCGCATCCCCAAGGTGAACGTGATCATGCCCGCCGACTACGCGGCCGGCTCGCTCATGGGGGTTGCCGTGGGGCTCGGCTGGGCGCGGTCGTTCCTGCACCACGAGGAGACGGAGACCTCCGCGGCGACAATGGCCTGACACGGGGCGGGATGCCCGTTGACTGTTCGGGCGCCCCGACTACGATCCCGACTCATGGCCAGACTGCACGAATACCAGGGTAAGGCGCTGCTGCGCGAGGAAGGCGTCGACGTTCCGCGTGGCGCCGTCGCACGAACACCGGAAGAAGCCGCGACGGCGGCGCGCGATGTCGGCAGCCGCGTGGTGCTCAAGGTCCAGGCGTGGATCACCGGGCGCAAGGCGCGGGGCGGAGTCGTCTTCGCCGACGAGCCCGCCGAGGCGGAGGACCACGCCCGGACGCTGCTCGGCATGCGCTTCGGGAACTTCCCGGTGACGGAGGTGCTCGTCGAGGAGGTGCTCGACATCCGCGACGAGCTGTTCGTCTCGCTCACGATCGATGACCGGGCGCAGGCGCCGTTGCTGCTGCTGGATCCGCACGGCGGCTCGGGCATCGAGGACCGC
>JAAELP010000176.1 GCA_024226535.1 Planctomycetota bacterium | reverse complement strand
CTCGACGATCGCGAGCACGATGCGGTCCTGGAGGTCCTTCGCCCGGCCGATCGGCACGTCGATGTCGTTGATCATGATGCTGAAGCAACGGCGGCGTCCGTCGGGCATCGTGATGTACCCGCTCAGGCAGCTCACGCCGTTGACGTACCCGGTCTTGGCCTGGATCACCGCGCCGCTCCGCTTCGCGCCGCGAAACCGGCTGCGAAGTGTGCCCGTCCTGCCACCCACGGCGAAGCTGTCGAGGAACACCTCGCGCAGATCGTCGTCGTTGTGAAAGACGTTCAACCATGCCGTCAGCGTGGCCGGGGCGACGCGGTTGTTCCGGCTCAGGCCGGAGCCGTCGGCGGTCACCAGCCGCGCCGAGAGTGCTCCGGAACCGAGCCGGTCGTGCAGCACGTGACGGATGATCGCGCCACCGGTCTGCCACGAGCCCGGTTGGCCGGTCATCTCGTGGCCCATGCGCTTGAGCAGGCACTCGGCGTAGAGGCTCTCGCTGTCGCGGTTGCACCGGGTGATGGCCGTTCCGATCGGCGTCGTGATGACGGGGCCAATCACCTCGCCGGTCGGCTCGCCCTCACCGATGCGCGCCGTCCGGGCGTCTCCGACGTCGACGCCTCGAGCCTCCAGCCGCTCGGAGAGCAGGTCGGCGAAGAACTGGGGCGGGTCGTGGATCGTCACCGGCACCGGCGTCCGGTACGCGTGTTTGACGTTGGCGTAGAACGTCAGCTCGTTCGTGCCGAGCCGTCGCGCGATCCACACCGTGTCGTCGGCGTGCACGCCCGTTCGGCTGGTGGCGTTGTTCTCGATGATCAGGTTCCGAGCGAACGGCTGGAAGTTCGACAGCGACGGTCGCTTGCCCGGACGCGGTGCCGGGAAGAAGTGGACGACGTTGAGGTGCACGCTGAGACCGGCCACCTGCGCCGAGTACCAGCGATTGAGCTGGTCCCGCGGCCACGACTCATGAACGAACGTGCGGTCGAAGACCCGGTCGTCCACGACGATCTCGCGGATCGACTTCGGGGCGTGCTCGACGATCGCCGCGAGCCACAACTCCAGGAAGTCGTCGATCCCGAGCCCGGGGCCCTCGGCATCGCCGGGGCGAGTCATCAGCGGCAGAAGCTCCGGGTCCGCGAAGCCCGGGTCGCCACTGCCGACGACGATCAGCCGGTCGCCGTCCAGGAGCAGCTTCGTGCGGAAGCTGAAGTCCGGGCCCAGCGTCACGAGCGCGGCACCGGACGTGAGCAGCTTCATGTTGCTCGCCGGGATCAGCGGCTCGTCGGCGAGGATGCTCGTGATCGAGGTCCCGCTGCCCGCCTCGCGCACGCTCACGCCGACGGTCGCCCCCCCCATGTTGCCGCCGGTGATCAGGCGCTCGATCGTCGCGTCCAGCCGCGCGGCGGCGACCGCGGACGAGACGCCCGCGAGCAGGGCGAGCAGGGCGACCGTAATGGTGAGGATCCGGGGACGCATGGTGAGGGATGGTATCGGATGATGAGGGTCGTTCGCTCCACCGTCCACACACTCCGGATTCCGCATTTCGCATTTCGCAATCCGAAACCCCAAATCCTTGATCCACGATCCTCAATGCAAAATGGCATTGCCAAGTCGGCATTGAGGATCGGGGATCAAGAACTTGGGACTGCGGACTGCGGACTGCGAAATGCGGAATCCGGATTCCACGTGCGGGGGTGGCGATCATCCTTCTACACTGCCCCCCGTGCCCCTCGACCCCACTGCCTGCGAGCGACGTGTCTACCGGCTGGCGGTGCTGCTGACCGGCGACCGGGTGGCGGGAGCGCGGGTCATCGAGGAGGTCCTCGGCGCCCAGCCGGATCTGCGCGAGCTGGACGACGCACACATCGACCGTCTGACCGTGCTCCGGTCGCGGGAGGTCCGCGCCGCCGCCATCCGCGACGACGCGGTGGGTCCGGAGACTGCCGACGCCGTGGCCGCGCTGGACCGGCAGCCGCGCGAGGCCTGGGTCTTCACGCGTGTCTACCGGCTCGGGCCGCGCGAGCTGGCCCGGGCGATGGACTGCTCGGTCACGGCGTCGCAACGTCACCTCGAGCGAGCGGATCGCGCGATGCGGGATGCACTCGGCGGCCGGGCCGCGGAGGCGCCGCCGGTTCTGCTCGGCTTCAGCCACGCGCTCGAGGTGCCGGCGTTCTACCGCGCCGATCAGGCGAGCCGCCGGCGCCGGCGGCTGGTGCTCGTCGCGACGGTCGTCATCGTGCTCGTCGCGGCCCTGGCGGCGATCGTCCTCGGTGTGCTCCGCGGGGCCGGTGACGCGGGCGCGTCCTGATAGACTCTCGGCGTGGTCGAAGCTCCTCCGGAGACGAACCCGGTCTGGGCCTCCCTCGCGTTCGGCGGCGCGGGCGCGATCACCGTCCTCTTCTCGATCTACGTTGCCATCTCGATGCCTGGCCTCACGCCGACCGCGTGGCAGCTCGAGCCGGCCGGCGACGCCGAGGCGAGCCCCAGCGGCATCGCCGCCCGAACGCGTGGGGTCACCGCGGAGCTGACGAACGGTACCGTGACCGTCACCCGCGCGTTGCCGGCGCTGGGCTTCCGTCTCGCCGGCGACGAGTCGCTCGACGAGCGCATCGGGCCCGGAGCGTTCACGGGCACGTTCACCGTCACATTCGACCCCGGCGCGGTGCGCCAGACGCTCATCGGCGCCGACTTCCAGGGCGGCCAGCTCACGGTGCGGCGCCGCACCGACGACGGCGACGAGATCGTCCTCACCGACGCCGCCGGCGAGCGGCCGCGGCGCTCGATGTCCAGCCCGATCACGCCCGTCAGCCTGACGCGTGGCGAGGAGACGTTCGTCTACGAGTTCGTGCGCACCGATCCCTCCGTGCCCGCGGCCCTCCGCGCGTTGTGGCGGCCGATGGAATCGTCCGTCGCGCTCCCGCTTCCCTCCGACGGCGCGGACCCCGCCGGGGATGCGGCCGTGCGCGGCCGCGCGCTCTTCCAATCCCTGCGTTGCGCGTCGTGTCACGCCAGCGGCGACGAGGCGGTCCACGCGCGTCTGGACGTCGCTCCCGCGCCGGACCTGCTCGCGATCGGCGAGCGCGCGCGACCGGACTGGATCCGATCGTGGCTGCGCGATCCCACCACCGTGAAGCCGGGAACCTCCATGCCGAGCGTGGCGCCGCTCGGGGCCACCAACGAGCAGTGGATCGAGGACCTCACCCACTTCCTCGTCGCCCGCGGCGGCCCGCTGGAAACACCGGCTCGGGCGCCGCGGTCGTCGTACGTCTCCACCGGGATGGTCGCGTACCACCGCGTCGGCTGCTTCGCGTGCCACGGACCGCTCGAGGATCTCTCGGAGCTGCCCGGCGCACGCGTCGCGACCGCACCGTCGTGGAAGACCTACGTTCCGCTCGGCCCGCTCGCCGTCAAGACGACACCGGCGCGGCTCGCCGCGTATCTCCGCGACCCGCTGGCGGCGCACCCCGGCGGCCTGATGCCGTCGCAGCAGCTCGACGCCGTCGAGGCGGAGTCGATCGCCGAATACCTGATCGCACGCACCGCCGAGCAGGCGGTCGCGTCCGTCGTCGAGCACGCCGAGCCGTTCACGATCGAGCCGGAGCGCGTCCGGCGCGGGCAGGACCTCTTCGCGTCCACCGGCTGCGCGAGCTGCCACGAGCTGGCCGACGTCGAGCCCGACCCGGCGGCGGCCGGTCCGGCTCTCGAAGCGCTCGCCCGCGCGCCGGCCGACGGCGGATGTCTCGCGACCACCCCGGCGCCCGACGTGCCGCGCTACGACCTCGACGAGCACCAGCGCGACGACCTCGCCGCGTTCCTCCGGCGCCAGGCCGAGCGCCGCGCCGCGGAGGTGCCCGTGGACGACCTGCTCGCCGACGTCGTCCGCCTCAGGTGCACCGCGTGCCACGCGTTTCACGCCGCGACCGGACCGGAGGCGGCGATCCGCCCGTACTTCGAGACCATCGGCGAAGCGGACCTCGGCGACGAGGGACGCCTGCCGCCGACGCTCACCGACGCCGGCGGACGTCTGACCACGATGTGGATGAACGACGTGCTCGCGGGCGTCGACGATGACGGCGCGCCGATCCGCGCCCGCCCGTACCTCGCGGCTCGGATGCCGTCGTACGGTGCCGACGTGGTCGCCCGCATCCCCGCGTTGCTCGCCCACGCCGCCGGCGCCACGGAGCGGCTCGACGACGAGCCGGAGTTCACGCTCGACGCCGCCCGCGTGGGGCGCGAGATCGTCGGCTCCGGCGGCCTCGCCTGCATCCAGTGTCATGAGATCGCGGGGCGCGACTCCACCGGCACGCCCGGTCCCGACCTCGCGCTCATGCCCGGCCGCCTGCACTACGAGCACTTCGCGCGGTGGGTCAACGACCCCTCGCGCCTGACCCCCGGCACGCGGATGCCGACGTTCTTCCCCGACGGGATCAGCTCGCTGCCCGGCCTGCTCGGCGGCAGCGCCGAGGCTCAGATCGCCGCGGTGTGGTCGTACCTTTCCCAGGGCGAGATGCTCGCGTTGCCCGAGGGCCTCATCGATCCCGCGGGCCTGGAACTGGTCGTCGCCGACGAGCCGATCGTCTTCCGCACGTTCATGAAGCACGCCGGCGTGCGCGCGATCGCCTGCGGGTTCCCCGAGCAGGTGCACTGCGCGTTCGACGCCGATCGCTGCATGATCACCGCGGCCTGGCAGGGGCCGTTCCTGTCCGCCGCCGGTGCGTGGGCGGCGCGGGGCGGCAGCGAGACGAACCCCCAGTCGCTCCAGTGGACGGCGCCGGACGGCCCGCTCCTGACGATCGCCGGGTTCGAGACGACCCATCGCTTCCGCGGTTATCGACTCGACGATCAGCGTCGACCGATCTTCCGGTACGACCTCGTCGGCGGCGACATCACGGTGCGGGTGGAGGAGCAGCCGATCCCGACCACCGACGGAGCGTTGCGACGGCACTTCTCGTTCGAGGGGCCGCCGGGGACCACGATCGAGGTGCTCGATGGGGAAGCGCCGACCGTCGTGCGGCTCCACCCGGACGGCCGGAACGTCTCGGTGCGGGAGGTGCGCTGGTGAACGTCGGCAGGCTCGTCATCGTGCTCGCCCTGCTCGTGCCCGCTGTCGGCGCGTCCGGACAGCGCGACGACTTCAACTACATCAAGCTCGACACGCGCGAGGCGAGCCGCGACGCCACGCTCGACCAGTACATGACCCCGATCCGCGTGGGCGCGTGGCACGTCATCGGCCCCTTCGACAACACCGGCCGCGACAAGCACGACGTCGTCTACCCGCCGGAGATCGGCTTCGACGTCGGCGCGACGTATGAGGGCGCGGACGGCCGCGCCGTGCAGTGGGCGTCGATCGCCGACGACGCGTGGATGCTCCACGACCTCGAGCGGTTCGGCACCGAGGAGGACAACACCGACGCCATCGCGTACCTCCACCGCGTGTTCACCGCCGAACGCGACGCCGAGGTCGAGTTCGAGATGGGCAGCGACGACGGCATGAAGGTGTGGCTCAACGGACGTGTCGTCGCCGACGCGGACGTCTACCGCGGCTTCAACATCAAGGACCACCTCGTCAAGCTGCCTGTGAAAGCAGGCGCCAACGAACTGCTCGTCAAGGTGACGCAGGGTGTCGGCGGCTGGAACTTCCAGATGCAGCCGCGCGTGAACTCGCGCATGCTCGCGTTGCTGGAGTACCACCTGAACCGCGACTTCCCCTCGTCGCCGGTGCTGCGGCACTATCGGCCGCTGACGGTCTTCGAGCCCGAGGACGTCGTGCTCGAAGTCGGCGGTCTCGACGTGATGCCCGACGGCCGGCCGATCATCTGCACGCGGCGCGGCGAGGTCTGGGTGGTCGAGGGCGCGTACGACGACCCGCCGTTCTCGGCCGAGTACAAGCGCTTCGCCTTCGGGCTCCACGAACCGCTGGGCGGCTTCTGGCACGACGGGGGCCTGCTCGTCAGCCAGCGGGGCGAGGTCACGAAGCTGATCGACATCGATGGCGACGACCGCTGCGACGTCTTCGAGACGGTGTGCGATCAGTGGGGCGTCAGCGGCAACTACCACGAGTTCGCGTTCGGTCCCGAGCCCGACGGCGACGATCGGCTCTGGGTGACGTTGAACGTCGGCTTCTGCGGCTCGCTCGGGAAGTCGATCGTGCCGTGGCGCGGGTGGGCCGGCATCGTCGAGCCCGACGGTTCCTTCACGCCGATCTGCGGCGGGCTGCGCTCGCCCAACGGCATGGGACGCAACGCCGCCGGCGACATGTTCTGCTGCGACAACCAGGGCGACTGGGTCGCGACGAGCAAGCTCATGCACCTCGACACCGGCGACTGGCACGGGCACCCCGCCGGCACAAGGTGGTACGAGACGGCCGGCATGACGCCGCCGCGTGGCGAGGAAGATTTCAAGAGCCCGGCGATCTGGTTCCCGTACGACCGCATGGGACGCAGCGCGAGCGACATCCTCCTCGACGACACCGGCGGCGCGTTCGGCCCCTTCGAAGGGCAACTGTTCGTCGGCGACCAGTACGAGGCGTCGATCATGCGCGTGTTCCTGGAGCGCGTGAACGGCGTCTACCAGGGCGCGTGCTTCGGGTTCATCGACGGTCTCGACAGTGGCGTGAACCGGCTCTGCTGGGGCAACGACGGGTCCATGTTCGTCGGCATGACCAACCGCGGGTGGTGGAGCAAGGGGACGCGGCAGTGGGGGCTCCAGCGGATCGCGTACTCCGGCGCGACGCCGTTCGAGGTGCGCGAGATGCGAGCGCGTCACGACGGCTTCGCCCTGCACTTCACGATGCCCGCCGACACGCACCTCGCCGGCGACGCGAACCGCTACCGGGTCGCCAGCTTCACGCACGAACGATGGGAGAAATACGGCGCCCCGGAGATCGACCGGCGCGAGCACACGATCTACGACGTCGCGGTCGGCGCGGGGGGGCTCGTCGCGGTGCTGCGGATCGACGGGCTCACGCCGGGCCGCGTGTACGAACTGAGCCTCGACGGGATCACGGATTCGGCCAACGTCCCGCTGCTCCACGACAGCGCGTTCTACACGCTCAACGTGATTCCCTCGCCGTGACCACCGCCGCCGACAAGAAGCGCATCGTGGAGCTGCGACGCCTGCTCGCCGACGCCAACCGCGCGTACTTCGTCGACGCCGAGCCGACCATGGCCGACTCGGAGTACGACGCGTTGCTCCGCGAGCTGATCTCGCTCGAGGAGGCCCACCCGGAGCTGGACGATCCCGCCAGCCCGTCGCGACGTGTCGGCGGGGAGCCGCTGGAGGGCTTCCGCACCGTTCGGCACTCGGTGCCGATGCAGTCGATCGACAACACCTACGACGCCGACGACCTGCGGGCGTGGGATACCCGCGTCCGCAAGGGCCTCGGCATGGACGCGCCCGAGGGCGACGATCTCTTCGACGAACCCGGGCCGATCTACGTGTGCGATCCGAAGATCGACGGCGTCGCCATCAGCCTGCGCTACGAGCAGGGCGTGCTCGTCCACGCCGTCACCCGCGGCGACGGGGAGAAGGGTGACGACGTTACGGCGCAGGTGCGTACCGTGCGGGCGATCCCGCTGCGTCTGGTGGGCGCGTCGGTGCCCGGCGTGCTGGAGGTGCGCGGCGAGATCTTCATGCCGAACTCGCAGTTCGAGCGCGTCAACACCGAGCGCGAAGCGGCCGGCGAGCCGCTCCTCGCCAACGCGCGCAACGCGACGGCGGGCACGCTCAAGAGCCTCGACCCGGAGATCGCGCGATCGCGCCGGCTCGGGTTCCTCGCTCACGGGCGGGGCGTCGTCGTCGGCGGCGACGGTGGTCCGGGCTACGTCGACTTCGTCGGGCGTCTGGCGAGGTGGGGTATCCCCGCGAGCCCGATCACCCGCGCCGAGGGCATCGACCGCTGCCTGGAGGTGATCGAGTCGTTCCGCTCGGAGCGCGCCGGCCTCGACTACGGCGTTGACGGCATGGTCGTGCGTGTGGACTCGTTCCAGCAGCAGGAGACGCTCGGATCGACGAGCAAGGCGCCACGCTGGTGCATCGCCTTCAAGTACCCCGCCGAGCAGGGCACGACGAAGCTGCTCCGCGTGGACTGGCAGGTCGGCAAGGGCGGCACGCTGACGCCGCGGGCGACGATGGAGCCGATCTTCATCGCGGGCACGACCGTGCGGCACGCGACGCTGCACAACATCGAGGAGATCCGGCGCAAGGACATCCGCGTCGGCG
This sequence comes from Planctomycetota bacterium, assembly GCA_024226535.1. Taxonomy (GTDB): domain Bacteria; phylum Planctomycetota; class Phycisphaerae; order Phycisphaerales; family SM1A02; genus JAAELP01. The sequence continues at coordinate 8,286 of JAAELP010000176.1, read as the reverse complement.
ATGCGGTGGTCGTCGAGAAGGCCGGCGAGATCATCCCGCAGGTCGTGCGCGTGTTGCCCGAGCAGCGCCCGGCGTCAGCCGCGGCGCTCGAGCCCCCGGCGGCGTGCCCGGAGTGCGGGGGCACCGTCGAGCAGGAAGGGCCGAAGCTCTTCTGCGTGAACCCCGAATGCCCCGCTCAGTTCCGGGAGAAGCTCAAGTGGTTCGTCGGCCGCGGCCAGATGGACGTGGACGGGATGGGCGAGAAGCTCGTGGACGCGCTCGTGGACGCCGGGCTCGTGGAGCACTTCGCCGACATCTTCTCCCTGTCCCGCGACGCGCTGCTGGAGCTGCCGCGCACCGGCGAGAAGTCCGTCGACAACCTGCTCCTCGCGATCGAGACGAGCAAGACCCGTGGGCTGGCCCGCGTGCTCGCCGGTCTCGGCATCCGCCAGATCGGAACCGCGGCGGCGAAGACGCTCGCCCGTCACTACCCCGATGCCGAGACGCTGCAGGCGGCGGGCCGCGAGGAGCTGGAGGCGCTTCCGGACTTCGGCGAGATCACCGCGACGATCCTCCACGACTTCCTCCAGTCCGAAGCCGGGCGCCAGGTGTTCGGCCGGCTCGGTGACGCCGGCGTCGACCTCACGAGCGCCCAGTACGACCCCGATGCCCTCCGTCCCGAGTCGCCCCTCGCCGGCAAGGCCGTCGTGCTCACGGGGACGCTCGAGGGCTTCTCGCGCGCCGAGCTGACCGAGCGGCTGGAAGCGCTGGGCGCGCGTGTCACCGGCTCGGTCACGAAGAAGACCGACCTCGTCATCGCCGGCGCGAGCGCCGGTTCCAAGCTCGCCAAGGCCGAGCAGCTCGACATCGAGATCTGGGACGAAGCGCGCCTCGTCACCGAACTCGGGCCCGGCGAGTAGCCGTCCCGCGACGACACCGCCCTTCGTCGCTCCGTCGCTCGGTCGCTTCCCCCGATACAATCTCCCCCCATGGGCCAGGTCGCGCTCGGATTCCGAAGCCTTCTGATCAAGCTGACGATCTTCTTCGTCATGGCGGTGCTGCTCGCGTGGGCTCTGGGCGGAACGCTGTGGCCGCGGGCGGAGATCGTCGACGACGAGCTGGTCGTCGTCGGGCAGCGCGCGTGGTTCTGGCGTCTCGTGGCGGGGGGGCGCGAGATCAACACGATGCACTGGGTGCTCATGCAGCGCGACCATGGCGAAGAGGAGAAACCGTTCGACGGGCGGAGGTGGTACCGGGTGGCGCCGATCACGGTCGCCGACGACGGCATCTACTACGCCGGGAACGCGTCGGTTGCCTCCAGCGCCCCGTGGTCGATCGAGCGCGTCGACGCCGACGGCGTCGCGACGAGTCACCCGATGCCCGACCGGCTTGCGGTGGAACGCCAGCTCGCGCGGATCCGGGCCGGATTTCCGATCCAGGACAAGCAGCTCATCCACGCGCTGCGCCCCCGGGTGCTCGATCCGCCGGCTCCCTCGACCACGGCGGACGACGAGTAGGAAGGCACCCCGAGCAGGCAACCCATGCAGAACATCGAGTTCAAGGCCGAACTCCGCCATTTCGACGCCGCCCGCGCGCAGTGCGCGGCGCTCGACGCCACGCTCGAAGGCACCTTCCGGCAGCGCGATATCTACTACCAGCTTCCCGACGGCCGCCTCAAGCGACGCGAGGAGCCGGGCGAGGAGATCGCCTGGATCTACTACCACCGGCCGGACATCGTGCGTCCCCGGATGAGCAACTACACGATCCTCACCGGCGACCAGGCGCGGCTGCGCTGGGGCGTCGACGGCATCGAGCCGTGGATCACCGTCGACAAGACACGCGAGCTGTGGATGCTCGAGAACGTGCGGATCCACCTCGACGAGGTCGAGGGCCTCGGCCGGTTCATCGAGTTCGAGGCGATCGTCTCACGCGACTTCGACGTCGAAGCCTGCCATCGCGCGATCGACCACCTGCGTGCCGATTTCGATCCGATCCTCGGCGAACCGATCAGCGTCAGCTACTCCGACCTGCTGGCGGCAGAGCTCGGCGTATGACAGCTAGTGGTGCATCCCAGAAGTGCGACAACATACCGCCGGTCCTCGTCGCTGCTGGCTGCGTTGCCACTCCTCGGCATATCTCCGGATATCGACGCTGATTCGCACGGCTGAATCCCTTCGTCATCCGCTCCGATGCTGACGAAGGAACGAGACGCCGGGTCACGGACGTCCCGGTTCACCACGGCTCACAGATCTGCCGGAATCGAAGCCAACCAACACGCCACGCACGATCGACCGCCGGACCGCCTCGCAAGTCGCAGGCCGCGGTACCATCCCATCACCAACGAGCGGTCTCACAGCGGGTCGGAGGAGTCACCGATACGCTTGTTCTGGGGCTAGTCCACAGCTACTCCGATCTTGCTCCAAAAGACGTCCTCCGCGAGGATCCGAATCCCGTACTTACGGGCCTTGCGGGCCTTGCCCGATTGCGAGTTTGGGTCAGCAATGACGAGAATGTCGAGCCTCTTCGTTACGGACGGTGCCACATCCAGACCGGCCTCCCTCGCAAGCGTCTCGGCTGCCTCTCGCGTGATCGGAATGCCATCTTGCGTGCATCGAAGTTGGCCTGTGAAGCAGACACGCTGCCCGACCAGTGTCCCTGCTCGATGCGAGGTCGCGTCGGATGGCTGTCCGGGGGCCGAAGGGGCCTGCGCTACCGAGAGGAGCGCGGTATCGACGGTGGATCCGGCGAGACCGAGGAGCCTCGCAACGGACTCGAGATCGCGCCGCTCGGACTCGGTTACTACCTGATCGGCGAGGGCGGCAGCGGCAAGTGCGCGCAGATACTGCTCGTGTGCCCCCTGAATCTGCGATCGCGACAGCCCCCAGTCGAGTGCGGAGGCGACGAGTTCATCGGCTTCATTCGCATCAACACAGCGGTCTTCGAGAATGCGATCGAGAAGCCCGTAGTAGGCGACCACATTCTCTGGCGAACCGGCGTGATTGTGCCGAGTGGCGTGTAGCAGCCGATCTAGGTACGAGGGTGTCGATCTGGCTGCCTGTTCAGCCTGTTCACGAGGACAGCATCGAATCTCGCGGACCTCGAGCTCCGGCCAGATGATCTCGCCGAGCTGATGGTCGATGACAGTCTGGGGAGCCTCGCTGAGGAGGCGCCCGACGAGGTGACCCGTCGCGCGGGCGTCGGCGAGCGCCCGGTGCGAGGGGCCGTCACATGGAATGCGGTAATCCCTGCAGCATGCGTCCAGCTGCCTGCCGAAATAGCGGTACGTACAGAGCGCGGCGATCGGCGGCAGGTCGATTCCGATGCGTCCGTATTCGCTCGCAATGAACCGCAGGTCAAAACCGATATTGTGCCCAGCGATCACGCAGGCACCACGCAGGATCCTCAGCAGGCTGCCAGCGATATCATCGAAGGACGGCGCCGTCGCCAGATCAGTTGCCGTTATTCCGTGAACGTGTATGGGCCCGACGTCGCGATGTGGGTTCACGAGCGTGTCGAACTCCTCCTGCAGCCCGCCGTCTGGCGACACCAACACCACCGCAATCTCGATGATGCGATCACCGCGCCGCGGTGAGAATCCGGTCGTCTCGACGTCGATAACGGTGACGCGGCCGACCGTACCTGTCATCTTACGCCCACTAGATCAACCTGACGGCGCGTCGCTGGCTCACACACCTTCGTGTGCTCACCCGGGCGACCAGCCCAGTTCGTCAAGGCAGCGAACGATCTGTTCGATCTGCTCCTCTTCGTCCGCGTCGAATTCCCCGTCGCCGGCATAGCCCATCAGATACTCGGACAGTACATACGCGTGCACTGCCCGCACTTGGCTCAGCGTGAGGTCGAGTTGGGCCTTGAGACTCTCGATCGACTCCAACTCCCAGCCTTCGATCTGGAAGTCGTCGATCGCCTCCCGCACAGCATTGGCGTAGGTCACAAACCACGGGCAACTAAGACCACTCTTGTCGGCCGTCTTCTTCGTCCAGCCGGTCGTGATGATCTCGCCGTTCACGAAGCCGCCCCCTCGCCCGAGTGTTGGTACTTGCGTGCAGCCGACAGAGACAATGCGTCGCTTGATGAAGTGGCGCACACCACCTTTCTTTGGCTCTACCTGAATGCATCGCACGAGGAGGCCGGTAGCGCCCTCGACCATCGAGAGTGGCTCAACAAGGCGGATGCTCGGACCCTTCCCGTCCTCCTTGTCGTAGCCGATCTCGCTCAGGAAACCGGCGCGGGTATTGGCGAGCAGGAGGTCGATGGGATCACAGGTCATCGGTGACTCCGTTGCTGGTCGTGCCGACGTGCCATGCCGAGGCTCTCATCCGTTCGATGCGGCAACGAGTCTCAGTACGCTGATCGCAACCGCCCCATCAGGAGGATACCGCGCCAGGCTGGAAGAGCCGAGGCAAGCGCAATGGCAAACGGCCGAAGCGGGAGCCTACCACCGATCGCCCGTCGAAGTCCGACAGGCTGCTCGCCCGGATATTGCACGAGGCTCGGCGTCCAGCGGACGATCCTGCCGCGTGTCCGCTCCGTCGAGTCTCGACGCATCGAGTGGATATGCCAGCGCCTCGCCGAAGCGAACACGGATCAGGCTTGCCGCGCCGGTGACACAGTGTGCGCGGGGCGTGCGCCCCGAATTCGTGCGCAGGCCCCACGCGGTGGGCCGTATCGACGACCCACCGCCGAGCCTCGTGCAACATCCGGGCTAGCGGAAGAGACGCTCGAACACCTCGTTGTACCGCGCAAGCGCGCGGGCGACGATGTCGCCGCGGAGCACCGGACCCGGCGGCGTCTTGTCCCACTTGCCGGCGTCGACGAGTGACTGGAGGTAGTTGCGGATGATCTGCTTGTCGAAGCTGTTCTGCTCGCGTCCCGGCTCGTACTCGTCGGCGGGCCAGAACCGTGAGCTGTCCGGCGTCAGCACCTCGTCGATGAGGATGATCTCGTCGGTCCGGGCGCCGGTCGCGTCGAGGGCGTTGCCGAACTCGAACTTCGTGTCGGCGAGCAGAATGCCGCGCGAGGCGGCGTGCGCGTGGGCTTCGTTGTAGATTCGGAGCGAGACGTCGCGAAGGTGCTCCATGACGTCGCGTCCCGCCACGTCACACGCGGTGTCGAAGTCGATGTTCTCGTCGTGCCCCTCGGTGGCCTTCGTTGCCGGCGTGAAGATCGGCTCGGGCAGCCGGTCGCAGTTGCGCAGACCCTCCGGCAGCGGAACACCGCACACCGATCCCGTGCGCTGGTAGTCCTTCCAGCCGGAGCCGGTGATGTACCCGCGCACCACGAACTCGATCGGGATGACCTCGGCGGCGCGGCCGAGCATCATGCGTCCTTCGAGCGTCGCCCGCTGGGCGGCGTCGAGCCCGGGAACGTCGTTGGGATCGGTGGACAGCAGGTGGTCGGCGATGATGCCGCGTTGCCGGATGAACTCGAACCACTTCGACGCCACGCTCGTGAGCAGCCGGCCCTTCCCGGGCAGGGGGTCGGGCATGACGACGTCGAAGGCGCTGATTCGGTCGGTGGCGATGATGAGCACGCGTGGCGGCGCGTCACCGACGGCCGGAACGCGGTAGATATCGCGCACTTTGCCCTCGCGCCGCTCGGGCAGCGGGAGGTCGGTTCGGTAGACGGTGGTGGAGTCGCGATCGGTCATGGCGGAGGCGGAGGGGCTGGTCATGTGCGCACTCTAGCAGCGACAAGGGGTGCCGTGGCCTGGATTGGGGCGCCGTGGTCTTGCCGAAGGCGAGGCCGCGTGTCGAGCGACGAACGCACGCGGCCTCGGCTGCGCCGAGACCACGGCACCCGGCTTGTCGAGCGACCGCGGCACCCCGGATCTGGGATTGCCGCGGCTTCCGGAGACCGCTCCGGGCGAGCCGATACAATGCTCGCCCCATGCTTCGGTTCGCTGTTCATGACGAGTCGGGCCCGGCGCGCCAGTGGCCCCTGGTCAACGCCCATCTGGTCGGTGCGGACGATGTCGCCGTGCTGGGCCGGGTCGCGTTCCAGGACGGCTTCATCGACTGCACGCGTCCGGGGCGGGACGCGGTCGCGTTGTGCCTCCAGCACGACGCGGGACGCATGGGTCGGCTCATGCTCCAGACGTGCCTGCTGCCGGAGCGTGACGAGCCGTACAACCTCGCCGTGGAGCTGGCGCGGCACCGAATCAAGGTCTTCATCGCCAAGAGCGAGGAATGGCAGATGTTCGACCTGAGCGAGGGGCATCCGGCGATGCGGCACTGGGAGCAGGCGCGCCAGCTCCTGACCGAGGCCCTGACGCTCGAGAACGACGCCGGCGCCACCCGCATCGCCGACCGGGCGCTCGTGCGGGCGATCTCCGCCTCGGAGCGGCTGGCCATGGCCCACGCCGAGATCCTCCTGCACCGACGCTTCGCCAAGCGGGCCGCGTCTTCGGCGACCCTGGGGGCGAGGATCTGGCCCGGGCGCGACGGTCGCAGCCTCCGCGACCTGATCCAGACGAACTTCGACGTCGTCGTCATCCCCCTGTGCTGGAAGAGCCTGGAGGTCGAGGAAGGCGTCTACCAGTGGGGGCCCACCGACCGGTGGATGGAGTGGGCGAAGGAGCAGGGCAAGCCGATCATCGCGGGGCCGTTGCTGGACTTCTCGCGGGAAGCGCTGCCGGAGTGGATGTTCGTCTGGCAGCACGACTACGACACGTGTCGCGACATGGTCTTCGATCACGTCGAGCGCGTGGTCGAACGGTACAAGCACGTCGTCGGCATGTGGAACATCGGCTCCGGGCTCAACATCAACGACCACTTCGAGTTCGCGCCGGGACAGATGCTCGATCTCGCCCGCATGGCGAGCCTGCTCGTCCGCCAGCGACGCCGGGGCGCCCGGACGATGATCGAGCTTCGCCAGCCGTTCGGCGAGCACTGCGCGGGCAAGGGCGACTCGATGCCTCCGCTGGCGTTCGTGGACCGGCTGATCTCCGAGGGCATCAAGTTCGACGCCCTCGGTGTGCAACTGCTCTTCGGTGAGCAGCACCAGGGTCGCGCGACCCGCGACCTCATGCAGATCAGCAGCCTGCTCGACCGGTTCTTCAGCTTCGAGGTCCCGGTGCTCGTCTCGGCGATGGGCGTGCCCAGCGCGCCGGTGGACGAGAACGGCGGGTGGTGGCACGAGCCGTGGAGCCCCGAGGTCCAGGCCCGCTGGGCCGGGCGGCTCTTCGCCTCGGCGATGTCCAAGCCCTTCGTGGAGTCCATCTTCTGGACGGACCTCTTCGACCACGAGGAAGCGTTGCTGCCGGGCTCGGGCCTGATCTCCGCTGACGGCCAGGGCAAGCCGGCACTCTCGCGGCTCGTCGGGGCGCGGCGTCGGCTGCGCAAGCCACTGGGGTCGCTGAAGCTCCCGGACAAGGCGGCGACGTGAGAAACAAGGCCGATGGACCGGGGACGACGGCGGCGATCGTCGTGCTCGCGGTCGCGGTGATCGGCGTCGGCGTCGCGCGGTTCCTGCGTCCGATCGCGCTCGCCGACGACGGCCGCCCGAGCGGCCCACTCGCCGCGGCTCCCGACATGCGGATCGACCTGAACACCTGCCCGGCCGCCGAGCTGACCGTGCTCCCGGGCATCGGGCCGCGTCTCGCGACGCGCATCGTCGCCGAACGCGAGGCGGGGGGACCGTTCGCCCGTCTCGAGGACCTTCGGCGCGTCGACGGCATCGGTCCCGCGCTCACCGAACGGATGGCGCCGTACGTCGTGGCCGGGGATCAGGCGTCGGGCGCGCCGTGATCAGGTAGACTCCCTGTCTGGAGCCTCTCATGGGATCGATCCTCGTTACCGACGGACCGGAGTCCGGGAAGTACTTCCCCGTGCTCGAGCGCTCGACGACGATCGGCCGCTCCGAGCAGTGCACGATCCAGCTCCTCGATCCGTCGGTCTCCTCCCGCCACCTTCAGATCAACCGCGACGAGGCCGGCACCGCGTACAGCGTCGCGGACATGGGCTCCACGAACGGCTCGATCGTCAACGGGATGCCGCTGCTCATGGAGTCGCCCCTGCGCTACGGCGACGTCCTCGTCATCGGCAACACCCGCGTCGTCTTCTCGACGCAGGAGTTCCCCGACCGCGAAACCGCCGCGTCGCACATGAAGCGCCCCGGCGAGGGCGACAAGTCGACGATGATCGGCGGCCTCTAGTGGTGTCCGCCAAACATCTTGTAACATATCGACGGACCTCGCCGCCGCTGGCTGCGTTGCCGCTCCTCGACGTATCCATGGATATGCCAGCGTCGCGTCGCCTTGCCAGCGACGACGATCTCGCGCCGATAAGT
>JAAELP010000175.1 GCA_024226535.1 Planctomycetota bacterium | reverse complement strand
GGATTCAAAAATCAGAGTATTTCATTCCAGTCAGGCATAAAACCACTATTCTTTTTTAGTTCTTTTGCTAATATTCTTCTATAGAAGAATTAAGACAACAAAAACCTTTTTAATGATGAATCCGGTTTAAAAATTTGACGGGTATTTTTAAGAACTTAATTTAATTCAGAAATAATTGATACGCCTCATTATAATTTGATTTTTAATTTCTCGAAAAGTTCGAAAAATGCAAAAAACAATCTTTTTTGTCTAAAACCCGACGGGTATTTTCAATAATAGCATTTTTTAACAAAATATTTGATATATCTTAATTCAAGTAATATACACCTAAAATAGAAAATACCCGACACTATAAGTTTATAATATCTTATAAAAGATAATGGCATCGTAAAAAAATAGTAAATTGTATTTAGAAAATCAGAATCGCATTGAAAAATAGTTTTTGTTCAATTCCTTTGAAGCATACAAAAAGTAAATCAAATCTCATCATTGTCACGATTATAAAATATTAGGGATATTACTGGCCATGGTCCACTCCTCAGAAAGGGGGATGTCTTTTCTAAGAGAGCATCAGAAGAAACAGTTCTTTTGGTAGGCCCAGTTACTGAGTAACGAGTTTTAAAACGTGATGAGGTCACGCATTATTAAAATATCATACGTTTATACCTCAAATCCCTCAGACCATAACTCCCTCACAGTACCTCCTGGTAAAATTGTTATAGATCCTTCTGATACTTGTTGACCATCTTTTAATATTCTTATTTTTACTCTACCAGCGACACTGTTTTTATTTACGTAGGCAGTAAAGTTTTTTTCATTAGGTGCTAAAAGATTAAATTGATTTCTAATCCTTAAATCAATATCTTCTTTTATCTCAGGTAAAACTTCATCCTCATTAACTTCCCAAATAATTGGCATAATTTTCCTATTTTATTCCATTGAAGTTATACATAAAAGACGAGATGTGTATGATTTTTACATAAATTATGCCATAGTCGAAACAGACCTGAAAGTATTTTTTAACGGAAGAGGGGTGGAGCGGATTTGAAAATATTTTTTTAGAAGAACAAATTTCCAATTTTGCAACTGGGGAAAAGATGACTGGATAAAGCATGCAAGAATAGAAGCTTTTTTTACCAAAAAAAATTAACAAAATTTTACTCTAAAAAGTGACTAATTTTTTAGTTAATATTTTTTTATTAATGTCCGGACATTTTACCCCTAATTTTACCCCTAATTTTACCCCTAATTTTACCCCTAATTTTACCCCTAATTTTACCCCTAATTTTACCCCTAATTTTACCCCTAATTTTGATCAGTTTACCCTTCTTCATGAAATATATTTGATTTTGAAGATAGGTCGTCACGAAATATTTTTGACTTTGAAGATAGGATTTAAGGGGCATAGAGAAAAGTGTCACTATGAGGACATAGTGACACCTTTCTTTTTTTTTGCCAAAAAAATTATTAAAATTTTACCCTAAAAATTACCTAATTTTTTTGCCAAAAAAATTATTAAAATTTTGCCCTAAAAATAGTCTATTTTTTACCCTAATTTATCATTTTTTTGATCAGCAATTTTGGTTTTTTGTTCCATTTTGTAACCCCCATGTAGGTTTTTAAAAGTTACGTTTTTTTAAAATTTATATTTACATATCAAAT
>JAAELP010000174.1 GCA_024226535.1 Planctomycetota bacterium | reverse complement strand
GATGCTGTTGTATCGTCAACGACGAACAACGAAGCATGCGCCCGCAACCCCCATGCGCCCGGAGGGTTCCGGCGGCGTGGGGCCGTCTGCTTCGTTGCGCCGACTTCCCTATGCCGGGCATATGTCTGCGTCGCCGGCGCCTCGCATACGGCCCCACGGCGCGCGGAACGCGATGCCGGTGATGACTCGGACAGGCTCCTAGCGCGGGGCGAACTCGGCGAACTCGGCCGCGATTGCCGACCACGCCGCCGAGCTCGGAGTGGACGGAGCCCAGCGCTCGGCGGTCGTGCGCACGCGCGCCGCCGCCTCGGACAGGCGATCCTGCAGGCTCGGGGTGCGCGCCGCGGCCGCCGCGATCCGCTCGGCCGCGCGCTCCGCACGATCGAGCTTGGCGCAGTACAGCAAGAGGTCGCAGCCGGCCTCGAGCGCCTGCACGGCGAACTCGCCGTTGCTGTCGCGCTCGCCGATCGCCCCCATCTCGAGGTCGTCGGTGACGACGAGCCCGTCGTAGCCCACACCGCGGCGCAACAGCTCGGCGATGGCTGCGCGCGACCCGCTGGCGGGGATGCGCAGCCCGGGGTCGAGCGCAGGGTAGTGGCAGTGGGCCACCATCACCGCCGCAGCGCGGGTGCCGAGGATGCGGTACGGCTCCAGATCCTCGCGCTCGATCTGCTCCAGGGTTCGCTTCGACTCCGGCAGCGCGACGTGGGAGTCGACGGAGGTCGAGCCGAGCCCGGGAAAGTGCTTGAGGCAACCGGCGACCCCGCCCGACTGGAGGCCGTCGAGGAACGCTCCGGCCAGCCGCGCGGAGCGCACGGGGTCCCTGCCGAAGGAACGCGCCGCGATCTCGTTGGGTTGCTCGGGGCCGCACAGGTCCACGACCGGGGCGAAATCGACGTTGAACCCGAGGGTGGCCAGAGCTCGCGCGGTGCTGCGTCCGAAGCGATTCAGCGTCTCTTCCCCGGCCTTGGCCAGCACCGACGCGTCCGCGGTCGGGCCGATCCAGGGCTCGAGCCGGCTGACGGAGCCGCCCTCCTGGTCCAGGGCGGCGAGGCTTCCGGGCCCGAGGACCGAGCGCGCGTCGGCCAGCAGTTCGGCCGTCTGTCGGGGAGTCTCGAGGTTGCGACGGAACAGAATCACCCCGGCGGGGCCGAGCGCGGCGAGGCGCCGGCGCTCCTCGTCGCCCAGCCGCGGCCCCTCGAGGCCCACCATCAAGACCTCGCCGGCCGTGCGGCTCCAGTTGTGCACTCGGATCCTCCGGATGCCCCGAAAACGGGGGTTGGACGCGAGGGAGCATAGCCAAGCGGGGGCCATGGAACAACCGCGGACCGGCGAGACCCACGACGTTTGACTCCCCGGGGGCCGGGTGTTAGTTTTTGCGACATGCCGCACCCCCCGAACGGGCGCAAGAACCGCCCCTTCTACACCGTCCTGATCTTGCCGCACGCGCGCAGCCGCTTTCGCAAGCTGCACGTGTCGCGCGGGTTCGTGATGACGTTCGCCACGCTCGGCGTGGTGTTGCTGCTGGCGGGGCTCTACGCACCGCAGATGCTGTTCCGCATCCGCGCCCAGCAGGACACGATCGCGAGCCTCGAACAGAACAACACGACGTTGCGGGATGAGCGCGACGAGGTGACCTACAAACTGGAGCTGCTCTCCTTGCGCCTCGACGACTACGAGTCGCACGCGGTGCGCATGGCCGACGCCCTCGGCGTCGAGGGACTGCCCTCGGGGCAGCCGGCGTCCGGTGGCCCGTCCGGCGCTCCGGGCGGGAACAGTCCGTCGCTCGACCGTGAAGTCGGCTGGCTCGACGACCGCGCCGCCAACCTGGATCGCTCGATGGATCAGCTGGACGGCGCGTTCGCCGAGCGGATGAAGGCCCTGGCCTCCACGCCGAACGCGATGCCGGTCCAGGGCTGGTTCTCCCACGGTTTCGGCTGGCGCAAGGACCCGTGGACCGGCGGACGGCAGTTTCACCGCGGCATCGATATCGTCGCCGACAGCGGGACCCCCGTCCGGGCTCCGGCCGACGGCGTCGTCTCACGCACCGTGCGCGTCGCCGACCTCGGCAAGTCGATCGACGTGTCGCACGGCTTCGGCTACGTCACGCGTTACGCGCACCTGAGCGAGATCCTGGTCCGGCCCGGCCAGCGCGTCCGCCGCGGCGACGTGATCGGCAGCGTGGGTTCGACCGGGCGATCGACCGGGCCGCACCTGCACTACGAGGTGTTCCGCGAGGGGCGTCGGGTGAATCCCTGGAAGTATCTGGGGACCAAGGGATAGGGTCTTTTGGCATCCTGAGTTGACCGGGGGCCTGCCCCCGGACCCCCCGTCCGCACTCCACGACGGCCGCAGACGGCCATCGTTCCGTTTGGT
>JAAELP010000173.1 GCA_024226535.1 Planctomycetota bacterium | reverse complement strand
TTTGTGCCTGTGGCCGTGAACATCTTCGGTTTCGGAAAGATTCCAGTCTGCCCCTTTTATCCCGGGCTCCTGCTCATATCTGTATTTCTCTGTCCGGTCAGCTCTTTTTGCGCTCATAATCTGACCTCTCGGGTTGTAGGCGAAATCCAGTTCAAGAACGAGCGGATCACCCTTCAGGCCGGTCACTTTTACCAGCCGTTCCCTGTCGCCTGCCCAGCCCGCGGGCACTTTCTTATAATCGAGTTCGAACTCGCGATTCACCGCGTCAGTGACTTTTTTCAGGAGATGCTGTGCCGGGGGTGTCCTTTCTTCGTATTCGAAATTCATCTCATTCCCGTTCCGGCCGGTTATGCTTATAACCTGCGCGGGCATGGGTTTGTCGGCAGAGTCAGCCTCAGCGGGACTGTCGTAATTTACGAGCCTCATTGATTCGGGATGCATGCCGATCCGGGTTACGATGTCGTCCCCGATATTCATGTAAAGAGGTATTTTCACCTTTTCGCGGACCGGATACGGATACTTGTATTCTGTGCCGTCTTTTGATTTGTAAATGAAATAATCCGGGACAGTTTTACCCTCTGCGGAACCTCCCTCATACTCCTCCCTGAGTTCACCGTGCCTGCCCCGGTTCGGATGCCATTCTCCGCCGGATTTTATGAAATAAGTCCTGTTCACCTTCACCGAAGTCCATTTCTCCGGGTCCGTCGGA
>JAAELP010000172.1 GCA_024226535.1 Planctomycetota bacterium | reverse complement strand
CGGGGGTAGTCACCCGGGACAATCAGGCGATGAGCCGTCCAGGGTGGCTACCCCCGGTCTGCGCCGCCGCGCAGTAGAAACCCGGGACGCCTACGCATTCTCTGGAAGACTCGTACGCGTCCCGGGTTTTCTGCTACTTGCGTTTCTTCCGCTGCTTGAAGCCGCGCTTGACGCTCGTCGTCTTCGTGGAGGCGCGTCCGCCGAGGCCGGGGACGCCGTGAAGACCCGGCATCGCTTCGGGACCGGCGTTCGAGAGTTCCTTCATCGCCTTCATCTTGCCGAGCGCGCCGAGGCCCGACATCTGGCGGGTCATCTTCTGGATCATCTCGAACTGCTTGCGCAGCCGGTTGACGTCGGACGGCGTCGTGCCCGAGCCGCGGCTGATGCGCTTGATGCGCGACTTGTTGAGGAGCTTGACCTCCTCGCGCTCCGGCATCGTCATCGAGTGCACGATGCCCTCGAGCTGATCGAGCTGCCGGTCATCCACCTCGACGTTCTTCAGCGCCGCGCCCACGCCGGGCAGCATGCCGAGCAACTGCTTCATCGGCCCCATTCGCCGGATCGAGCGGAGCTGCTTGAGGAAGTCGTCCATCGTGAGCTTCCCCTCGGCCATCTTGGCCGCGAGACGCTCCGCCTCCTCCTCGCTGACCTCCTCCTGGGCCTTCTCCACGAGGGAGACGACGTCGCCCATGCCGAGGATGCGTCCGGCCATCCGCTCGGGGTGGAACGGCTCGATGGCGTCGAACTTCTCGCCGGTGCCGACGAACTTGATCGGGGCCCCGGTGACGTTCTTGACCGACAACGCGGCGCCGCCGCGGGTGTCGGAGTCGAACTTCGCGAGGATCACGCCGTCGACGCTGAGCTGCTCGTGGAAGGCCTTCGCGGAGTTGACCGCGTCCTGGCCGACCATCGCGTCCACGACGAGGTAGATCTGGTGCGGGTTCAGGGCGCGGTTGATTCCGGCCAGCTCGCCCATCAGCGCGGCGTCGATATGCAGACGCCCGGCGGTGTCGAGGATCAGAACGTCGGCCTTCACCTCGCGCGCCGCCTTCAGGGCGCGCCGGCTCACGTCCACCGCGACCCCGACCGCCTCGCCGTAGGCCGCGCACTGGTCCGGCTCGGCGTAGAAGTCGACGCGGGCGTTGCCCTTCGCCTCCGACGCGACCTGCTCGGTGACGATGCGGAGCTGCTCGACGGCCGCCGGACGCTGAAGGTCGACGGCGGCGACCATCGTGTGCCGGCCCCGCGCCTTCAGGTAGGCGGCGAGCTTGCCGCAGGTGGTCGTCTTCCCCGAGCCCTGGAGCCCGCACATCATCACGATGGTGGGGGCGGGCTCGACGAGCATGATCTCGGCGTCCACCGGGCCCATGAGGTCCACGAGCCGCTTGTGGACGATGCCGATCATCTCCTCGCCGGGCTTGAGGCTCTTGGTGACGTCCTCGCCGAGGGCGTCATCGACCACGTCATCGCAGAACGACCGCACGACGTCGAGATGGACGTCGGCCTCGAGAAGTGCCGTACGGACGTCCCGCATCGACTCGCGGACGTTGTCCTCGGTGATGCGACCACGCCCCGAGAGGTTGCGCAGAGCCTTGTGGAAGCGATCGGAGAGCGTTTCGAACATGGTGGTGGGGATCATAGCGGGCCGTGACCGGCTGGGACCGATATCCGAAAACGGGAAAAGCGCACGTTCCCGCTAATACCCCGCCCCCTCGCTCGTCCTACCCACGAGCACGTGCGGCGTGCCCGGCACCGCCAGGAGCCACCGAGCCGATGCCCGACGACGAACGACACCGCGATCGCGATTGGATTCGCTCGGTGGTCCTCCAGTACGAGGGACCGCTGACGATCTACGTCGCCCGGATGCTGGGCGACGACGATCGCGCTCGCGACGTCGTCCAGGACGCCTTCCTCCGCCTCTGGCAGGCGGAACGGGCGTCGGTCGACGGTCACGTGGCGAAGTGGCTCTACCGGGTCTGCCGGAACCGCGCCGTGGACGTGTGCAGGAAGGAGCATCGCATGACGACGCTCGACGCCCGCAAGATGGACGCGAACGCCGCTCCAGAGCGGCCCCCGCGTCACGGCAATCCCGCGGAGACCACCGAGCATCACGGCGGCGTGCTGGCACTCGTGGCGTCGTTGCCCGAGCGGCAGCAGGAGGTCGTCCGCCTGAAGTTCCAGGGCGGCCTGAGCTACCGCGAGATGGCCGAGGTGATGAACACCACGGTCAACAACGTGGGCGTGCTCCTGCACACGGCGATCAAGTCGATCCGCACCCGCATGGCCGAGTTGGCCGGCGACGGTGACGGGGAGACGACCGAGACGCAACAGCAAACGGGCGTGGCGAGGTAACCCCGATGAACAGCACACCGAACGATCTGAACCCCGAACAGGATCGTCTCCACGACGAGGAGGCGAAGCTCACGGCCTTCGTGCTTGGCGAGCTGGCCGACGACGATGCGGACGCCCTCCGGCAGGCCATGGCCGGCGACGAAGGAGTCCGCGGCGAGGTGGAATCCCTGCGCGACACCGTCGGCGCGCTTTCCGGAGCGTTGCGCGCCGAGCCGGCGCCGGGTCTCACCGACGAGCAGCGGGAAGCGATCGAACGCGGCGAGGCCGCCGAGCCCGAACCGCCCGTCATCTTCAGCTTCGTCCGCTCGCGCCGGTTCCTGGTGGGCGCCGGGCTGGCCGCCGCGGCGTGCGTGGCCGTCATGCTCTCGCTGCCGTTGATGTTGACCGATGGCGAGATGGGCAAGGACTACGCCATCGCGAACGCGCCGGCGCCCGAGGAGAAGGAGGTCCGGCTCGGGCAACCTGAGTCGGCGGAAGGCGCGGACCTGGGCTTCGCATCGATCATCGATGATTCGGCGGTCGCCGAGTGGGGGACGGGCCCGGAGCCTGCGCTCCTCGGGGTCGAGATGACGCTCACGGATGGCGACAACATCGATGCGCTCCGTGACGCGGTCGTGGTCGCCGACATGCCCGTGACGTTCAACGCGAACACCACCGACCGGATCACATTCGGCCAGGGCGCCGGCGAGACGGTCCACACCATGCAGGAGAAGACCATCCCCCGGAACCGTCCCGACGCCGGACGCGCCTCCCGTTCCGCCAGGCCCGGCTTCGGCGGAGATGGGGCGACCGCAACCGGAGTGCGAGGCGCCGCCCCGCGCCCGACCGCGCCGGCGCGAACGGCACAGAGGCCGCCGCCACCGAAGATGCCGGCGCCGTGGATGATGCGTCGCGCCAGGGTCGCCGTGGAAGACCGGACCGAGGCCTCCGAGCCGGCGATCGCGGGAGCGCTCGTCCAGCCATTGACGCCCGCGCAGGTCGCGCAGCTCAGCGAACAGCACGTCAACCAACGGCTTCCGAAGGTCGCCGAGGGCCGCAAGCGGGCCCGGAAGGCCGGCGACTCCCAGCTCGAGGATCGGTTCCGGCGGGAGTTCGAACTGCTGATGGAGCGCAAGCGCACGAGCAAGCCCGAGGCATTCAACCGCGAGGCGTACGGCTCGCTCATCGACAACCCGTTCATCCGGCCCGATCAGCAACCGCTCTCCACGCTCTCCGTCGACGTCGACACCGCGTCCTACGCCAACGTGCGGCGGATGCTCTCCCGAGGCGCTTTGCCGCCGAAGGACGCCGTCCGCATCGAGGAGCTGATCAACTACTTCGACTACGCGTACGAGCCGCCGAGCGGTGACGACCCGTTCTCCGTCGGCGTCGAGGTGGCCGCGTGCCCGTGGAACCCCGAGCACCGGCTCGCGCGGATCGGCCTGAAGGGCCGGACCGTAGCCAGCGACATGCGCCCGGCGACCAACCT
>JAAELP010000171.1 GCA_024226535.1 Planctomycetota bacterium | reverse complement strand
GTGGTGTGACTCAGAAGTTCGGTGCCATACCGGCGCGGCATCGTCGTCGCTGGCAAGGCGACGCGACGACGGCATATCCGAAGATACGCCTAGGAGCGGCAACGCAGCCAGCGGCGATGAGGACCGGCGGTATGGTAGCGAGCTTCTGAATCACACCACTGGCCCGCCGACCGACGCAAGAATGTCTCCCATGCCCACCGAAACGACCGCGAGCCCCGAAGAGACCGCCCCCGCCGCGTCGATCCGCGACACGGACCGCCGTCTGCGTCTGGAGCGGCAGGTGGAGACCCTGCCCGAGCTCGAACGCTGGAGCCGGCGGAACCGCTTCCACCACGCCGAGCAGGCTCGGCTCGTCGCTCTGCACGTTGACGATGGCAACAGCGTGCTGCACGTCGGGTGCGGTCTCGGTGACCTCCTCTCCACGCTGGCGCCCGCCGACGGCACGGGGATCGACCTGGCCCCGGCACTCGTCGAACGGGCGCACGAGCGGCACGACGCGTTCCGCTTCGAGGTGGCGGACCCGGAGTCGTTCGAGCTCGACCGGACGTTCGACCGCGTCGTGGTCAGCACCGCGCTTGCGGATCTCACCGACATCCAGGCGTGCCTCGAGTGCGTCCGGCGCGTTTGCCGGCCCGACACGCGCGTCGTGCTCTGCTACTACAACGCGTTGTGGGGACCGATCCTCCGCCTCGCGACCTCGCTCGGGCTGCGGCGCCCCACGGGCGAGCAGAACTGGCTCGGTCCGGAGGACTTCGAGAACCTGCTCCGCCTCGCCGACTTCGACATCGTGACGCAGCACGCCGAGACGCTCGTGCCCGTGCGCGTCCCGGTCGTCAACTTCCTCGCCAACCGCCTGCTCGCGAAGTTCTGGCCGTTCCGGCACCTGTGCCTCACGCGACTGGTCGTCGCGCGGCCGCAAGCGCGACCGAAGGGCGCCGAAGAAATGACGGTTACGGTGGTGATCCCGACCCGCAACGAGCGCGGCAACATCGAGGCGGCCGTGCAGCGTCTGCCGGAGATCGGACGCCGCACCGAGATCATCTTCGTGGACGGCCACAGCACCGACGGCACGCCCGACGAGGTCGGGCGCGTGATCGACGCGTATCCCGATCGCGACATCCGTTTCATGGAGCAGGATGGACGGGGCAAGGGCGACGCCGTGCGCAAGGCGTTCGCGGCCGCGACGGGCGACGTGCTCATGATCCTCGACGCGGACCTCACCGTGCCGCCCGAGGACCTGCCGCGCTTTCTCCGGCCGATCGTGGAAGGGACCGGCGAGTTCATCAACGGCACGCGCCTGGTCTATCCCATGGAGGACGACGCGATGCGCTTCCTCAACAAGGGCGGCAACCGGTTCTTCAGCCTGCTGTTCACCTGGCTGCTCGGCCAGCGGTTCCGCGACACGCTCTGCGGCACCAAGGTCCTCACGAAACGCAACTACGACACGATCGCCGCGAACCGCAGCTTCTTCGGCGACTTCGATCCATTCGGCGACTTCGACCTGATCTTCGGCGCCGCCCGCGGCGACCTGAAGATCGTCGAGGTCCCGGTGCGCTACCGCGCCCGCACCTACGGCAGCACGAACATCTCGCGGTTCCGGCACGGGTTGCTGCTGCTGCGGATGAGCTGGGTTGCGTTCAAGCGGTTGAAGATGCGTTAGGAAATCCCGCGATGAGCGCCCCGCAACCCATCATCCTGATCCTCGGCCCCACCGCCGGTGGCAAGACGCGGCTCGCGATCGATCTCGCCGACGCACTTCCGGGCGGCGGCGAGTGCGTGTCCGCGGATTCGATGCAGGTCTACCGCGGCATGGACATCGGGACGGCGAAGCCCACCACGGGCGAGCGGGCCGAGGCGCCGCATCACTTGCTCGACGTCGCGGATCCGGCCGACGACGGGTTCAGCGTCGACACCTGGCTGCATCTGGCGGACAGCGCCATCGGCGCGATCCGCGCGCGTGGCCGGCACCCCATCGTCGTGGGTGGCACGAACCTGTACGTGCAGGCGCTGCTCTCCGGGCTCGTCGACGGCCCCGCTCCGGACCCCGACCTGCGCGAGAGGCTGCGCGAGATGGACGCCGAGCATCGGCGGGCGTGGCTGGAGCGCGTGGACCCCGATGCCGCGCGCATGATCCACCCGCACGACGTGAAGCGGACGATCCGGGCGATCGAGGTTCACGAGCGGACCGGCCGGCCGATGAGCGAGACCCAGGGAGGCTGGGAGTCCGGCCGCGTCCGCACCGACGTGCGGATCGTCGGCCTCGTCTGGCCGGTGGAGGCAATCAACCGGCGGATCAACGCCCGCGTCCGGGCGATGGCCGACGCGGGCCTCGTGGAGGAGGTGCGGGCACTGCACGAGGCCGGCGCCCTGGGCCCCCAGGCCCGCGAGGCCCTCGGCTACAAGCAGGTGATCGAGCACCTGGAGGGCCGCTGCTCGCTCGAAGAGGCGATCGAGCAGATCCGCATCCGGTCCCGCCGCTTCGCCAAGCAGCAGCGGACCTGGCTGCGTCGATTTCGCAGATACCCGGGCACGATTTGGGTCGAGACCGCGGGTTTGGCACCGCAAGAGCTTGCGACTAAAGTGCTTACGTTGCTCGATGCCACACCTCCGATCGCGGCCCAAAGCCCTTCGAGCGTCGCCTCGGAGGGCATCGATCGAGAGGAGCGGGCTTGACATGTCTCACTTCGACGGTTCAATCATCGCCCTCCTCGTCCCGGAATCTCCCCCCGCCCCGAGGCCGTCCGGGTTCATTTCATCCGTCCTTCCCTTCTGACCGATACGCCTAGCGTCCATGAGCAAAGCCGGAACCAGCACGACGAAGAAGAAGACGAGCCGCTCGGCCAAGGCGACGGCCACCGGCAAGCACCTGGTGATCGTCGAGTCGCCGGCGAAGGCGAAGACGATCAACAAGTACCTCGGGACCGACTACGTCGTCGAGGCATCCGTCGGTCACGTCCGCGACCTGCCCGCGAAGGCGCCCAAGGGCTGCAAGCAGCCGGTGCCCGGTGTCGATCTCGAGAACGGGTTCGCCCCGACGTACGAGATCCTCCCCGGCAAGAAGAAGACCGTCAGCGAGCTGAAGAAGCTCGCCAAGCAGGCGGATGACGTCTGGTTCGCGACGGACCTCGACCGTGAGGGCGAGGCGATCGCCTGGCACCTGGCGCAGGAGCTGGGGCTGGAGCCGGACAAGGCCAAGCGCGTCGTGTTCAACGCGATCACCCGCGACGAGATCCACCGGGCCTTCGAGCATCCCCACGCCATCGACGAAGACAAGGTGAACGCGCAGCAGGCCCGCCGCATCCTCGACCGGATCGTCGGCTACCAGGTCTCGCCGCTTCTCTGGAAGAAGGTCGCGCGGGGCCTCAGCGCCGGGCGCGTCCAGTCGGTCGCGGTGCGTCTGATCGTCGAGCGCGAAGACGAGATCAAGAAGTTCGTTCCCGACGAAGTCTGGCGCGTCACCGCGCGGCTGAGCCTCGATCCGCAGCGTCGCGATGCGCTGCGTACCGCGTGGGACTCGTTCACGGCCGAGGTCGACGAGCGCGGCAAGGGCCCGACGATCCGTCGGCAGAACGCGTGGCTCAACGAGCACGGCGCGGTCTCCGCCGACCTGGTGGAAGTCGGCGGGAAGAAGTTCTCGATGCGCAGCACCGAGGACCAGCCGAGCGTCGCCGCCGATGACGTGCTCGCGGTCGCCAGCGCCGTCGGGTTGCTCGACGTCGACATCCGCGAGCAGGACAACCCCGACGGTCGCGGACCGGCCCGCACGCTGCGCACGATCGAAGGAACGGTCGACCCCGCCGCCCGCTACCGGGTGCGGTCGGTCGAGACGAAGCGCGGCACGTCGAGGCCGCCGGCCCCGTTCATCACGTCGACGCTCCAGATGGCGGCATCCTCCAACCTCGGCTTCGGCGCGAGCCGGACGATGCGAACCGCGCAGTCTCTCTACGAGGGCGTGAAGATCCCCGGCGAGGGGCAGGTCGGTCTCATCACCTACATGCGTACCGACTCGACGCACCTCGCGGCCGATGCCATCAAGATGGCCCGCTCCTACGTGACGTCGAAGCACGGCGAGAAGTACCTCCCGTCGAAGCCCGCGGTCTACGGGTCGTCGAACAAGGCCGCACAGGAGGCTCACGAGGCGATCCGCCCCACCGAGGTCAGCCGTCACCCGGACGATCTCTCCGGCGCCCTGACCGACGATCAGCTCAAGCTCTACCGGCTCATCTGGAACCGCTTCGTCGCGTGCCAGATGACGCCCGCGCAGTGGGACGCGACGGCCGTCCACTTCGAGCGCTCCGACCAGGCGACCGGCGCCGTGCTCAAGACGACCGGGCGCGTGCTCGTGTTCGACGGCTTCTACCGCGTGGCCGGCGTGCCCACCAGCGCCGACGAGCAGACGCTCCCGGACCTCGAAGAGGGACGCGAGACCGCGCCGTTCACGCTCGAGCCGGAGCAGACGTTCACGTCGCCCCCGCCCCGCTACAGCGAGGCTTCGCTCGTGAAGACGCTCGAGGCCGAGGGCATCGGCCGCCCGTCGACGTACGCCTCGATCATCCAGGTCATCCAGGACCGCAACTACGCCGAGCAGATCGACCGGCGCTTCTACGCGACGGACCTCGGCGAAGTCGTCACC
Source organism: Planctomycetota bacterium (assembly GCA_024226535.1). GTDB lineage: Bacteria > Planctomycetota > Phycisphaerae > Phycisphaerales > SM1A02 > JAAELP01. The sequence goes on along the minus strand of JAAELP010000171.1, from coordinate 11,866 downwards.
AACAAGCTCGTGGACGCGTTCCCGAGCCTCATGGACGTCGGGTACACGCGTTCGATGGAGGCCGAGCTCGACAAGGTGGCCGACCAGCACTCCGACTGGCAGGCGATGCTCACGCGGTTCTACGGCGGGTTCGCCAAAGCGCTCGACGCGGCGCACGAGACGATGACGCACGCGAAGGCGGAGATGCAGCCGGCGCCGTACAAGTGCCCGAGTTGCGGCAGCCGCACGTGCTACCGGTTCGGTAAGAACGGCCGGTTCCTCTCCTGCGGCGCCTACCCCGACTGCGACTTCGCGTCGCCGATCGACCGCAACGGCCGGCCCATGATGGCGGAGCGTGTCAACGTGGCGTGCCCGGAGGACGGCTCGGAGATGGTGCTGCGCACCGGTCGCTTCGGCAAGTTCCTCGCCTCGGTGAACTACCCCGAGGTCAAGTGCGTCGTGAACCTCGATCGCAAGGGACAGATCAAGTACCCGGCGCAGCCGCCGGTGCTCACCGATCTTCCGTGCTCGAAGTGCGAGGCGCCGCTGAACGTCCGCCGCGGCAAGCGCGGACCGTGGCTCGGGTGCAGCAAGTTCCCGAAGTGCAAGGGCCGGGCCGCGTGGACCAAGCTCGAGGAGGACGTGCAGAAGGCTCTGCTCGCGAAGCTCGAGGCCAACGACCGCGAGAACCCCCAGGTCGTGGTGCACTCCCTCGACGGCGAGATCATCCCCGAGGGCACGCCCATCGCCGATCTCGTCCTCCCCGGCGGCAACGCCGATCTCGAGATCCACCCGGACGCCGACAAGGCGGAAGCGGCCTGAAGTAGGAAGCGACGAAGCGACGAAGCGACGGAGCGACGGAGCGACGATGGGGTCGCGCTGCGTAAGTCGTCCGTGCGCAACACCCTCCGTCTCATGACCGCTTTCTCGCATTGATCGCGTCCGATGCGTGAGAACGGCGATAGACTGTGCTCGGCTGAGCCATCGTCGCCGCCCCGGATCGAGCAGGACGGGTCCAACAATGGCGCGTATGCGAGCCAGCGACCGCCGCGAACAGTTGCTCAACGTCGCCGCGAAGCTCTTCGCGGAGCGCGGGTATCGCGGCGCGACGACAGCGGACCTCGCCGCCGCGGCGGGCGTGACCGAACCGATCATCTACCGGCACTTCGAGAACAAGCTCGATCTCTTCGTGACGCTCATCGACGTCACCGGGCGCGAGGCGCTGGCGGCGTGCCGGAAGTCACTCACCACCGCCGTCGAACCCGGCGATCGGCTGCACGCATTGCTCGAAGGTCATCCCGCGATGGCGGCGCGTCCCCGCGGCACCTACCGCGTGATCCTCCACGCCCTCGCCGAACCGGCCGAGCAGCGGGCCATCACCGCCGCGCTCCGTCGGCACCTCTCGAGCCTGCAACGGTTCGTCGCCGACGAGATCGAGGTGCTCCAGGACGACGGCGTCGTCCGACGCGACCTGCCCCCGGCCGCCCTCGCCTGGCTGATCGTGCAGACCGGCATCGGCTGCGCCCTCGCGGCCCCGCTCACCTCCGGCCGCGATGGCGCAGCCGGCAACCGCCGCGCAATCCGCCACCTCATGGAAGAGCTGATGGCGACGGCGTGATCACGCGGAGCCGCGCTTCGGGCCCGGATAGAACACGATGAGCGCCACGAAGCACGCCAGGGCGACCCACATCGGCACGCTGAACAACGCCGGGAAGTCCATCGCCATCAACGGCTCGCCGAGGGCGTCGAGAACCGCCGCGCCGCTGTCGTCGAGCACCGGGATCCGCTTGGCCCAATTCCCGACGATGCTCGTCGCGAACCAACTGCCGACGATGATGCCGATCCCCACGATCACGAGGTTGAACAGGTTCTGCGCCGACGCCCGGATGTCCGCCGTCGACTCCTCGTCGACCACCATGAACGCGACGAAGATGAAGCAGCCGAAGCAGAATCCGTGCAGCGCCACGCCGAGCAGGACGGCGGACATCGATTCCGACACGTACGCGAACAGCGCCATCCGCGCCGCGTAGGCGAGCAGTCCGACGCCGAGCAGGACCTTGCGCGACAGCCGCTTCGCCACGAGCGGGATCAGGGCCAGCACGCCGATCTCCGACATCTGACCGATCGTCATGAGCCCGCCGCCGCCCACGCCGAAGATGTTGTTTATCCACGCCGTCGCGGACTCCGCCGCCCCGTGCTGCCGCTGGAGTTCGCTGAGGAACTCGCTCGTGTGCACGAAGTAGAACTGGTGGATCATGCTGATGGGCACGGCGAGCAGGAACAGCGTCACCAGCGGCTGCTTGCGGACCTCCTTGATCGCCTCCCAGGTCGCGTTCGCCTCGCGGGCGTCGGTCGCGGGAGGCGTCTTCGGCAGCAGGAAACAGAAGAACCCCATCGCGAGCCCGAGGATCGCGCTGAGCCGGAACGCGTCGGCGCGACCGGCGTCCTGCGCGAGCTTGACGGCCTCCTCCGTCACCCCGTCGGGCGTATGCTGCGCGAGCAGCCAGTGCCCCATCGCGACCCCCGCGACGATCCAACCGATCGTGCCCCACAGGCGAATCGGCCCGAACTGGCGGTCGCGGTCGGTGAGGTGATGGAAGCACAGGGAGTTGGTCAGCGCGAGCGTCGGCGCGTAGATGAGCCCGTAGAACAGCGACAGACCGAGAAACGGCCAGAAGCTCTCCACCGACGCCAGCACCCAGACCAGCACCGCGCCGACGAGGTGGCTCACGCCGAGGTACCGCTCGGTGTTGAAGTAGCGGTCGGCGACCTGTCCGGCGACGAACGGCCCGAAGATCGCGCCGACCGCGCCGGCGGCGAGGATCATCCCGACCTGGTCGAGCGAGTAGCCGCGATGGCCGAGCAGGAACGGGTAGAGGATCGGCAGCCACGCGCCCCAGATCGCGTACTGCAGGAACATCATCACCGACAGCCGGAACCCCAGGCCCGCTCCGAGCTTCCCGTCGTTTGACGTCATGGTCGAACCTCCGTCCGCCGGGGATGGTACTAGAATCCCGCCCATGTCGAACCGGCACCGAACACGGCAGATCAACGTCGGCGACGAACGCACCGGCGTCGTCGCCATCGGCGGCGACGCGCCGGTGTCGGTCCAGACGATGACCGCCGGCTACACCTGGGACATCGATGCCTGCGTCGCCGAGATCAACCGGATGGCCGAAGCCGGCGCGGATATCGTCCGCGTCGCGGTGCCCGAGCGCAAGGACACCGCCGCGCTGCCGGAGATCCTCCGGCAGACGAGCGTCCCGCTCGTCGCCGACGTCCACTTCCACTACGAGCGGGCGCTGGAGGCGATCGAGGCGGGGATCCACAAGATCCGGCTGAACCCCGGCAACATCTCCGATCGCGACCAGGTGAACGCGGTCATCGACGCCTGCCGCGAGCGCGGCATCCCGATCCGCATCGGCGTCAACGAGGGCTCGATCGTCGAGCGCAAGGACAAGCAGAAGCGGCAGTTGGAGCTGGGCCAGTTCTTCTCCGACCAGCGACACGGTCACCTCATGGCGATCATGATCGCGAAGCTCGAGGAGTACCTCGACATCTTCGACGCCCGCGACTTCCACGACGTGTGCATCAGCGCCAAGTCGATGGAGGCGACGCTGGTCATCGACGTCTACCGCGAGATCGCGCGCCGATTCGACTACCCGCTGCACCTCGGCGTCACCCACGCGGGCCCGAAGGAGACGGGCACCATCCGCTCCGTCGTCGCGCTGGGAGCGCTGCTGGCCGAGGGCGTCGGCGACACCATCCGGATCAGCTACGCGAGCGATTCTCTCCACGAGGTGACCGACGGCCTGGAGATGCTCTACTGCCTCGGGCTCCGCGACCGCGTCGGGCCCGAGCTCATCGCCTGCCCGACGTGCGGGCGGATCCAGGTCGACCTGTTCACGCTCGTCGATGACGTGCGGCGCACGCTCGCCGACGAGATCGAGCTGCCGATCAAGGTCGCGGTGATGGGCTGCATCGTGAACGGTCCGGGCGAGGCGGAGGGCGCGGACGTCGCGGTCTTCGCCGGTGATCGTCGCGGCATCATCTACGTGCAGGGCGAGCGCGTCGCGAACGTGCGCGAGGACGAGATCCAGGCACGGCTCCTCGAGGAGTGCCGGCGGTTCGAGGAGCGCGTGCGGCGCGGCGAGGCGAAGCTCGGCGAGAAGAACGTCGAGATCGTCCCCCCCGATCCGATCGGCGACCTCGGCAGCGGCGTCGCCAAGATCGCCGCCGGCGACGTGGAGCAGGTCACGATCGGGAAGACGGACTGAGGCGCGTCATGAACCTGCCGACGCGCTCCGCCCTTCGTGCCTTCGTGCCTTCGTGCCTGTCCGTCCTCCTCGCGGCGTGTTCCGCGGACGTTCCGCTCAACCCGTCGTTTCCGCTGACGCTCGCCGACGCGAAGGGCGAGCTGCGCGAGATGCGGGCGGATCCCCGATCGCTCGAGCGGCCGGTGGTCGTCCTCGGCGGCATCCACGATCCCGGCTTCATCGCGCCCGGTCTCGCCCGGGAGGTGAAGAAGCTCACCACCCCCGACGCGCCGGTCATCGCCGTGTCGTTCCTCACGGCGTCGGACTTCGAGACCTGCCGGCGGCGGGTGATCGATGCCGTCGATCGCGCGTTCCCCTCCGACGATCCTGCGGCCACGGTCGAGGTCGACGCCATCGGCGTGTCGATGGGCGGGATCGTCGCGCGGTACGCGGCGCGTCCGCGCACCGACGGCGGGCGGCGTCTGCGCGTCCGGCGCCTGTTCACGATCGGCTCGCCGCACCTCGGCGCGCGGATGGCGGACCTGCCCACGTTCGATTCCCGCATCCTCGACATGCGCCGCGGCTCGACGCTGCTGGCGGCGCTCAACGACCACGCCGTCGACGAGGATCCGGAGGTGTATCCCTACACCCGTCTGGGTGACAGCATCGTCGGCGCCGAGCACACCGCGCCGCCGGGGCGCCCCGCGTGGTGGGTCCAGAACGTCCCCTTCGCCTTCGCCCATCTCGCGGCAAGCCACGACGCGCGGTTCCTCGCCGACATCATGCGGCGTCTTCGCGGTGAGCCGGCCTACGCGACCGAGCCCGCGGCTCCGTTGCCCGGCGACGGCGGCTCGACGGGAACCCCCGACCTCCCGTAACCGTATGAAATGGCGGGTGTTGCCGGGCGTTGTGCGAGGGGTGCTACACTTGCGTCCGGAGCGCCGGTTCCGCATTCCCCCTAGCCCCACGCCCAGAAGGACCGCTCGATGCCCGCACCCTCCCGCAAGGCGTTCACTATCGTGGAGTTGCTCGTGGTGATCTCGATCATCACCGTGCTCGTCGGGATGCTCGTGCCGGCCATCGGCGGCGCGCAGCGCCGCGCCCACAAGATGGAGGAGTCCAACCAGGTCCGCCAGGTCGGCGTCGGGTGGATGCTCTACAGCCAGAGCGCCAACGACTTCCTGCTCCCCGGCTACCTCGAGGACGGCGACGGCACGGAGGCCAACAACGTGCAGGGCTCGCTGGGATGGAACGTGCAGTACAAGCTGCCGGCGGCACTGCCCGATGCAACGACGCCCGGGATCGTGGCCACCGATGACGCGCAGTCGTGGCCGTGGCGTCTCCTGCCCTACCTCAACTACGACCAGGACACCATGCTCGACTACGCCGACCTCGTGCGCGTCGGCCAGACGCAGGCGTGGGAGATGTCCAGCTACGAACTTGTTGACCCGGAGTTCTTCTACCCCGCGTCGTGGGGCGTCACGCGCCCCGCGATCCCGCGCCCCACGCGCATCGCCCTGGAGCCCGCGTTCGGCTACAACGCGCTGTACCTCGGCGGTTGGTACGAAATGCAGGAGCTCGGCGACGAGGTGGTTCCGCGGCACCGCTTCACCAACTCCATGACGGTCCCCGACGACGGCTCGGATCCGCAACGCGTCAACGTGGTCGCGCGATCGCAATCCACAGTACGTGACACGTCGCGCATGGTGGTCTTCTGCTCGGCGGCGCGGATGCCCGCCGGCGAGTACGATGACATCCGGCGTGACTGGCCCGGTTCGCACTACGTCGTGCCGCCGACGGTCGCCGAGCTTGGCGTGTGGGGTCAGTCCCTACAGTCACCGGGCAGCGGCATGGTCGAGGTCCTCGCCGGGTACGAGAACGACACCAACTTCACGCCGATCCCCGTCGGCCGGCACACCGGCCAGGCCGCGGTGGTCCACGCCGACCTGCACACCGAGCCGCACTCGCCCGGAACGCTGGATGATCAGCGGTTCTGGATCAATATGGCGGCGAATCGGAACTTCAAGCACACGGAGTAAGAGGAGCGGCGGAGGGGTTGAAAGGCACGCCCCTCTCTCGTCGCTTCGTCGCTTCCGCACTCAGTCGCTCGGTCTCGCCGCCTTCATCTGCCCCATCATCCGGCGCACCATCATCCTCGTGCGCCGGACGTCGCGCTCGGTCACCGGCGACGTGGTCAGGTCCACCTCGATCGCCGAGAGCCACCGGGCGTCACCGGGCTCGTATCCGAGTTGCTCGACGAGGCGGCCGCTCAGGTCCCGCATGTGACCGGCGCCGTAGAGAATGCCGATGCGCTCGATGTCGCGGTCGGTCGCGAGCAGGCGCTTCAGGTCGTCCACGACCACCTGGTTGCGTTCGTTGATGATGACCTCGGCGAACGCCTCGTCGAACTGCGCGAGGCTCGCGTTGATCATCGACTCGTCACCGAGCATCTCGATGAGCAGGACCTTGAGCGTATCGCTCATCGCCCCGTTCGTAAACGCGTCGGCGACGCGGACGAGCCCGAGGAGAAACTTGGCGATCTGGGCCGGAATCGACGATCCGGCGAGCGTGCTCTCCATGATCTCGAAGCTCGCCCCCCGCCTGGCCATCTCGCGCTGGACCTGGTCGATGGACATGTCGCTACAGTGCCAGTCGGGCTGGTCGTAGTCCAAGGCCGTGAGTTGGAAGCGAAGCCCCAGCGCCGCCGCGAGCTGGCCCTGGATGCCGTCGCCATCCCCGGCCGTCAACGGCTCGGCCGCGGCGCCTTCGGTCGAGGTCAGGTCCGCGGCGGCGCCTTCGCCGCCCCGGCGGCCGTCAGCGCCCCAGCTCACGAAGCGGCAGTCCCCGGTGCCGTCGGAGTACCACTCGACCTCGTAGCGCACGCCCCGTCCCCACGCGTCGAGCATCGCGCCGTCCACGAAGTTCCCCAGCCGCGCGTCGCGCTTCGCGGCGCCGATGCGCAACGCCTCGACGTCGTCGGGGTAGCGACCGTGCTCTTCGCGGTGAACCGCGGCGATGCCGGCGAGAAACGCCAGCGCGTGCCGCGTGCGATCGATCCGATCGGCGTCGCTGTCGTCGCGTCCCGGCAACGGCCCGCCGGTGCCCGCCGGCTTGACGGACTCGTAGAGCACGACGTCACACTCGGCGAGCAGCTTCTGAAGCGCCCGGTAGTACGCGCCCTCACCGATGTGGGCCACGCCGACGAGGGCGATCTCCGGGCCGCCGTCCTGTGTCCGGAAGTTCCGCGCCGCGATCTCCAGCGCGACGGAGCGCCCCTCATCGGAAACCACCCGAAGAAATGGGGTCGGTTCTGATTTCGCCACGCCCCCGTCCGGCGTGCCGGACTGGGCCGTCGCGGGAGCCGCCTGCGTCGCGGTCACCCCGGCAAGCAGGAGCAGGGCGAGGGCGACGGGTCGATCCTTCATTCTCAGGCTCCCTTGGCGGTCGCGGCGGGTGTGCGGACCTTCGCACTGTCGGCGGAAGTCGGACGCGCCCGATCCAACGGCGGCGCCGGCGCGGACTCCTCGCCCGCGGCCTGCTTTGCCTCTTGACCCCCTTGTTGGGCGGCGGCGATGACCGATTCCAGGCGGCCGAGCGAACGCTCCATCTGGCTCCGGAAGATCATGTAGGGAAAGAGCGTGGTGAGGGCGACGATCAGGCCCAGCGCCGTCGTGAGCAGCGCCGCGGCGATGCCGCCGGCGACCTCCGCCGGATCCGTCAGCGTGCTCTGCTCGCCGAGCAGGCGGAACGACTGGATGATGCCCACCACGGTGCCCAGGATCCCGAGCAGCGGCGCCGCGGTGATGATCGTCGAGAGCGTCACCATGAACCGATCCAGACGCGGCCGCTGGGCCTCGATGGTCTCCATCGCCACCGCGTCGCTGGTTCCGTGCTCGATCAGTCCACGGGCGACGCAACCGTACGGCGAACGATCCGCCTGGATGAGCGCCCTCACCACGTCGAACCGACCTCGCCGCAACCCGTCGTTGACCTGGCCGAGCGTTTGAAGGCGCCCCGGCCGGTGTGTCACGAGCCAGAACCACGAGCGCTCGACGATCAGCGCGATGCTGATCACGCTCAGTCCCAGCAGCGGAACCATGATGTAGCCGCCGCGCTCGATCAGAAGTGCAAGTTGGTCGCTCACCGTGGGCATGGGGGGGATGATAGGGGAAGCGACGTAGCGACGGAGCGTCGAAGCGACGAAGGTGAGGGCCGGGGCGTCGATACTCCTTGGATCGGGCGATTTCCCTACAATCTCGCCCGTGACCTCGTCTTCCACCCGATCGGAATCCGACGTGCTGACGCCCGTGATCAGCGAAATCGACGCGTACCTCGCCAGTGTCCTGAACGCGCGCGAGTTGCCGGAGATCCTCCGCGGGGCGATCTCCTACGCCACGCTCTACGGGGGCAAGCGCCTGCGTCCGGCGCTCGTGCTGCTCGCGTGCGAAGCCGTCGGCGGCGATCGCGCCGACGCCCTGCCGCCGGCCGCCGCGATCGAGCTCATTCACAACTTCAGCCTCGTCCACGACGACCTGCCCTCGATGGATGACGACGCGCTGCGACGCGGACGACCCACGCTGCACGTGCAGGCCGGCGAGGCGATGGCCACGCTCGCCGGCGACGCGATGGTCTCGATCGCCTTCGAGCTGATCGCCGAGGCGTCGCTCGACGCCGACGTCCGGTCACGGATCGTGCGCGAGCTCGCGTCGGCCACCACCGCGATGATCACCGGGCAGGTCCACGACACCGTGGGCGGGTTCCCCGACGGGCTCTCCGACGAGCAGCGGCTGGGCGCGATCCACCGCAACAAGACCGGCGCCCTGCTTCGCGCCGCCTGCCGCATGGGCGCGATCTGCGGACACGCCGACGAGAAAGTTCTCGGACGTCTCGACCGGTACGGCGAGGCGATCGGGGTGATGTTCCAGATCGTCGACGATTTGCTCGACGTGACGCAGTCCACCGAACATCTGGGCAAGGCCGCGGGTAAGGATCTATCGGCCGGCAAGCTGACGTGGCCGGGCGTGATGGGCATCGAGCGTTCGAAGGACGATGTCCGCGCTCTCCAGGCCGAAGCCCGGGATGCGCTCGCGCCCCTCGGCGACGCCGCGGAGCCTCTGCGACGGCTCGGCGATCACCTGGCGGTGCGCACGCGCTAGCCGGCAGTATGGATGCTACCGTCCCCCCGGGGGGACCTGAAGGACAACACCCATGAACCTCGAGCTGCTTCCCGCGATCACCGGTCCCGCCGATCTCAAGCGGCTGCCGATCGACCGGCTCCCGGACCTCGCCTCGGAGATGCGCCACGCGATCTGCGAGCAGATCAAGCGCAGCGGCGGTCACTTCGCGCCGAACCTCGGGGTGGTCGAGTTGACGATCGCGCTGCACTACGTCTTCGACTTCGGGCACGATCGCCTGCTGTTCGACGTCGGGCACCAGTGTTATCCGCACAAGCTGCTCACCGGCCGGTACCCGATGCTGGAGCGGCTGCGTCAGCGCGACGGCATGGCCGGCTTCCCCGATCCCCGCGAGAGTGAGTACGACCTGTTCGCGGTCGGCCATGCGGGCACCGCCGTCTCCACCGCGGTGGGTATGGCCCGCGGCGACCTGCTCGCCGGCGAGTCCTTCGCGCCCGAGGCGAACCCCGACGGCCGCCGCGTCGTGGCGCTCGTCGGGGATGCGAGCATCGTCAACGGCGTCGCGATGGAGGGATTGAACAATGCCGGAACGCTGAACCGCCAGCTTCTCGTCGTGCTCAACGACAACGGCATGTCGATCGCGAAACCGCAGGGCGCGGTCGCCGCTTACTTCGACCGAATCCGCGTGAACCCGACGTACCGGCGCGCGAAGCGCGCCGCCAAGGACGTCGTCTCGAACCTGCCCGGCGGCTCGATCATCGGCGAGATGTACCACCGGCTCGGCGAGATCGCCAAGGACGCGATCGCGGAGGACGCGTGGTTCGAGAAGTTCGGCCTGCTCACGGTCGGGCCCGTCGACGGACACGATCTGCCCACGCTCGTCGACATGCTGCTGGAGGTGAAGGACGTCGACCGCCCGATGGTGCTGCACGTGCACACGGTGAAGGGCAAGGGCTTCGAGTACTCCGAGGGAGATGCGACGACGTTCCACGCACCGAAGCCGTTCACCGTGGACGGGTGCCGCGTCGAACTCGCCCCCGGCGGCCGCTCGTTCACCGCCGCCTTCGCCGACGCGCTCGTCGACGTGATGAACCGCGACGAGAAGATCGTCTCCTGCACGGCGGCGATGCCCGACGGCACCGGCCTCGCGAAGGTCATGCCGAAGTTCCCCGACCGCACCTGGGACACCGGCATCTGCGAATCGCACGCAATGGACATGATGGCCGGGCTCGCCAAGACGGGATGGAAGCCATTCTTCGCCGTCTACTCGACGTTCGTGCAACGCGCGTTCGACCAGGTGTTCCAGGAGGTCGCGCTCCAGGGCCTGCCCGTGCGGCTCTGCCTCGACCGCGCCGGTCTCGTCGGCGGCGACGGCGCCGTTCACCACGGCTTCTGCGACGTGAGCATCCTGCGGGTGTTCCCGAAGGCGACCCTCATGGCGGCGATGGACGAGCCGAGCCTCCGCGCGGCGCTGGAGTTCATGCGTCACTACGAAGAAGGCATGAGCGTCGTGCGCTACCCGCGTGACACGGTCAGCGAGGCGTTCACCACCAGCGGCTGCCCGCCGTTCGAGCTTGGCCGCTCGCGTCCGCTCATCACGCACGAGACGCCGGACGTGGCGATCCTGGCCTACGGCACCATGGTCATCGAGGCGTCGCAGGCGATCGAGCAGCTCAACGGCGAATACAAGGTCGAGCTGCACGACGCGCGGTTCGCCCGGCCCGTGGACGTCGATCTCCTGCGGCGGCTCACCGAACGCGGCATCCCGATCATCACCGTCGAGGACCACGGTCTCGAGGGCGGCTTCGGCTCGTGCGTCATCGATGCCTGCCACGAGCAGGGCCTCGACACGCGGCTCGTCACGCGGATGGGCATTCCCTGCCGCTGGATCGGCCAGGGCTCGCGAGCGGGTCAGCTCGAGGACGCCGGGCTCGACGCGACGTCGATCGCCCGCACCGTCCGCGCCGTGCTCGACGCGGATCCCGAAACGCCGGTCGTCACGAGGGTGCCGCAGGACTGCGAGCGACCGAAGACGCCGGTGAGGTAGGACGCGGACACGGTCGCGGACGAAAAGGGGACGCGGACCTTCCTCGGAAGATCGGCGTCCCCTCTTCGACGGGCCGTCGGCGACGGCGGCGGAGCGCGGGCCGACGGGCCCGGGTTGATTCCGACGGAGCCGACACTCGTGGTCGTTGCCGTGCGGAACGCTGTCGCACCGAGCACCGCGGTCATGAACGTGACCGAGAACCACTTCAGCGCCCGGTCCCCCATCGCCACGCGGCCGACCGTCATCGGTGGCGGGTGACCGCGCACCGTGACACCGGGGGATCGTGCGTCGAAGCGTCCGACGATCTGTGGCGCCGCGGCGGACAAACAGCACGCCGCCGCGGCCCGCGCCGTCGGTGACACCCGGACCGTTTGGAATGCCGGCACGGGCAGGATGTACGCGTCGCAGGGAGCGACACGCCACGGGTCGTGGAGATCTGGCGCCGCCGC
>JAAELP010000170.1 GCA_024226535.1 Planctomycetota bacterium | reverse complement strand
GAAGCAAGAGCAGCGACAGAGGCTGAAAGTGTCGACGGAGGAAGAGCAACTGAAGTGAAAAACGTTGAGAACAAATGAACAACGAACAGCAGTTGGACGCAAAGGAGACCCGCACGCTTGATGAAGCGAGAAATTGCAACTGGACTAGCAGAAGGAGAAGTGGTGTCTGGAGTACCAGCTGGAACAACAGAAGCTGGAGTAGCAGCGACTGGAAAAGCGGGAGAGATCAACACTGAAGAAGCAGCTGGCGCAGCAGAAACTGGAATGACAGTGACTGGAGGGGCAGCTGGAGAGGTCGATGATGACGAAGCAGCTAGCGCATCAGAAACTGGAGTAGCAGTGACTGGAGGGGTAGCTGGAGGAATCGATAATAACGAAGCAGCTAGCGCAGCAGAAACTGGAGTGGCAGTGACTGGAGGGGTAGCTGGAGAAATCGATAATGACGAAGCAGCTAGCGCAACAGAAACTGGAGCGGCAGTGACTGGAGGGGTAGCTGGAGAAATCGATAATAACGAAGAGGCCACCGGATCACGGTCCGGGGAAGAAGCAGCGATGAAGGCTGCAGAAGTCGATGATGATGAAGCCACCGGAACTTGGTCCAGGGAAATCGACGATGAAGCCACCGGAACATAGTCCAGGGAAGTCGATGAAGAAGCCACCGGATCAGAGTCCAGGGAAGAAGCCACCGGAACGTGGTCCAGGGAAAAACAAGGAAGCAAGTTCAGAGCTGAAGGGTCGCTCCAAGACTTGGAATCTCCCCCTGACCCTGAAGTGCAGGACAGAGTGGAGAGAGGAAGCGAAGGGGGCGACGGGAAGTAGCAGGAATGACCTGGGTCCGAAGCGGAAGCCTTCGATGAAGAACGACAGGAGCCAACGGAACCGGGAACGACGTCCGGAATGGCTGGCAACTCGTCTGAGTTCAAGGGCAACTCAGAGGAGGTGGGACAAGAAAAAGAAACAACAGAAGATGTTGAAGGTGGAGGAGGACAGGGAACGGGATCCAGGAGACCATCCTCCACAGCGAAGCTCCATAGGAGAGACCCCAACTTGAATGGGGAAGCGACAGGG
>JAAELP010000169.1 GCA_024226535.1 Planctomycetota bacterium | reverse complement strand
TCGGTCGAGTACACCTACGAACCGAGCAACGCCGTGGTGCCCGGTCCAATGGCCGCGGCGGCCCTCGCCGCGGTCGGGCTGGTGGGGCGTCGTCGACGTCGGTGACGCAAGCAGTCCGTGCGAGCGTCCGGCACGCACGCCGACCATCGAAACCCGGCCCGGCGTCGTGACGCGGGGCCGGGCTTCGCGTTTCATCACCGTCGGGACCGGGATCGCCCGCGTGCCGGGCGGGCGGAGGTGGACTCCGCGTTCGGATACACTCCCGAACCCATGTCCAGGACCCAACGTCGCGTCGTCATCTCCGGCCTCGGCCCCGTCACCCCCGCCGGCGTCGGCATCGATGCCATGTGGGCGAAGTCCTGCGAAGGGGGGAGTGCGATCACCCGCATCGAGGCCTTCGACGCGAGTGGATTCCGCAGTCGTCACGGCGGTGGAATCTCCAAGGACCTCTTCAACGTCCGGGATGCGGTGCCGAAGTCGTATCGCAAGGCCACCAAGGTCATGGCCCGGGACACCGAGTTCGCGGTCGGTGGCGCCGCGGCGGCGGTCGCCGACGCCGGGCTCCTCACCAAGGCCGCGGGCGACGAGCCGCCCACGATCGCGCCCGACCGCATGGGATGCCACATCGGGGCGGGGCTCATCGCCGCCGACATCGACGAACTCACCATGGCGCTCTCGCGATCCGTCGACGATGCCGGTGACTTCGACTACGCGACCTGGGGCGAACGGGGCATGGGCAACCTGACGCCGTTGTGGCTCCTGAAGTACCTCCCGAACATGCTGGCGTGCCACGTCACGATCATCCACGACTGCCAGGCACCGTCGAACACCATCACCTGCGCCGAATCGAGCGCGACGCTCTCGATCGGCGAATCGATGCGGGTCATCCAGCGAGGTGCCGCGGACGTCTGTCTCTCCGGGGGCTGCGATTCGAAGCTCAATCCGATGGCCCTGCTCCGCCAGCAGTTCGCCGACCGGATCGCGGAGACGGGCGACGACGACGCCAACGCCCACGAGGCGGTGCGGCCCTACGCCGCCGACGCCGACGGCACCCTCGCCGGCGAGGGTGGCGGGATCCTGGTCCTCGAAGCCCTCGACTCGGTCCGCGACCGCGGGGTGCGGGCCTACGCCGAAGTCGCCGGATTCGGAGCGGCCCAGTCCGACTGCCCGGACACCGTCGGGATGAAGTTCGCCGAGGACGACCCGGGGCTCGAGAGCGCGATCCATCAGGCCCTTCGCGCCGCGAAGCTCGAACCCGCCGACATCGACGCCATCGTTCCGAGCGGCACCGGGATCCCCGACGTCGACGCCGCGGATCGACGCGGCATGAAGGCCGTGTTCGGCGACCGGCTTCCCGAGATACCGATGATTCTTCCGATACCGGTCTTCGGACTCTGCGGAGCCGGGATCGGCGCGGTCTCCGTCTCGCTCGCCGCCAAGGCGATCGAACAGCAGCGACTTCCCGCCCGCGTCAACGCGGATTCGATCGAAGGGCTCGACGCCGCCGCGGCCGATTCGCGGGAGGCCGACCTCGGCGCGATCCTGGTGTTCACCACGAATCTCGGCGGGCAGTCCGCCGCCGTGGTCCTGACCCGCATCGAGGAGGACGCCCGATGACCGTCGAACGAAACGACAACGAACGCGTCGTCATCACCGGCATGGGCTGGGTCACCCCGCTCGGCTGCGACCTCGACACGGTCTGGAAGCGTCTGATGGCCGCGGACAGCGGCATGGCGCCGATCACCCGCTTCGACGCCGCGACCTTCCCCACGACGTTCGCCGCGGAAGTGCGGGACTTCGACGTCAACGACTTCGTGGACGATCCCGCGGTCCACGCCGACGCCGGGCTCAACGTCCAGTTCGCCCTCGGCGCCGCACGTCAGGCGTGGACGCAGGCGGGGCTGGCGGCGGGCGGCTTCGATCCGCTCCGGGCCGGGCTCTATCTCGGCGCCGGTGAGGGCGTGCTCGACTTCGCGAACTACGCGGGAAGCAACATCGCCGGCTGGGACGCCGAGACGCGTCGCGTCGACGGGGTCCGGTGGGTCGAGGAAGCGTTGAAGACGATGACCGCGATGCGGGAGATCGAGCAGGAACCGAACATGCCGCTGGCCCACCTGGGTCGCGAGTTCGGGCTCCGCGGCCCCGCGTACAACTGCCTGACGGCCTGCGCCGCCAGCACCCAGGCGATCGGGGAGGCGACCGACATCCTTCGCCGCGGCGACGCCGACCTGATGCTCTCGGGCGGCACGCACACCATGATCCATCCGCTCGGGGTCACCGGGTTCAACCGGTTGACCGCGCTGTCGCAGCACGACGGCGACCCCACCGAAGCCTCGAAGCCCTTCGACCGAACCCGCGGGGGATTCGTGATGGGCGAGGGATCGGGCATGGTGGTGCTCGAGACGCTCGCGCACGCCCGAAATCGCGGCGCGACGCCGATCGTCGAGGTCCTCGGGTACGGATCGAGCTGCGACGCCTACCGGATCACCGACATCCAGCCGGACGGCCGGGGCGCCGCCGCGGCCATGGAGCAGGCCCTCGGGGAAGCGGGGTTCGCCCCGACCGACACCGACGCCGAGGGTCGTCCCTGCGTCCAGTACATCTCCGCCCACGGGACGGGGACGAAGGAGAACGACTCGATCGAGACCCGCGCCGTGAAGCGGGTGTTCGGCGAGCTGGCACCGTCGATCCCCATGAGTTCGATCAAGAGCATGATGGGTCACCTCATCGCCGCCGCCGGCGCCGTGGAACTCATCACCAGCGCCATGGCGATCAAGCACGGGATGGTCCCGCCGACCCGGAACCTCCACCATCCCGATCCCGATCTCGATCTCGACTACGTGCCCAACGAGGCCCGGGCCGCGAAGGTCGACGTCGCGCTCTCCAACAACTTCGGGTTCGGGGGCCAGAACGACACCCTCGTGATCTCCCGGTTCGAGGATTGACCGGCGGTGGCCGCCGGGTCGAAGGAACCTCGAACTCGCCGTCGTCGGCTCATCGCCGCCGTCGTGGGTGGTGTGACGGTGTTCGTCTTGATCCTGGCCGGGCTCGTCCTCATCGGTCCCGGTTGGTGGTCCCCGGCCACCGATGACCCGCAGGTCGCGATCCGCGGCAACGCGGTCGAACAGGGGATCGCCTCCACGGTGACCCGGGTCCGTCGGGATGCGGCACCCTGGGGATTCGCCATCGGCGAGGACGACGTCAACGACTGGCTCGCCTCGCGACTCGACCCCTGGTTGGCGCACGACGACCGATTCCGACTTCCCGCGGGCTGGACCGACCCGCGCATCCGGTTCGAAGATGATGCGATCCGGCTCGCGGTCCGGTCACCGGCGGGACTGGTCGTGGTCCTCGATCTCGTACCGAGGCTCGAGTCGACGGCGGTGGTCCTCGATCTCGGCGGTACGTCGATGGGGCGGCTGCCCGTCCCCGACTTTCTTTCGAACCCGATGCTGCCGGCGTCGCTGTCGGTGGAAGGCGGTCCGGACCCGGCCGAGGCGGGATTCCTGACCATGCCCCGGAGCTTCGAACTCGGAGACGGTCGCCGGATCCGGATCGAGGACCTCGAAGTCGTGGCCGGCGAGATGGGCATTCGATTTCAAACCCTGCCCTGATCCACCGACCGGCCGACGCGACGGCAGGGCACGCTCCGGTGTGAACCGGGAATCGACCAGATTTCCAGAGTCGAGTCGGTCAGTCGACGCGACCGGTCGCGTTCTCCGATGATGCACTGCGCGGATCCCCCGACGCGGCCCGCATCGCATCGTCGTTTTCACGATCGACGCCGTTCTCACCTTCGTCCCCGCCCGAGCGAGCCACTCGATGCCGGAACATTCCACCCCGATCCATCTGGGTAGCAGCGCACCGCTGGTCAAGGCGGCGTCGATCCTGCTTGATCGACCGGTGGACGTGCTCGGCGAGGTCGATCTGTCGCGGGTGCTGGTGGTCGTTCCCGGCGGTCGCGCCGGTCGTCAGTTCCTGCTGGCCCTGGTCGCCGAAGCCGAGGATCGCGGCATCCGGTTCGTACCGCCACGCACCACGACACCGTCCGAACTCGTCTTCACCATGCGCGGTCGACCGACGCAGGCCGTCGCGGATCGTCCGCTTCATCGCGGCGTGCTCGCCGCGGTCCTCGGTGCCGCGGATGCGGACACGTTGGCGGGGGTGATTCGCCCGGATGCCGACTGGATCGAGCGATTCACGGTCGCGGACGCCTTGCTCGACGCGGATCGCATCGTCGCGGCGGCCGGTCGGGACTGGTCGGACGTGGTCTCGACGGTCGAACGATCCGTCGACCTCGGTGGCGAGTCCGATCGATACCGGCGAATCGAGTCGCTTCTGGCCCGCGCCGAAGCCGATCTCGAAGACCTGGGCATGCTCGCGCCGGAAACGGCGAAGCGTCGTCTGGTCGAGGAGGCGGTGTCCGCATCCGATGGATCCGCCCGATCCGAAGCCGCGGTGACGCCCATGGAGGTCGTGGACGCGCCGGAGGAGGTCGTCCTGCTCGGCGTCGTCGATCTGTCGGCCCGCGATGAAGCGGTGCTCGCAGGATGCATCGTCCACACGATGATCCTGGCTGCTGCCGTCCATGGCGACGACGCTCGTCCGGCCCTTCATTCGGACCCTCGATTCGATGCGATCGGCAGAGTCGTTCCGGCGCACTGGATCGCGACACCACCGGTCATTCCATTCGATTCCCTGCAGATCGAGGACAAGCCGATCGACGAAGCCGAAGCGGTGGTCGAGATGCTCGCCGCCGAGGCCGCGAAGAACGCACGCGAACACGAAAATCAGGATGGCCGCCTCGACCCGGAATCGGTCGCGATCGTGGTGGCGGACGAAACGGCCGCCGAGTCGTTCCGGCGCGAGATCGAAGCCGCGGGCGTCACCGTCCACCTTGCGGGTGGGCGGGCGTTCGCCCGGAGCGGGCTCGCCCGCACGCTCGGCACGCTCGCCATTCATCTGGAGCGAAACGACTCGGACGGTTTCGGCCGTCTGGTCGCGGATCCGGGCTTCGCGGCCGCGATCAGCCGTCGGCTCGACGGCCTCGATGCGGCCGCCGCGTGGTCGAGTTGGGCGGAGTCCGACATGCCGCGTCCCCTCACCGAGGGATGGCCCGGCGATCCGGACGCCTGTGAACGGACGGCCCAGGCCGCCGCGCGGCGAACCCTCCACGCGGCCGACGAGGTGCTTTCGGACATCCTCGCGCCGCTGGGCGACGCCGGACCGGATCGACTCGATCGAACGCTCACCGGACTGCTCGAGGTCCTGCAGCGGCTCGACGACGAAGACGCCGCCGGACTCTGGTCGGAGGAGATCCTTCGACTGGTCCGGGACGCGGTCGGCGACCTGATTCCGCTGCCCGAGGAACTCCAGCCGACGGTCACCGCGTCCGAAGCGATCCGACTCCTGCTTGGAACGCTCGACGCGGCGCGGCTTCCCGATCCACCGGATCCGGCCGCGATCGAGACCATCGGCTGGCTCGAAGCGCCGTTCGATCCGGCTGGAAGGGTCATCGTCACCGGCTGTCACGACGCGGCGCTGCCGGGACGGTTCACCGATCCCATCCTGCCGGATTCGCTCCGGGCGACGATGGGCCTCGAGGACGAGGCACGTCGGCACGCCCGGGATCTCTGGGTGCTCTCCACGATTCTCGGCCGCGACCC
>JAAELP010000168.1 GCA_024226535.1 Planctomycetota bacterium | reverse complement strand
CTGGAGCGTGATCGAGACCGCTCGCCAGCAGAACGTGCCCGTCTTCGCATTCCTCGCCCGCGCACTGGATGCACACCTCCGAAAGGCGGAAGCGCCCGTGCTCCTGACGTAGATCCGTCAGGACCCGTGAACGCTTACGGTAGCTTCAAGCTCCCGGCCGCACGAACGACATAGAAAGATGGTCACAACACCAACCGCGCCACCACCTGCGTGATCGCGAGCGCGTAGACGCCGGCGATCAGGTCGTCGACGAGGATTCCGCGACCGCCCGGCAGTCGCTGGAGGCCGTTGGCCGGCGGCGGCTTCACGATGTCGCAGATCCGGAAGGCGAGGAAGCCCGTCAACGCCAGCAGCAGCGTGTGACGCCAGCCGTCGGCGTCGGCGAGCGCGGCCCACGGCAATGCGAGCAACGCGATCGCCTGCCCCGCGACCTCGTCGGCGACGACCTGGCCCGGGTCGCTTCGCCCCCAGCGTTGCTCGGCGTCGCCGCCGTACCGGAGACATGCCCAGGAGAAGAACGCCCCGACGACGACGAGCACGCCGTTGAGGATCCAGTGATCCGTGGTCGTCAGGCCGTCGGCCCCGAGCAGCCACACCAGGCCCACCGCCAGCACGGGCACCGGCAGCGAGCCCCACGTGCCGGAGGCCGGCCGCATGTGCCCGAGACCGAACACGGTGAGCAGCAGCCACCTCACGCCGATGCGTCTCCGCCGGTGCCCATCACCGAACGCAGGCCGGTGATGTACGGCAGCCCGGACCAGACCGTGACCAGGAGCGTCGCGTACACGAGCACGTGGCACGCCCACATCGCCCACGCGTGGAGGTCCGGCCGGAAGTTCGCGGTGACGAAGATGATGCACGGCACCGTGATCGACTGGAGGATCATCTTCGCCTTGCCCGACCACATCGATCCGAACTTGACGCCGGAGGACTCGACGACCCCCCGCACGCCCGTCACGAGCAGTTCGCGGGCCAGGATGACCACCACCATCCACGGGTACACGCCCGTGGCCATCGTGAAGAAAGTGTCCTTCTCGGTGACCCACTCCGGCACCACGAACCGCGGCCCGGCGAGGTAGATGAACGCCCCGAGCACGAGGACCTTGTCGCAGAACGGATCCATGATCCGCCCGAAGGTCGAGATCACGTTCCACTTGCGGGCGTAGTAGCCGTCGAGGGCGTCGGTGATCGCCGCCACGATGAACAGGGCGATCGCGATGTTCGCCCAGATCCGGTCCTCCGTGGGGAACCGGTAGGCGTTGAGCGCCGCGAAGAACGCCGCCGCGAAGACCAGGCGCAGGACCGTCAGGGCGTTGGGGAACTGGCGGCGGACGAGGGAGTGCATCAGGCGGCATCGTACACGGGTCGCGGGTCCCGGCCGGGGGGCTGGATTCCCGGCTCCGTCGGGCCCGTTCCGGGGAGATCGTGAATCACGGCACGATCCGGTTGCGGGGCTGCCCGGGGGGGCTTATCTTTCGCTTCGCCCCCGTGACCCGCTCCCGCGGGCTCGCACGGCGGTTCCCGGGTCGTCTCGCACCGCCCTTCGCTCCCCAACGAGTTCGTGGATGGCTCCGACGTACCTCTACACCGCCTCCGTTCTGGGCGCCATCGCACTGTACCTGCTCATGCGCTCCTGGCCCGCCGAGCACACGGCCGCGGGTCGGAACCGGGCGTGGGCGGCTCGCGCGATCGGCGCGGTGCTTGGCCTCGCGGTCTTCGGCTACCTCGTGGTGAGGGCGGCGGACGTGCTGGGAACGGTCACCGGCGTGAACCGGCCGGCGGTGCTGTACGTCGTCTTCAGCGCGATCGCGTTGTTCTCGGCCGTCAAGCTGATCACGCACCGGCGGCCGGTCTACTCGGCGCTGCACTTCGTGATCGTGGTGCTCGCCTCGGCGGGGCTGTTCATGCTCCTCGAGGCGGAGTTCCTGGCGTTCGCCCTGATCATCATTTACGCCGGGGCGATCGTGATCACATACATGTTCGTGCTCATGCTCGCCCAGCAGTCGCCGAGCGGTGACGATCCGCACGGACAGCCGGAGTACGACCTGAACCCGCGCGATCCCGCCGTCGGCGCGGTCGTCGGCTTCATCCTGCTGGCCCTGCTCAGCCGCATGGTCTACGAGGGGACGCCTGAGCTGCCGCTGCCGCCGGGCTCGCGGCAGGCCCGCGTGGACTCGTGGCTGGAGCTTCAGCGGATGCCGGGGCGTATCGAGGAGTTCGTCGCTGCCGAGGTCGAGGGCCCGTTCACGCTGGACACGATCGATGTCGGCGAGCGACCGATGCCGCGCATGGAGGTGACCGGCGACGGTCGCGACGCGCGGGTGTTCTACTCGACACCCGACGGGACCGCCGGCGAACTGGCCCTGCCCGCCGAGGCCCGACCGGAGAACGTGCAGCGCGTCGGGCTCGCCCTCGTCTCGCCGCGCTTCCCCTTTGCCATCGAGATCGCCGGCATCATCCTGACCATGGCGATGCTGGGCGCGGTCATCCTTGCCCGCCGCCAGATCGAGCTGACCGAGGACGACAAACGCGAGGCGGCCGGGATGCGACGCCTCGGCCATCACGACGACCCCGGTTCGCCGGGGTCCGCGGGCGAGGGGGCGTCAACATGACCGGCCTCACCGGAATCCTCGCCCAGACCGAGCCGTTCTCGACGCTCTCGCTCGGGCACTACCTGCTCACGAGCGCCCTGCTGTTCGTGATCGGCCTCGTGGGCTTCCTCACCCGACGCAACATGATCGTGATGTTCCTCTGCACGGAGCTGATGTTCCAGGCCTCGGGCATCGCGATGATCGCCTTCGGGCGCTACCACTTCGACGTTTCGGGCCAGGTGTTCGTGATCTTCATCCTGACCGTCGCCGCCGCCGAGGCGGCCCTCGCGCTGGGTCTCGTCGTCCTGCTGTACCGGCGACGCGAGACGCTCAACGCCGAGGCGTGGTCGGAGCTTCGCGAATGACCGGGCTGCTCGATCCAACCGCGCTCGCCGGTGGACTCGGCCTGCTCGCGTCGACGCCCGACGCCGGGCCGTACCCGATCGCGCATGCCGTCGAGGGGCTCGCGTGGGCGGGGTGGATCCTCTGGCTGCCGATGCTCTCGCTCATCGGCTGCGGTCTCTGCTGGGCGCTGCGGGTTCGCAGCAAGCTCCCCGCGTGGATCACGGTCGCGGGCCTGGGCGCGGCGTTCGGCGTGACCGTCGCGCTTTACTTCTCCTACGAGGAGGCGGTGACGATCCACCTGTTCGAGTGGTTCGATCTTCGCTGGTCGGCGGGGGGGCGCACCGCCGGGTTCATGGCGGCGTTCTCGTTGTACGTCGACAAGCTCACGCTCCTGTGGATGCTGTTCGTCACGGGGCTCGGCACGCTCATCGCCCTGTACGCCAGCGAGTACATGGAGTCCGACCTCGGCCGCGGGTATTCGCGGTTCTTCGCCGGCGTCAGCGTGTTCCTGTTCGCGATGAGCTGCCTGGT
>JAAELP010000167.1 GCA_024226535.1 Planctomycetota bacterium | reverse complement strand
TTGTCATTGATGGTGGGATTTCCAAACTTTCCAATAAGCCTTCCCTTCCCTTTCCTTTCCTTCCTTCGGTTGGGTCTCGAATCCTTACACGCCTTTTTCCCAATCAACACAGCACACAGTGAACTCAACACAATACAACAAAGTCAAATCAAAAAGTTCACTATTGGGTTTTTTCGCGTGATTCCACCCTGAAGTTCCTCGTTCTCTTGGTTTTCTCACTGAGTTTTTACAAGGAGCGATACTTCGAATCCATCCCTACCCTCCTGACCTTATCATATCTATGTGACTTTACATTCTGTCACAAGTGTACCGCTGGAAAGAATTCGTATAGGTACCTACTCGCCGTTTGTTGTGTACACGTCTGTTTCAGGTCTTTCAAGATTGCCCGAATCGTGTGTTGGTTCGAGTGTTGGTTCGTCGTCGCTTGCGCCGTCTTCGTCGTCATTCGTCGAGCTGTTGTGATTTAGTGATCCTGTGATTTATAATGTTTTTCCTTAGGGAGCATGTAAGTAAGCATTCGCGGCATTCGTTGAATGCCAACCATAAGTAAGCAGTCTACTTAAGTCATCGCTTTTCCAGCAGTCGGTACCCGAGCATCTACGGATCAGTGGTTATCACTTTCACTCTCCTTTCACTTTCATTCTTTCGCTTTCGTTTTTCCCGCTTTCAACTGGCTGTCGGTTCGTCAAGCTGTTCGTCAACGTCAAGCTGTTCGTCAACGTCAAGCTGTTCGTCAACGTCAAGCTGTTCGTCAACGTCAA
>JAAELP010000166.1 GCA_024226535.1 Planctomycetota bacterium | reverse complement strand
TGGTCGAGCGACCAGTTCCTCGGGTACGGCGTCGTCGCCGAGGAGTGGCTGTGGGACAACGCTCGGCAGCATCCCGAGAACCACATGCAGGAGCAGGAGATCGTGGACGCCGGTGGCCGCGCGGTGCACCTCGTGATCCGGCCCCACCCGAGCTTCCCCGTGTACAACCTCCAGCAGTGGCGGTTCCTCAAGTCCAAGCGGCTGCTCGAGGAAGGCAAGACGGTCGCCGTCCCGCTCCGGGGCATGCTGGATGCCGGTTACCCGATCGAGCAGCTCGCGAACCTCGCCGAGGGGCTTCCCGCCGAGCCCGAGGTGATCCGCGCGCCGCGCTCGCCCCTGCGCTGGATCGCGCCCCGCGTACCCGCCATCGGGACCGAGCGCTAGTGGTGTCCGCCAAACAGCTTGTGACTTATCGGCGCGAGATCGTCGTCGCTGGCAAGGCGACGCGACGCTGGCATATCCATGGATACGTCGAGGAGCGGCAACGCAGCCAGCGGCGGCGAGGTCCGTCGATATGTTACAAGATGTTTGGCGGACACCACTA
>JAAELP010000165.1 GCA_024226535.1 Planctomycetota bacterium | reverse complement strand
CGTCGCGGCCGCAACCGCTACCGGAACCGGTCGATCGGGTTCGTCTTCCAGTTCTATCACCTGCTCCCCGAGCTGAACGTGCTGGAGAACACGATGCTGCCGGCGCTCGTCGGGCTCTGGCGGTGGCAGTACTGGGCGCGGCGCGGCGAACTGCGCGAGCGCGCGTCGGCGCTGCTCGACGCGTTCGGCCTCGGTCATCGTCTTCGTCACCGACCGCGCGAACTCTCCGGCGGCGAACGCCAGCGGGTCGCGATCGCCCGGGCGCTCATGAACGAGCCGGACGTCCTCCTCGCCGACGAGCCCACGGGGAACCTCGACCAGAAGACCGGCGCCGAGATCCTCGAGCTGCTCCAGCAGCAGCACCGCGACGGCCTGACGATCGTTATGGTCACCCACGATCAGAGCATCGCGGAGCGCGCCGACCGGGTCGTGGAGCTGGCGGAGGGGTGCGTGCGCGAGTGACGCGGGGCGAGCTCCGCGTGACGGGCGCACGTTGACTCTGGTTTGACACGGAGAAGCAGAACAGCGGGTGCCGTGGTCTTGGCGCAGCCAAGGCCGCGTTGTCGGGCGCCTCGGGCGCGCGGCCTTGCCTGCGGGCAAGACCACGGCACCCTGCCTTCCCGGGTTCCATGTTCGCGTCCGGACTTCCTTGTGAGAGCGATGGAGCCTCTGCTGCTCCGGTGCAGGGCCTAGACTCACGCACCGTCACGACCAGGCCACGAATCCCGGAGCCAACAATGCAGCGATTCCTTTCGGCGATCATCGTCGCGTTCGCATCGACCGGCACGTGCTTCGGTGACGTCTTCACGGACCACTTCTATCACGGGAAGCTCGTCGGCGTCACGTTCCGCGCGTCGGACGACGGTCAAGCGCAGCCGCAACTCCAGTTTCTGGTGAGCGAGAACTACACGTTGGGAAGACTGCAACCGACCAAGGCCAGTTTCCTCTTCGCCCGTGTCGAGGGATCGGTGGATCTTGCACGCGTTTCCCCCGAACGGTACTTCGCCGTCGTCGAGGCGGTCCTGCCGGCCGATGTACGCCTGGGCGCCGACTGCCTCGTTCACGTTGAGTGGGTCGACTTGGACCAGCGGATCATCTCCATCGAGGCGTTCTCATCGACGAGTCGGGAGCAGTTCTTCGAGAGGCACGGGGCCGCCATGCTCGAACGCGAGCGACGCATCTTCGAGAGGCAGCGTCGTTCGATCGTGGACGTGACGCAGCTTTCGACGCGCATCGTGGCCGGCATGCGAGAGGAGCTTGCAGGCCTGTCCGTTGATGCCCCGGAGCGACCGTTCGTCGATGACAACATCGCCACAGCCGTCGCGGGGAACGACCAAGCCGTGTTCAACACCCGACGAGGCTGGATCCACGCCCGAGAGCGCCTCGAATACCACCGCATGATTGCCGGCGAACAAAGGAAGGTGGAGATCGACCGGTTGCTGACCGAGTTGGCCGCCGCGGAGGCGGCGCTCCCCAAGCCGCCGGAGCCTGGATCGCCCTAACAGGCTGTTGAGAAACTCGGACGCCGCCTGAGCACGATCATTCTCGCGGTGGACGGCGTCGCCGAACCTCGCTGTATCGTTCAAATACGGCGTCGGTTCGGCTCCTTGCCACCCCGAGAAGCACCGCACTCAGCTGACGCCCGAGTTCCTCAACAACCTGCTAATCGTTCACGCGATAGAACCGCACGAAGGTCTCGACGAGCTGGGCGCGCGTCACGCCGAAGTCCTCCTCCAGCGCCTGCTCCCAGTCCTTGCCTTCCTTGATCGCGTCGACCCACGCGCCGAACGCGCGGGGGCGATCGCGGATCATCAGCTCCACCATCAGATAGCCGACGTTGTAGCCGACCCGACCCGGTCCGGGCCAGGAGTCGTCGCCGTAGCGCCAGTCCAGCACCGCGTTCACGTCGCCGCCGCGACGCACGAAGCGCACGCCCTGGCGGCGCCGCTCGAGGTCGATTGGCGAGTTGCGGAACAGCACTGACGCGAGGTAGTCGGCGAAGCCCTCGTTCGCCCACGTGGGCAGGCGGTAGGGGGTCTTGTAGCGGTGCATGAACCCGTGCACGGTCTCGTGGACGAGGATCGCCGCGAAGACCTCGTCCGGTCGCTGGCGGTAGAAGTTGACGAAGACCTTGGGGCCGACGGGATGGCAGAGCCCGTCCGCCCAGTCGGCGGCCAGCTGCCCGAACGCCTCGGCCTCGACGAGCCGGAAGCGATCGCGGCTCTTGAAGACGAAGATCACCGCCTTACCCCAGAAGATGTTCTCGGTCTTCGGCAGCTCGAAGCGAGCCGCGAGGCGGTCGTACATCTCGTCGAGCTGCCGCGCCCACTTCTGCGCCTCGCGCCGATTCATGTCGGAGTAGAACAGGAAGAACTTCGTCTCCACCGGCTCCAGCGTCAGCCCCGCGCGTTCGAGGATGTCGGTGGCGTCGGCACGCATCGACTGGACGGCGGCCTGCTGCTCGTCGGTGTCGAGCTTCGGCCAGGGGCGCGGGGTCCACGTCCGCGCCTCCGGCGATTCGGTGTGCAGCCGCTGGGCCTCGGCCGCGGTGCGGATGCGATCTCGCAGCCGCCGTTCGTCGTCGGCCTCGATGCGGGCGTTCTCGATCGCCGTGGTGACGACGGGGTCGTTCGGTGCGAGCTTCCCCGCCTCTCGGAACGCGCGGTCCGCGAGGGCGCGGGCGTCGGTCTGGTCGAGGGCGACGATCAGGAGCGTGCGCCCGAGGTCGACCCACGCCAGCGGCGCCGATCGATCCATGAGACGCCGGTAGAGCTTCCAGGTGTCGTCGTAGTGGATCTCCGTCCACGCGCGGCGGGCGAAGGAGCCGTCGATGCCGTCGTCGTCCCAGCCGGTCAACTCGCCGGTGACGCGCACGCCGTCCGCCAGTCGGAATCGGACCTGAATCGGCTCGAACGCGTCCGGGTTCTTCTCCGGCGCGTTCGCAGGAGGCGGAACCGCGATCGACGCCGTGTCCGGGAACGTCGGCGTCAGGCTCGCATCGACGCCGTGCCCGGCGCCGCTCACGGTGCCCAGGCAGAACGCGACTGTCAGAATGGCATACCGGAACATGCTCATCAGGAAGGGGGCGGCCTCCGATCCGGTCCGGAAGACCGGAATTTATCATTCTGGTCCGATGGGGGGTCGATGAGAATGGTACGTCCGTTGCAACGACTCTGTCCTGGCCGCCGAAGCCTGTAGAAGGAGCGACCGCGCCTCGCTAGAGTTGGGCGTTCCGGAGACTTATCGGGCCGCACTCGCTTCTTCGCGAGCCGGCCTCGGGAGATGAATGATGTTCGAACGGCTGACCGATCGCGCTCGCAAGGTCATGGCGCTCGCCAATCAGGAGGCGCAGCGCTTCAACCACGAGTACATCGGAACGGAGCACATCCTGCTCGGGCTCGTCAAGGAAGGGTCCGGTGTCGGTGCGAACGTGCTCAAGAACCTCGACATCGATCTGCGCAAGGTGCGCCTCGAGGTCGAGAAGCTCGTGAAGAGCGGCCCCGACATGGTGACGATGGGCAAGCTCCCGCAGACGCCGCGGGCCAAGAAGGTCATCGAGTACGCCATCGAGGAGGCGCGGAGCCTCAACCACAACTACGTCGGCACCGAGCACCTGCTGCTCGGCCTGCTCCGCGAGCAGGACGGCGTGGCCGCGCAGGTCCTCATGAACCTCGGCCTCAAGCTCGAAGAGGTCCGCGAGGAGGTCCTCAACCTCCTGGGCGCGGGCGTCGAGCAGGAAGAGGGGCCGGAGGCCGTCGAGCCCGGCGGCGGGGGGGAGCCCGGGACGGCCGCGCGGCGCGGCAAGAGCAAGACCCCGGCCCTCGACAGTTTCGGGCGCGACCTCACCGAGCTGGCCAAGAGCTCCGAGCTGGATCCGGTGATCGGTCGCCAGGACGAGATCGAGCGTCTCATCCAGGTGCTCTGTCGACGCACCAAGAATAACCCTGTGCTGCTCGGCGAGGCGGGCGTCGGCAAGACGGCCATCGTCGAGGGGCTCGCGCAGAAGATCGTCAGCCAGGACGTGCCGGACATCCTGCACGACCGCCGGCTCGTCGTGCTCGACCTCGCCATGATGGTCGCCGGCACGAAGTACCGCGGCCAGTTCGAGGAGCGCATCAAGGCGGTCATGAACGAGGTGCGCCGCGCGAAGAACGTGATCCTGTTCATCGACGAGCTGCACACGCTCGTCGGGGCGGGCGGGGCCGAGGGCGCGATCGACGCGTCCAACGTGCTCAAGCCGGCCCTGAGCCGCGGCGAGATCCAGTGCATCGGCGCGACGACCTTCGACGAGTACCGCAAGTACATCGAGAAGGACGCGGCCCTGGAACGACGGTTCCAGTCGATTCCGGTGGAGCCGCCGTCGGCGACGCAGACGGTCGAGATCCTCAAGGGTCTGCGCCAACGGTACGCCGATCACCACCGCGTGACGATCACCGACGAGGCGCTCTCGTCGGCGGTGGAGCTGTCCGGTCGGTACATCCCCGGCCGCGTGCAGCCGGACAAGTCGATCGACGTCATCGACGAGGCGGGCGCTCGCGTCCGGCTCAAGAGCATGACCAAGCCCCCGGACCTCGCCAACCTCGAGGAGGAGATCGAGCTGCTCTCGATCAAGAAGGACGAGGCGGTCAAGGGCGCCGATTACGAGAAGGCCGCGGAGCTGCGCGACAAGGCCGAGCGTCTGCGCAAGGAGAAGGAGAAGCTCCAGCAGGAGTGGCGTGAGCGCATGAACGAGGTCGGCGGCGTCGTCGACGAAGAGGTCATCGCCGAGGTCGTCAGCAAGATGACCGGTGTGCCGCTCACGCGTCTCGAGAAGGAGGAGTCCGAGCGGCTGCTCAACCTCGAGGACGAGCTGCACAAGATGGTGGTCAGCCAGGACGAGGCGGTCAAGGCCGTGGCCAAGGCGATCCGCAAGGCGCGCAGCGGCCTCAAGGATCCGAACCGCCCGATGGGCTCGTTCATCTTCATCGGCCCCTCCGGCGTCGGCAAGACGCTGCTCGCCAAGGCGCTGGCGGAGTTCATGTTCGGTGACGCGGACGCGTTGATCTACCTCGACATGTCCGAGTACATGGAGAAGCACAACGTCTCGCGTCTCATCGGCGCCCCGCCGGGATACGTCGGGTACGAGGAGGGCGGCCAGCTCACGGAGCGCATCCGGCGCCGGCCGTACTCGGTCGTGCTGCTCGACGAGGTCGAGAAGGCGCATCCGGACGTCTTCAACATGCTGCTCCAGATCATGGAGGAAGGCCGGCTCACCGATTCGTTCGGGCGCCACGTCGACTTCAAGAACGTCGTCCTCATCATGACGAGCAACATCGGCGCCGACCTCATCAAGGGTGGCGCGGGCTTCGGATTCGGCACCCGCGAGGATGTCCAGGATTACGAATCGGTCAAGACCTCGCTGCTCTCCGAGTGCGAGAAGTTCTTCCGTCCGGAGTTCATCAACCGTCTCGACGAAATCATCGTCTTCCGTCCGCTCGTCAAGGACGACCTCTACTCGATCATCGAGATCGAGCTGGCCAAGGTCCGCATGCGTCTCGAGGCGAAGGGCATGTCGCTCGAGCTGGACAAAGTCGCCAAGGACTTCCTCATCGGGAAGGGCTACAACCCCGACTTCGGCGCGCGACCCCTGCGTCGTGCGATCAGCTCCTTCATCGAGGATCCGCTCGCCGAGTCGCTGCTCAGCGGCGAGTTCAAGGCGGGCATCAAGATCCTCGTCACCCGCAAGGATGATGCGGAGAACCTGTACTTCACCTCCGAGGCGTTGCCCGAGGAGAAGGACGACGGCCCCTCCGACGACGACGACGACGGTGGCGGCGGCGGCGACCAGCCGGTGTCGCCCAAGCCCGAGGAAACGGCGAACGCCTAGAAAACGGCGTCGAACCCACTGACGACCAAATGGGGTCGGGTCTGATTATCGAAAGTCAGACCCGACCCCATTTCTAGTAGATGAGCACCAGCTTCATGAACACGCCTTCGCGCTCCATGGCGACGCGCTTGAAGCGGAAGAGCACCGCCACCTGTGGCCAGAAGCGGCACTCGATGATGTTGTTGCCCTTCCTCTCGACAACGACCTCGTGCGTGGCGAAGCCGATCCGCATGCGGTTGAGCATCTTCGCCAGCTCGATGCGGTGCTCGCGACAGAACGCGGCGAACTCCTCGACTCCCTTGCCGTTCGCCTCGTAGTCGCGCTTCGTTCGCTCCGCCACGAGCTGCTCCCAGAGCACCTCGTACTCCTCGATCCGCAGGCAGTGCAGCGTGTTGGCGACCACGTGCTCGGGCATGATCGCGCGCAGGATGACCTCGCCGCTCTCTCGCTCCTCGCGGATCCGGAACTGACGCGGATCGTCGGTCTCTTCCCCTTCGACCTCTTCGCTCGCGCCGAGGTTGACCATCCCCTTGGGTTCCGCGTGGTACACGATGACCGTGCCATCATCGAGCGTGACGCGATCCGGGAGCGGACCCTCCACGAGACGTTGGTAGTAGGCGGGGCGTTTGTGGTACTCGACCCGGTAGGGCTGGCACCCCGCGGCCAGCATCACCGTTGCGACCACCGCCAGCGCCGCCGTGACGCGCTCGGGCGCCACGAGTCTCATGCGGGCTGCTCCTCGCCCGTCTTCACGCCGATATCGGCCGGGTGCAGGATCGGCTGCCCGCAGCCACGACGCCATCCGACGTGCGCCGGGGGTTCCGCGGCAGGACCGGGATGATCGCTCCGCTCGTGCGTGCCGCGCGATTCGCAGCGGGCCCGCGCGGCCCTCGTGAGGATCGCTCCGACGGTGAGCAGGTTCTGAAGCTCCCACCCCGCGATCTCGTCGAAGATCTTGTCCATGGTGTAGCGCGCCCAGAACTCGAACATCTCCTCGACGTCGCCGAGCTTCGTGCCGTCGCGCCGGATACCGACGTTGCGCCACATCACGCTGCGCAGGCTGGAGCGAACGTCGTCGAGGTCCAGCTCGGCGCGGCTCGTGGTGTCGATGTCGCTGACGATCCGAGCCGGGGCGACGGGAGGCCCCGCCACGCTCGCGGCCAGCCGTCCCGCCCGCCGCCCGAACACGAGCGTGTCGAGCAGGCTGTTGCTGGCGAGCCGGTTGGCGCCGTGCAGGCCGAGACACGCCGTCTCGCCGGTGGCGAGCAGCCCGGGCATGGTCGTGCGCCCCTCCAGGTCGGTCCACGCGCCGCCGATCGTGTAGTGCGCCGAGGGCCGGACGGGGATCAGGTCGCGAGCCGGCTCGATATCGAACAGGGCCAGCTCCGCCGCCAGCGTGGGGAAGCGTTTCGCGAAGCGTTCTCCGAGGTGACGGACGTCGAGGAAGACCGACGGCGCGTCGGTGGCGGCCAGGCGGTCCTCCATCGCGCGGCTCACGACGTCGCGCGGGGCCAGCTCGCCCAGCTCGTGGTACTCGGGCATGAACCGCACGCCCTCGTGGTCGAGCAGGTGAGCGCCCTCGCCGCGTACGGCCTCGCTGATGAGCGCCCGCTCCGCGCCCGCGACGTAGAGCGTCGTCGGGTGGAACTGCATGAACTCCAGATCGGCGAGCTCGGCGCCGGCGCGGTACGCCATCGCGAGCCCGTCGCCGGTGGCGGTCTTGGGGTTCGTCGTCTCCCGGTACACCTGGCCCGCGCCGCCGCAGGCGAGGATCGTCGTGCGCGCCCAGACGATCTGGAGCCCGAACTGCTCGTGGAACGTGATCGCCCCCGCGACACGCCCGTCGACGCGATCGCGCCCGGCGCCGATGGTGAGCAGGTCCAGCGCGAAGCAGCCGTCGAACACGCGCACGACGTCGAGCCCGGCGACCCAGTTGGCCAGGCAGCGCACCAGTTCCCGACCCGTGGCGGCCCCGTCGGTATGGTGGACGCGGTTGACGCTGTGCGCCCCCTCGCGCCCGAGGGCCGGCCGACCGGTCTCATCGCGGTCGAACCGCATGCCGTGCGCGATCAGCTCGTCGATGATCCCCGGGGCCTCGTCGACGAGCACGCGCACGGCCTCCGGGGCACACAGCCCCGCTCCCGCGCGGATCGTGTCCTCGAAGTGCAGGTCGACGGTGTCGTCGGGGCCGCACGCCGCCGCGATGCCGCCTTGCGCCCACGCCGTGGACGACATGTCCAGCGCGCCCTTCGCGAGAACGATGACCTCACCGCCTTCCGCCGCGGCGGCCGCCGCGCGGAGCCCGGCCGCGCCGCTGCCGATCACGAGCGTGTCGGTGAAGACCTGCGGAAGCAGGGCGGAGCGGAAGGGGATCAGGTATCGGCGATGGTCGATGGCCTCGAACATGCCGGGAGTCTAGGGCGCCGAGTCGAGGTCCATCACAAACTCCGCCAGCCAGATCTGGCTCGTCCGCCCCTCGTCACGCTGGCTCGTCCACATCATGAGCGAGGCGTCGGCGTTGAAGACGGGCAGGCCGTCGAAGCCGTCCGCGTGGGTGACGCGGCGGTGGTTGCCCGACCGCCCTCGGTCGTCCGGGGCGTCGATCGCGAACACCTCGTAATTTCGGTGCCCCAGCTCGCTCGTGGTGTAGATGAGATGGCGGCCGCTGGGATGCCAGTATGGCGCCCAGTTCACGTGCTCGTTGTCGGTGAGCTGGTGCTCGCGGGCGAGACCGGTCACGCGTCCTCGCCCGTCAAAGGAGAGGTCGCCGACGAACACCTGGAGCAGGTCGTTGCCCTGGCGGTCCGATCGGTAGCAGATGCTTCGTCCGTCCGGCGAGAAGAACGGCCCGCCGTCGTAGCCGTCGTTGTCAGCGACCACGGTGTCGCGGCCCGTGCGGAGATCGCGGATGACGAGATCGCCGCCGAGCGCACCTTCCGACTCCACGCGCCGGCAGTAGACGAGCTTGCTGCCGTCGGCGTTCAGCGCGCACTCGGCGAGGTAGGCGTTCGGATCTTCCACGAGCGGTCGCAGCGTTCGCGCGGTGCCGTCGGCCCGGGTGAGATCGCACTCGACGATCGTCATCTCCTTCGGGAACTGCCAGACGTACTTGCCGCCCTCGCGCTGGTACCCGGCCTTCGCCGGCGCCGCCGGCGGCGCGATGGTCGAGCCGAAGATCACGTGGTCCTTCTTCGTCGGGTGGAACCACCCGCAGGTGTTCGACGAGCCCGGCGGACTGAGCTGGGTGATCCGGTCGATGCCGGTGATGCGCCCGGCCCGGTCGCGCACGAGATCGGCGACGTACATCTGGTAGTGCGCCGAGGGCTCCACGCCCGGAGGCGGCTGCTCGATCGCCTGGAAGATCACCATCCGGTCGCCGGGCGAGAAGTACGCCTCACCCGCGCGGACGAAGCGATCCGCGAACGTGAGCTGGACGTGGTTATCGAGCTTCCCCGCCTCGGCCTCGCGCCACGGTTCCGTCCCGGCGCCCGGGTGCGTCGTCGCCGGCATCTCCTCCGGTCCCGCCGCACAGCCACCGAGCACGACCGCCATCGCTATCCAACCAGGAAATTTCATCCCGCCATAATATCGCGACATCGCGTGCCCGTGCCCGTCCCTCCCATCATCCACCTCGACGAACGCCTCATCGCGCTGGACAAGCCGTCCGGGCTCCTGTCGGTCCCCGGAATCGGTCCCGAGAAGGCCGACTGCCTCGCGGCCCGCGTCGCCGCCGCCTACCCCGGCGCGCGGATCGTCCACCGCCTCGACCGCGACACGTCGGGCGTGATCGTGATGGCCCGCGACGCGGAGGCTCACCGCGCCCTGAGCGTGCAGTTCCAGGATCGCATCGTCTCCAAGCGATACGTCGCCGTCGCCTGGGGCGTGGTCGCCGACGACGAGGGCGTGATCGACCTGCCGATACGCAAGGACCTCGACCGTCCTCCCCGCCAGATGGTCGACTTCGACCGGGGGCGCCCGAGCCTGACCCGGTGGCGCGTCCTCGAGCGCGGAGCGGATCGCACGCGTCTGGAGCTTCGGCCCCAGACGGGCCGCTCCCACCAGCTTCGCCTCCACCTCCGGGAACTCGGCCACCCCATCCTGGGCGACGACCTCTACGCCCCGCCGGAGGCGCTCGCGCTCGCCGACCGGCTGATGCTGCACGCGTGGACGCTGACGGTGGTCCATCCCTCGACGGCCGAACGCGTGACCTTCGAGGCGGCGTGCCCGTTCTGACCGGAGACCATACGATGCAAGGCTGCCGATGAAGAAAGACCCCGCCATCTCCCGACGCACCGTTCTCAAGGGCGGGCTCGCCGTGCCGCTCGTCGGGGCCTGGCCCGACCCGCGGGCGCACGCGCAGCCAGTGCCGCCGAAGGCGTCCGGTGTCCGCAACGTCATCTTCCTCGTGGCCGACGGCATGAGCACCGGCGTGCCGACGATGGCCGAGCCGTTCTCGCGTCTCGTCCGCGGCGTCGGCACGCACTGGGAAACGCTCGCCGCCGAGCCGGAGACCGTCCGCGGCCTGCTTCGCACCGAGCCGCTGGAGTCGATGGTGACGGATTCGGCGGCGGCGGCGACGGCGTGGGCGACGGGCTCGCGTGTCCGCAACGGGTCGATCAACATGCTGCCCGACGGGACGCGTCTGACGCCGATCGGCGTGCTCACGCGAGATACGGGGCGCACCGTCGGGCTCGTCACCACCGCCACGATCACGCACGCGACCCCCGCTGCGTTCGGGGCGACCTCGACGGATCGCGCCGACGAGTTCGGTATCGCCACGCAGTTCATGGACGTCGCCGACGTCGTCCTCGGCGGGGGGCATCCGTTCTTCGCCGCCGAGCACCGGCCTGACGGCCGGGACGTCTACGCCGACTACCGCGCGCGGGGTTACGCGGTCTGCCGCACGGCGGACGAGCTCCAGCGCGCTCCCGCCGACGGGCGCCTGCTCGGCATCTTCTCCGACAGCCACGCCCCGTACCGTCTCGACGTCGTCAACGACCTGCACGTCGGCCCCAGGCCTCCACGTCTCGCCGAGATGATGCGGGCGGCGCTGGAGCGTCTGCGAACGTCGGAGCACGGGTTCCTGCTCCAGGTCGAGGGCGCGCGGGTCGATCACGCCGCGCACGCCAACGACGCGGCGGCGATGCTCTGGGAGCAGCTCGAGTTCGACGACTGCATCGGCGAGATCGTCGAGTTCGCGCGGCACGACGGCGAGACGCTCGTCGTCGTCACGACCGATCACGGGGTGGGCAACCCCGGGCTGATGGGCATGGGGCCCGGCTACGTCGATAGCCCGGCGTCGTTCGAGCGCCTCGCGCGGATCCGCGGCTCGTTCGAGCGCACGATGGAGGTGTTCATCGAGGATGCGCGCCTGGCCGGGCCGGCCTGGCGACCGCAGTTGGCGCTCGTCGACCGGTTCCGCGACACCGCCGGCGTCACGCTGACCACTGCGGAGGCGTCGCTCGTCCTCCAGGGGCTCATGGGTCGCCCGGTTCCCGCCCTCGGCGTGGGACACGCGTCGGTGTTCGCCGCGCTCGGGCAGTTCGTCAGCAACACGACCGGTGTCGGCTGGACGGGCGCGACGCACACGTCCGATCTCGTGCTGCTGCTGGCGATCGGGCCCGGGAGCGAAGCGCTCCGCGGCGTGCTGCACCACACCGACGTCTACGACGTGCTCACCCGTCTGATGGGGATCAGCTTCGAGAACCCGAGCATGACGCCGGAGGAGGCGAAGCGGTTCCCGAGGTTGGTGCTGCCGATGCCGATGGAGTGAAGCTGCTCGCTACGGCGGGCACTCACCCCACATGGCGATGACCTGCAGAATGTCGGAGAAGCCGACGATCCCGTTGCCGTCCACGTCCTGAGGGCAGCTTCCGCAGCCGCCCCAGGCGCCGATGATGTCGAGGATGTCTCCGAAGCCGACGTCGCCCGAGCCGTTCACGTCGCCGGGGCAGGGAAGTTCGCCGCCGTCGGTCTCGTAGTCGTCGGAGTCGTGCGGGTCACCGCCGGGGTCGCCGGTGAAGGTGATCGCCGTCGTCTCGGGATCGGTCACGACCCAGTCGGTCGTGCTGCTCCAGAGGCCGCCCGAGGAGGCCGTGGGGGCGCGGGCGTCGGCGGTCGTGTTGGCCGGGTTGGAGAGGCTGTCGGTCCACTGCACGTAGTCGGCCATGTTCGCGGGCGTGCCGAAGGGCGTCGCGTGATAGATCGCCAGGCCGAACGGTCCGTTGTCGAGTGGACCGGCGTGGGATCCGTTGAGCGCCGCGACGTTGATCTCGTTGGCGGGGTCGGTCCCGGGGGCGTCGTTGTTCCAGTGAATCCTGAACTCGGTCCCCGCCTCGATCGTGAACCCGGCGAGACCGCCCGTGGAGTATCGCAGTTGCTCGTTGTCATCCGCCGTGCAGATCCGGTAGGTGCTCAGCGGCTGGTCGGTCGATCCGTAGTTGAACAGCGTCACGACACCGGTGCTCGTGTCGACTTCCTTGATCTGGACGTCGCGCACCTCGCCTCGGGCCGTCGCGCAGATGAAGGCGACCGTCACCGTGGTGACCGCCGACCGGGCAGCGCCGGGTATCCAAGTCCTGTCCATTGCCGGGGTCTCCTGCTTCGGTTTCGCCGACGGCCAGTATGGACGAAACGGCACTCGATTGCCCGTGGTTTCTGTCTATTTTCCCGGCCGGGGGGCCACCGGTGGCAGCGGGCTCATCACGCGGGAGCGACCGTTGGTCTTGCGGACCCCGGCCCCGCCGATCTTCGGCAGCACCTTGACCGTCCGCGCCAGCGGCTCGACGTGCCCCGACTCGCCCAGGAACCGGCCGATCGCCATGAGCGGAAAGTAGAGACGGTAGAGGTGATAGCGAAGGTAGAAGACACGCGGGAAGCCGGTCCCCGTGAACTGGGTCTCGCGCCACGAGCCGGCGGGATCGCCGTCGGGGTTCGCGATCGGATCGGCGGCCTGCTCCGGCGTGAGCTGCGTGCGCGCGAGCCAGTCGATGGCGCGGTGGAGGTCGGGGTCGTCGCGGCCGAAGATCTCCTGGAGCGTCATCGCCGCCCACGCGGTCTGTGACGCCGTGGCCGGTCCGATTCCCTTGAGGTCGGGATCGAGGTAGCTGTCGGCGGATTCGCCGAACGCGCCGTCGTCGTGCTGCACCTGCTTGAGCCAGTGGCCGGCGCGGACGATCCACTCCCGGTCGCGCTCGACCCCGCACCGCAGCGGACCGACGACCGCCTGCCACGTGCCGTAGAGGTAGTTCACACCCCAGCGGCCGAAGAAGCATCCCTCCGGCTCCTGGCGCGAGCGGATGTACTCGATCGCCCGGCGCACCGGCTCGTCGGCGACGGTGTAGCCATGCCACGACAGGCACTCCAGCACGCGGCCGGTGATGTCCGGACACGACGGATCCTGCATCGCGTTGTGGTCGGCGAACGGGACGTACTCGAGAACCTGGCGGTGCGTCGTCCGGTCGAACGCGGCCCAGCCGCCGTCGTCGTTCTGGAAGGCGAGCATCCAGCGCACGCCGCGCCGGGCGGCGTCGGCCGCGCGGCGCGAGCCGGCGCGCCGCAGGGCCATCGAAACCATCGCGGTGTCGTCCACGTCGGGGTACCACGCGTTGTGGTACTCGAAGCACCAGCCGCCGGGGCGCGTGCCGTGGGCGACGTTGCTCGTCCAGTCGCCGGCGTGGCGCACCTCGCGCCCGACGAGCCAGTCGGCGGCGCGGCGTACGGGTTCGTCACGCGCGTCGAGACCGCAATCGGTCATCGCCTTGAGCGCGATCCCGGTGTCCCAGACGGGGCTGAAGCACGGCTGGATGCGGATCGCGTCGCCGTCGTCGATGAAGAACGCATCGAGTTCGCGCTCGGCGCGTCGGAGGACGGGGTGGTCGCGCCGGTAGCCCAGCGCCTTCAGGGCGATCTGGAGATAGACCATCGGCGGGAAGATCGCGCCGAGCCCGTCCGTCGCCGCCGGGCCGTCCTGGCCCGCGCGTTCGAGGATCCACGCTTCCGCCCGGCGGATCGCCAGGCGTCTCAGCGGGGTGATCCCCAGACGCTGCGCGACCTTGAGCGCTCGATCGATCCCGCGGAACACGAGCCACCACGGTCGCGGCGTGCCGGCGCGGTTCCAGAGGCGGTGGCGGCGGTCGGCGTCGAGGTAGAGTTCCTCGATGCCGAGTTCGGGCGCGATCGAGCGCCGCGGGCGCAGCGTCACCACCAGCGACAGTGGCAGGATCATCGTCCGCGTCCACGCGCTGACCTTCATCATGTGGAAGTAGGACCACCGTGGGAGCAGGATGATCTCCGGCGGGATCGCGGGCACGGCGTCCCAACCGACCTGCCCGAGGCACGCGAGGTAGAAGTTGGTGAAGCTGTTGCACTGCTCGGCCCCGCCCGCGTCGAGCACGGCGTCGCGCGCCTGCCGCATGTGCGCGGCGCCGGGATCGTCGCCCATGAGCTTGAGCGCGAGGTACGCCTTCACCGTGGCGCTGACGTCGATGCCGGAGCCCGGGTACTGGCCCCACTCGCCGTCGGGGCGCTGCTGCCGCCGGAGGTGCCGGGCGATCCGCTCCAGCGTCTCTCGCCCCGGCGCGCCGGAAGCCATGGGCTCGCGCTCCTGCCCGAGGATGAACTTCATCAGGAGGTACTCGCTGCCCAGGATCGAGTCGCCCTCGAGCTCTGCGCAGAAGTGGCCGTCGTCGCGCTGGAGGCTCCGCAGGGCGTTCAGCGCGGCGTGGAGCGCGTCGATCAGGCGGGCGGTGTTCGTGGCGTCCGGCGAGGTCATGGGGAGCGGATTGTACCGCTGGGCGCGCACGATAGGCCGTGGTGATCTACGATCCCTGCGTGCCTCCGGAAGGATCGAAGAACGGTACTTGTGTCGCCGCCAGCGCGATCAGCGGTCACCTCGACACGCGCACGGCGGCCACGGAGGTCGGCGACGAGCTGGCCGACACCTTGTCAGACGGGTGCGATCTCGTGCTCGTCTTCGCCAGCTATCACCACCGCGCGGCGCTGCCGGATGCGGTGAGCACGATCCGGCGCACGCTCGATCCGAGCATCGTGCTCGCCGTGACGGCCGAAGGTGTGCTCGGATCGGCTCAGGAGATGGAGGGCGTCGCGGGCCTGAGCGCGATGTCGATGCGTCTGCCCGGCGTGCGCCTCGCGCCGTGGACGAGCACGCCGGACGACCCCGTCGCCCTCGCCAGCCCCGCCGCGGTGGCGGAGCGCATCGGCTTCGGCGAGGACTTCCGCACGACGATCCTCCTCGGCGATCCGTTCAGCACGCCGATCACGCGGCTGCTCCCGGCGGTCACCGGATGCGGCGGCCCCGATCGGGCCGTGCCCGTCATCGGCGGCATGGCATCCGGCGCGAGCCAGTCCGGGCAGAACACGCTCATCATCAACGAGCGCGTCACGACGGCCGGAGTGATCGGCGTCACCATCGCCGGCGACATCGAGGTCGACTTCGTCGTCAGCCAGGGGTGTCGGCCGATCGGCACCCCGTTGGTCGTGACGAAGACGAACGGCAACGTCGTGCTCGAGCTCGGCGGGCGCCCGGCGTTCGACGTGCTCCAGGAGATCGCCTCGGAACTGAGCGAGTCGGAACGCGAGCTGCTCCAGAAGGGCTTGCTCCTCGGGCACGTGATCGACGAGCGTCGGCGCCCGTTCGGTCGCGGCGACTTCCTCGTGCGCAGCCTGCTCGGCTTCGACCGCAAGAAGCGAGGCGTCATCGTCGGCGACATCCCGCGGCTGGGACAGACCGTTCAGTTCCACGCCCGCGATGCGGTGACCGCCGCCGAGGATCTCCAGCTCCTGCTCGACGCGCAGGAGCTGCGCGCGCCGCCGTTCGCCGGTTTGCTCTTCACCTGCAACGGCCGCGGCAAGCGCCTCTTCGGCGTGCCCCACCACGACGTCACGATCATCGATGAACGCCTGGGGTCGGTCCCGGTCGCCGGCTTCTTCGCCGCCGGAGAGATCGGCCCGGTCGGGGACCAGTCCTTCCTCCACGGCCACACGGCATCGTTGGGCCTGTTCCGCGCGCGGGCGTAGTTGCACTCTGGGGTTTGACACGGAGAACCGCGGCTCTCCGCGGTCCTCCGCGCTAGCCCAGTCTCTATGCGCCGACCGCCGCCGGAATGCACGTCGTCAACCGCGTCAGCAGTTCGTCCACCTCGTCGGCGTTGATCACGAGCGGGAGCCGGAATCGGATCGACGTGTCGCCGCTCGGCAGGGCGAGTACGCGTTTGTCGTAGAGCGCTTCGAGCATCCGGGTGCGCGTGTCATGGTCTTCGAACGTGAACGCAATGAGCGACCCGACGCCGCGGACGTTGCTGAACGCGCCCGACTCGCGGGCGATGGTGCGGAGCCCGGCGAGGGTGCGTTCGCCCATCTCGGTGATGTTCTCGGCGAGGTTCTCGGCGCGGATGATCTCGATGAAACGACGGCAGCGCACCATGTCCACGAGGTTGCCGCCCCATGTGGAGTTGATGCGGCTGGACTTGCGGAAGACGTGGTCCTCGACCTCGTCGAGGCGCTTCGAAGCGTAGACGCCGCACACCTGCGTCTTCTTGCCGAACGCGACGACGTCCGGCGCGACGTCCACGTACTGCCAGAACCACGGCTTGCCCGTGCCGAAGAAGCCGGTCTGGACCTCGTCGTAGACGAGCAGGCACTCCTCGGCCTGGGCGTACTCGCGCAGACGCGCGAGGAACTCCGGGCGGAAGTGGTTGTCGCCGCCCTCGCCCTGCATGGGCTCGATGAGGATCGCGGCGATCTTCTTCGGGTGCTTCCGGAACGCGGCCTCGATCTCCTGGCAGGCCCGCCGCTCCTCGGCCTCGATGTCGTTGGAGATGTTCCCGTCGAGGTCGAGCTCGATCGCGGGGTTGTGCACGCGTGGCCAGTCGAACTTCGGGAAGAGACCGATCTTGTCCGGCAGCGTGTTCGTCAGGCTCAGCGTGTACCCCGACCGTCCGTGGAACGCGTCCTTGAAGTGCAGGATCACGAGGTCGTTCACGTCGGCGTCGAAGCTGGTGCGCCCGAGCTTCCGCGCCTTCCAGTCGAAGGCCGTCTTGATCGCGTTCTCGACCGCGAGCGCGCCGCCGGCGACCCAGAAGTGGTATGGGTAGCCGTCCGGCGTCACGTAGGTGCCGAAGGCGTCGACGAACGACGCCATCTCCGTCGTGTAGAGGTCGCTGTTGGCGAGCTTCGTGCGAGCGCAGCGCGTCATCTCGGCCTGGAACGCCTCGTCCATGAGCATCGGGTGGTTGTAGCCCACAGGCCACGAGGCGAAACACGTGAAGGCGTCGAGGAACTCGGCGCCGGTCTTCTCATCGCGAATCCATGCGCCGTGCGATTCGTCGAGATCGAAGACGATGTCGTAACCGTCGACGAGCTGGTAGCGCAGGAGCGTCTCGTGCACGTGGTGGGGCTGGATCATGGCTGTTCGCACCTCCGGGTTCGCAACCGTGGGGTTGGGATGGCGGTTCCCGCCCCGGCTCGACGAGGCCGGGGGGGGGCGGGGATTCTAGGTCCACGGGGCCGCCCAGTCAGGCCCGTGCGGGGGAGGGATCATTCGTGTTGGGGGGGCACTTCCCCGCGGCCGTGCGCACCGGCGCCGGTACAATGACGACGTGGGTATCGGAACCATCCTGGTCGAGCGCGGGCTCATCTCCGACGAGCAGCTCGCGCGGGCGATCGCCGAGCAGAATCGCACCGGCGAGCGGCTCGATCACCTGCTCGTTCGGCTGGGGTTCGTGACCAGCGAGCAGGTCCTGGAGGCGATCGGCCAGCAGTTCGCGATGCCGATCGTGGACCTCGGGGCGGTGGACGTCGACGCGGAGGTGCTGCGGCTGCTTCCCGCAAAGCTCGTGTTCAAGCAACGTTGCGTGCCGCTGGAGAAACGCAACGGCACCCTCCGCGTCGCCACCTGCGACCCCTTCGAGCTGACCGCGTTCGACGAGCTGCGGCTGCTCACGGGGCTGGGCATCGAGCTGGTGCTCGCCGACGAGCAGGATCTGCGCAAGTTCATCCGCGCCCACTACGGCGTCGCAGGCGACACGCTCGACGAGCTGGCCGGCGACGATCCGATCGCCGAGATCGAGGGAGCCGACAGCGCCGCCGCCGACGAGATCGAGCAGGCCCAGGAGGCGAGCGTCATCCGGCTCGTCAACGACCTGCTCATCGAGGCGATCCGCGAGCGGGCGACCGACGTCCACATCGAGCCCTACGAAGATCAGCTCTGCATCCGCTACCGCGTGGATGGCATCCTCACCCACGCCGGCGTTCCCCCCACGGTCAACCGCTTCCGCAACGCGATCATCAGCCGCATGAAGATCATGGCGAACCTGAACATCGCCGAGAAGCGCAAGCCGCAGGACGGGCGGATCTCGATCCGGCAGAAGGGCGAGGAGTTCGACCTGCGCGTGTCGGTCATCCCGATGCTCTTCGGCGAGGGCATCGTGCTGCGCATCTTGCGCAAGAGCCAGGCGATGTTCGAGCTCGACTCGCTCGGGATGGACGCGGGGCTGCTCGCGCAATGGGACGAGCTGATCGCCCGCCCGCACGGGATCCTCCTCGCCACCGGTCCGACGGGCTCCGGCAAGTCGACGACCCTCTACGCGTCGCTCGCGCGCATCGTCTCCGACGAGGTCAAGGTGATCACCGTCGAGGACCCGGTCGAGTACCACGTCGCCGGCGTGAACCAGATCCAGGTGAACCGCAAGGTCGGCCTCGACTTCGCCGCGGGCCTGCGCAGCGTGCTGCGTCACGACCCCGACGTGCTCATGATCGGCGAGATCCGCGACCTCGAAACCGCCGAGGCCGCCGTCCGCGCCTCGCTCACCGGCCACCTCGTGTTCTCGACGCTCCACACCAACGACGCCGCCGGCGCGATGACGCGTCTGCTCGACATGGGCGTCGAGCCGTTCCTCGTGACCAGCTCCGTCGACGGCGTCGTCGCCCAGCGTCTCGTGCGCACCATCTGCCCGGAGTGCAGGCACGAGATCGATCCCGACCCCGCCGACCTCCCCGGCGACTTCACCCCGGACCCCGACACGCCGCTCTACGTCGGCAAAGGCTGCCGCGAATGCCGCAACTCCGGCTACCGCGGCCGCGTCGGCATCTACGAGCTGCTCACGATGACCGAGCACATCCGCGACCTCGTCATGAAGAACGCCGACGCGCGACGCATCGCGCAGGCCGCCGTCGAAGCCGGCGATCTGGAAGTGCTCCGCGTGGCCGGCTTCAAGAAAGTGCGCCAGGGCGTGACGACGATCCCCGAGGTGCTGCGGGCGACGAAGCTGTAGGGCAGCCGTGAATCGGCCGGGAACCTCAGTCGGGCTACGGATGACGAGCGCTTCATCCTCCAATCCGCGCCATCGTCCCATCGAAAGTGTCGTCCGACTCCCTACGCCCGATCCCCCGACGCCCAATCCCCGATCGCAGATGGGTCGTCGGCTCGATTGGCGCTGGGAGTCCGAGGACACTTGCGATGGGTCCAAGGCGGGGATTGGAGTGTCGAGGATCTCCTGGCGGTCGTGAAGTGACCCCGGTGCCCTTCGGCAGCCATGCCCCGGATTCCCACGATTCGTGCCCTACCATCGCTGCTCGTCGCGTGCGGGCCCCTTGACCGGGGCCCCGGGGGTCGCGACACTGGTCGGAACGGGTCTGCTGGGGGCGGGCCCGTGGTGTTTATTCCGGGGGGGCTGATCGACTCTGAACCCGTTTGGAGGCACGCCCGTGGCCGTTCGAAGTGGTGCCGGAACCGGTGTAATCGTCGCGCTCGTGGTGTTCGTCCTGACCACGGTCTTCCTGCTGATCCTGTCGATCATCTTCTACGCGGGCAAGACGCAGGCCCTCAAGGAGCGGCAGTCGGCGGTCGACGACCTCGCGACGTACGTGCGAGCCCCGCAGCGGGCTACCGACGCGTACAAGGGCTTCGAGCGCGAGGCGGGGGCGAACGCTCAGAGCGTCTCGCAGTACCTGAACAAGCGCTACGAGAACGCGATGCGGTTCTTCAACGGCGAGGTCGGCACGGATCTCGCGCAGGTGCAGGCCGAGTTCGCCGGGCTCGGCGTCGGCGACGACGACGTCGTCCGCGGCGTGCTCGAGCAGACGCGCCGCCAGCTTCGGCAGGCGGAGGTTCGGATCGAGGGGCAGGACACCCAGCTCGAGGACCGCGACGAAGAGCTGGCCGAGAAGCAGGCCCAGGTCAACCAGTTGAAGGAGAACCACACCCGCGAGATGGAGCAGGCGACGCGGGAGATCCAGGTCTATCGCGAGTACGCCCAGTCCTACGGCAACAACGTGGTCGAGGCGATCGAGGACATGAACGCCCGCGTCGAGCGGTGCGACGAGCAGCGGCGGATGGAAGTCGACGACCTCCAGGAGGAGCTCGACGGCGTCAACCAGGAGCTGGTGCTCATGCGGTCGCGGGTCGACGAGTACGAGGCGATCTTCGACAAGATCCGCACCAAGGCCACGCGGCCCGATCTCCTCGTGGACGGCTTCATCATCGACGTCGATCCCGGTCAGGAGCAGGTCTACATCAACCGCGGCAAGAACGATCGCATCGTGCTCGGCATGACGTTCGAGGTCTACGACGACGCGGCGTCGATCCGCGTCGACGAGCGTACGGGCGTGCTGCCGCGTGGCAAGGCGAGCCTCCAGGTGGTCAAGGTGGCCGACTCCACCGCCACCTGCAAGCTGACACGCACGGTGCCGGGCCGGCCCGTCGTTCGCAACAACGTCGTCGCCAACGCGATCTACGACCCGGACTACCGCTTCAAGTTCATGATCCACGGCAAGTTCGACGTGGACGGCGACGGGCGACCGACCAAGGCCGAGGCCGACCACCTCTCGAGCCTCGTCATGAAGTGGGGCGGCGAGATCGTCGAAGGCGACGAACTCCCCGGCGACCTCGACTTCCTCGTGCTCGGCGCAATGCCCCCGATGCCCGCCGCTCTGCCCCCGAACGCCACCGACGCGCAGACCCGGATCTGGGTCGACAAGCGCGCCGCACGGCTCAAGTACGAGGAGCTGTTCAAGCGGGCGAGCGAGGCGCAGATCCCGGTGCTCAACGCGAACCGGTTCTTCGTGCTCATCGGACGCACGAACCGGTAGGAACGAGCCGACGGCTGACACCGGGCGCCGGCGGTTCTCCATGGCACGCAGCGAATCCGCCATCGTCAACTGGTCCCAGTACCTCGCGGTGCGCGGTCTGGCCGGTTTTCTCCAGTGCTTCGACGTGGAGCAGAACCTCCACACGGCGCGGGTCGTGGGGTCGGTGTTCTATCACACCAACCGGCGCCGGCGCGAGCGGACCGAGCGGAACATCGCGATGAGCTTCCCCGAGTGGCCGGAGGCTCGGGTGAAGCAGACCGC
The DNA here is from genome assembly GCA_024226535.1 of Planctomycetota bacterium. Classification (GTDB taxonomy): domain Bacteria; phylum Planctomycetota; class Phycisphaerae; order Phycisphaerales; family SM1A02; genus JAAELP01. The sequence goes on along the minus strand of JAAELP010000165.1, from coordinate 5,115 downwards.
CGAGCGCTCGCTCCAGCACATGTTCCAGCTCTTCCTCGTCGACGCCTTCGCGGCCCCGCGTCTGATCACCCCCGAGACGTGGCCGCGCTACTTCGGACTGCACAACGTTCCCCGTGTGCTCGACGACCTGCTGCACGGCCGGCCCGCGATCTTCATCACCGGTCACTGCGGCAACTGGGAGTTGCTCGGCTACGGCCTGTCGATGCTCGGTTACTCGCTGAACGCGCTCGCGCGGCCGCTCGACAACCCGCTCGTGAACCGCTGGCTCCTCGAGCACCGGGAAGCCCGGGGCCTGCGAATCATCACGAAGTTCGGCGCGTCGCCCGAGATCCAGGAGATCCTCCGCGCCGGCGGCCGGCTCGGCTTCATCGCCGACCAGAACGCGGGGGAGCAGGGGCTCTTCGTTCCGTTCTTCGGCCGTCTCGCGTCGAGCTACAAGTCGATCGGGCTGCTCGCGATGCGTTACCACGTGCCCATCGTGGCCGCGCACGGCCGTCGGCTCGGTGGCCGCATGCGCTACGCGATGGAGATCACCGACGTCATCGATCCCGATGACTGGGAGGGTCAGCCGGACCCGCTCTACTACATCACCGCGCGCTTCAACCGGGCGATGGAACAGATGGTGCGTCGCGCCCCGGAGCAGTACCTGTGGCTGCATCGGCGCTGGAAGAGCCGACCGAAGCACGAGCGGCTCGGCCGGCCGTTCCCCGCCGTGCTCCGACGACGCCTCGAGGCGCTGCCGTGGATGACCCAGGAAGAACTCGATCGCCTCGTCGCGCTCTCGGAAGACCCCGACCACCACGAAGTCGCGTGAGGAGCCGGGCGCGGCATACACTTCGCGTTGGAGTATCCGCGTATGGCCTCACTGCGGCTCGAGTCCCGCAACATCCTCATCGTCGACGATGACGAGGACATCCTCGGCAGCATCGATGTCGTGATGCGCGCCGAGGGAGCGACCACGACCACCGTCACCGATGGCAACGCCGCCGTGCACATGGTGAACGCGACGGGCCCGGACGCGGTCGTGCTGGACATGATGCTCCCGAAGCGGTCGGGCTTTCTCGTGCTCGAGAAGATCATGGAGGCGCCGGCCCCGCCCGTCGTCGTCATGATCACCGCGAACCAGGGCAAGCGGCACATGGCCTATGCAAAGGCTCTCGGCGTCGACGCGTATCTCGTCAAGCCCGTCTCCCTCCAGCGGCTCGTGGATACCGTCGTCGACCTTCTCGACGCTCCGGATCCCGCGGACGAGGCGGAATCGCCGGGGGGCGAGTAAGATGCGATCCCGTCGAACGGCCGGGAGCGCCCCTTGAGACTCGATGTGAGCAGCCATCAGCTTGTCATTCTCTCTCGCCAGGAACCCTCCGGTGACGGGCTCGCGCCGCTCGGCGCCCGCGCCGACGTCGTGGGACGCCTCGCCGACCTGAACACCGCGCCGCAGACGAGCGATGACGACGAGGTCCTCTTCGGACCGGGCATCCGCATCGAGCTTCCTCCCGGCGACCCGGTGACCCAGATGCTGCTCACGCTCATCGAGGAGGAGATCGCCTGGCAGGTGATCATGCGGATCGCCAAGGAACTCCACTGGAAGCTGATGGATCCGGCGACGGGCCGGGAGCTGGTGCCGTAGATGGCGGCTGGCAACGCGCAGCGGGGGCTCCGTGTTCGTGGAGATGACCCGGCGGCCCTGCGGGAGGCGATCCCCGCCGTCGTCGACTATCGCGGAGACGTCACGATCACGCGCACCGACGAGACCACGGTCGTCGGATACGTCTTCGATTGCACCGACGGCGGCGGCGGCGACGCGACGTTGCGCGTGCTTCCGGACGACGGCGGCGACCGCGTCACGATACCGCTGGCCGACGTCGCCACGGTCGAGGTCACCGGCCGCGACACCGCGGCGGGCCGATCGTTCGAGTCGTGGGTGAAACGCTACGTGCAGAAGAAGCTCGCGGGCGAGGCGGCGAACATCGAGGCGGAGCCGCTGGAGGACTGATGCGCTTCCTCCTCACCAACGACGACGGCATCGACGCTCCTGGAATCGAGGCGTTGTACGACGCGGTGCAGGACCTCGGCGAGTGTCTCGTCGTCGCCCCCGCGGACGTGCAGTCGGCGACGAGCCACGGCATCACGTACACCGCACCGTTGATGGCCGAGGAGGTCGTGGTCTCGGACCGGATGAAGGGCATCGCCGTCGAGGGCCGGCCCGCCGACTGCGTCAAGCTCGCGCTCAAGGAACTCTGGCCGGATCGTTTCGGCCCCGGCTCGCAGCCGGACCTGACCCTCAGCGGTATGAACGCCGGGGCGAACGTGGGGATCAACATCCTCTACTCCGGCACCGTCGGCGCCGCCATGGAGTCGGCGTTCCTCGGCGTGCCGGCGATCGCGGTGAGCCTGCACCTGGGTGATAAGAGCCGGACATCGTACCGCCGGGGCGCGGAGATTGCGCGAGCCGCCATCGATCGCGTGCTGGAGCATCAGCTCGACAACCACGGCGTGGTGAACATCAACGTTCCGCGCACCGAAACCGCCGACGCCCCGATGCCGCCGATGCGCGTCGTCGAGATGAACGCCGCCCCCGGGCGCGACTCCTACGAGCGCCGCGTCAGCCCGTACGGGCAGGTCTACTACTGGGCGAGCGGCAGCGGCATGGAGTTCACGCACACCACGCCGGAGTCGGACGTCGAGGCCCTGCTCGAGCGGTGCATCACGGTGACCCCGCTCAGCTACGTCCTGACCGACCACCCGCGCGTGCAGACGTGGAAGGACCGGCTCGAGCGCTAGAGCGGGGCGATGGTGCACGGCGGTCCGCCCTCACCTGCTTCGCTGCGCGAAGCTGTCCTCTCCCGGAGGGAGAGGGGTTTCCCACCTCTCCCCGCCGCGGGGAGAGGTCGGCGAGCGCCAGCGAGCCGGGTGAGGGGCGGACTACCTGCGCGCCCGCTTGTTCAGCAGGATCGTCAACCGCACCTTGAGCGTCTCGCCCTCGGCGAGATTCTGGATGTCCTTGCCCTTGGCTCGCCACCGGTAGAGGCTGCTCTCGATCCCGTGATCGATGCGCTGATCGCACGACGTACGCAGGATCGTGCAGTTCGCGGGCACGCCGTTGGCGCCGAACTCGATCTCCACGTGCGGATTGCATGGTGAGGCCGACAGCAGCGTGAGTGTGGTGAAGCGCGGCCGTTTCGGAAGCAGCTCCAGGCCCTTCCGGGCGATCGGCCTGCCGAGCCTCAACTGGTCGAGCGGGACCTCGATGATGCTCGTCGCCGGAGTGTCCCTTTCGGCGGGCTCGCCGGGAAGGGGCTCCTCTTCCGGTTCCTTGCCGTCGGTCTCCGACGGTGTGGGCGTCGGCCCGGTCGGGGAGGGCGGCGCGGGCTGCTGCTCCTTCTGCTTCTGCGCCTCGACGGCCTTGTCGAGGGATTCGGCGAGCTTGCGAAGCGCCTCGTCGATGGGGCGCGGCTCGTCGCGCCGATCCTCTTCTTCGCCGCTCGCATCGTCGCCGTCCTTCGGCATCGGCGCCGCGCGCAGACGATCGACCACGTCGTTGATCGCCACGAGGTCCGCCTCGGAGAGAGGAGACGCGAGCGGTTCGACCGGCTCGGCCTCGGGCTCCGGCGAGGTCGCCTCGACCACCTGCTCCTCGACGGGCTGCGCCGGCGCCTGCTCGGGCATACCGCCGGCCGGTGGCGCCTCCGCGAACGCGGCCTGCTCGACCTCCGCGAGCTTCGCGAGATGCTCCTCGTACTCCTCGGCGCCGACCCAGGTCATCGTCGACGACGTGTCCGCGTCGATGCCCAGCGGCGTCTCGTCCGGCGAAGGGGTGTCCTCCGGCGGCTGGCGGAAGTCTTCGGGATCGAACCGCGCCGGCATCTCCAGCACGCGCCCGGGGCGTGTCATCGCCACCATGAGCATCGGCAGGATGAGCGCCGTGTGCATGACGAGCGACACGACGAACCCGAGGAGCACCGGCATGCGCGAACGCTCGCGGAACATGGTCGCATTCTATGTCGAGCCCGCGCCCGTGGTTACTCGCCCTCTTCCTTGGGCTTGCCGACGAGCTTGATATCGAGGCCGGCGAGGGCGAGGCGGTCGTAGAGATCGAGGAAGATCGGCAGCCGGTCGGTCGAGCCCTTGGCCTCGGAGGCGACGTAGATCACCGTGTCGGGATCGCGACGCTTCGCATCCTGGAGCCGCTCGATGATGGCATCGGCCTTGATCGGATCGCGGTCCACGAAGAGCTTGCCTTGCTCGTCGATGCTCACCGTGACCGCCGGCGCGGGCTTCGCCGGCTCGCCGGAGGCGAACGCCTGCATCTCGATGGGCAGGAGCTCGGCGCGGATCATCATCACCATTGCGTAGATGAAGAACGTCAGCAGCAGGAAGATCACGTCGATCAACGGCATGATCTCGATACGCGATTCGTGATCGGGTCTGCGGACCTTCAGCATGGTCTGTTCACTGGATCTGCAGCGACGCGATCGCCGTGCTCACGTCCTCGGTGAAGTCGAACACGGAGTCGAGCCCGGTCGCGAGCATGATCCCCCAGATCTGATCGTTGATCGCGCACAGACGCAGCCGAGAGCCGCCGTCGATGAGTCGTTTGCGCACCTTGAGGAGTTGCGCGATGTTGGACGAGTTCATGTACGTGACGTTCTCGATGTTCAGCACGACGTGGGGCAATGACGCGTCGGGCTCCTCGAGCCGCCCCATGAGCGTCTCCATGTCCTCCGAGAACGCTGGCTCATCGTGCAGGATCGCGATGAGGATCGTGTCGGACCACTCGTTGATGGGCATGGCTCACTCCTGGGACGCGGTGGTCTCGGCCGGCGATGCGTCCGATTCCATGACCCGCGCCGCCGAGATCAGGCGGTCGCCCGCCTTGAGGTTCACGACGCGCACGCCCTGGGTATTGCGTCCCATGCGCGAGATCGACTCCGCGGCCACGCGCACGACCATGCCGCCCTCGCTGATGAAGACGAGCGAATCGTCCTCGCGCACGCCCCGGACGCAGGCCACGCGGCCATTCCGGGCCGTGGTCCGGATGTCGAGCCGTCCCTTGCCGCCCCGGCCCTGGGGCCGGGCGCCGTCCTCGGACTGGACGAGATACTCCGTGAGGGG
>JAAELP010000164.1 GCA_024226535.1 Planctomycetota bacterium | reverse complement strand
TCGCGCATGCCCGCGAGGTCGTCGGGGCACAGCCGCTGCATCCCGCGCGGCCGGAGCCCGCTGAAGTCGCACCGCGCGAGCACCGAGCCCTCGCGGAGCAGGTCCACCACCGGCGTCGAGGTGTCGAGCCGCGCGGCGAGGCGATCGCCGATCGGTCGCGCTTCGTCGATCGCGACGGCGAAGAGTTCGTCCAACGGGAAAGGCGGCTCCCCGCGGAGCTTCTCGAAGGCGCGGGCGTAGTACCACGCCGCGTTCGCGTGCTGCTGGAGCGCGATCTCCCCCTGCACGATCCCCTCGAGCATCTCGCGGCGGACGCGCACGTGCTCCCGCGCGTCCTTCATCTGGTCGTGGACGAACGTGAACGCGGGCGTGAAGATCCGGGCGAGCAGCCCGTGCTCCCCGGCCTCCAGCTCCTTCTCGATCTCCACCCGCGCAGCGCGGCCCGCCTCCATGTCCGGGTTCTCGAAGGCGAGCACGATCCGGTCCATCATCCGGTCGTACGTTTCGAGACCTTCGACGAACTCCTCGTCGGTCATCGCCCCGATCTGCTCGGACATCTCCGGATCGGGATCGAGCCAGAACGCATCGAGCATGTCCGCGCGGTCCTCCTGGGCCGCGAAGCGGTCGCCGATCCACGAGACGGCCATCTCCTGCTCCCCCGCCACCGACTCGACAAACCCGAAGGGATCGCCGGAGTCGATCCGGCGCACGGCCCGGAGCAGCGTCTCCGCCGACAGCTTGTCGAACACCGCGCGATCGAAGCCCGCCTGCGCCGTCTCCTCGGCGGTGTCGAAGATCGCCCGGCCCAAGAGCGAGCTGATCATGATGCGATCGCTCTCGAAGTGGTCGGCGAGGCCGTAGATCGAGGCAATGCGCATGGCGGCGCCGGCGCCGTTGCCGTCGGCGAGGTGCACGAGCGCGTCGGCCTGGGCCACCCGCGTGATCTTGCGAAGCCGGCCGAGGTGCGGCAGGCGCAGCTCGAAGCCCTGGCTCCAGTCGAGGTCGAAGTCCGCGTAGGGCTGGCGCGTCCCGCGCCGGAACAGCTCCAGCATCGGACCCGAGCGCGCCAGCACCGCGCGAAGCTCGTTCGTCGGCCCCGCCGACGGATCGGCGCGGTAGCGATCGATGATCTCCCAGTCCCGCCGGTCGATCCGGTCGAGGCGATCGATCGCCCGCCAGTACCACGTCGCCCCGTTCCGCGAGTCGGGGTTCGCCCCCGCCGCGGCCAGAGTGACCAGCATGCTGGCGACGAGCGCGATCCCAACCGTACACTGCTTCATCCGGAGCTCCCACGTCGCCGGGGACCGGCCCCGGCTTTCGGATCCTAACCGCTTCCAGACGCCTGCCCCGAACCACGTGATGAACAGCCGACCTCCCGCCTTCGTCCCGTACGAGCCACACCGCCCGGACCTTCCCCCGGCCGAGTCCGCCGAACACTTCCGCGAGATCATGGAGCGGCGCCGGTCGGTTCGCGACTTCTCCGACCGCCCGGTGACGCGCGACGTCATCGAGCGCATCATCGCCGCCGCGGGCACGGCCCCGAGCGGAGCGAACAAGCAGCCTTGGCGGTTCGTCGCCGTGCAGGATCCGGCGCTCAAGCGGGAGATCCGCGAGGCGGCGGAGACCGAGGAGCGAGAGTTCTACGCCCGCCGCGCCAACGAGGAGTGGCTCGACGATCTCTTCCCGCTCGGCACCGACCAGAACAAGCCGTTCCTCGAGACGGCGCCGTGGCTCATCGTCGTCTTCAAGATGATGCGCGATCTCCGCGCGGGTCGGGCGTCGGACCAGGTCTACTACGTCAACGAGTCCGTCGGCATCGCCTGCGGGATGCTGATCACCGCCATCCACCTCGCGGGCCTCGTCACGCTCACGCACACGCCCAGCCCGATGAAGTTCCTCGGCTCGATTCTCGGGCGCCCCGACTACGAGCGCCCCTACCTGCTGCTCCCGGTCGGCTATCCCGCCGACGACTGCACGGTCCCGGACATCCGGCGCAAGCCGCTGGAGGACATCATGGTGGTGGACCGGTGATGGCGGAGCAAGGCACGACGACACGAGGGCACGAAGGCGCGGAGGGGCCGTTGGTTTCGGTCGTCGTGCCGACGTACGAGCGCCCGGAGGCGCTCGCGCGGTGTCTCGACTCGATCGAGTCGACCGTGCACGTCCCGCACGAGGTCGTCTGTGTGACGGTGGCCGGCGACGAAGCGACAGAGCAGGCACTCGCGGGTCGGTCCGTCCGGCAGATCGTGCAAGGCGGTCGAGGCGGGTTCGTGGAGGCGCTCAACATGGGGCTGCGCGGCGCGTTGGGAACGTACGTGACGCAGCTCAACGACGATTGCGTTCTCCT
>JAAELP010000163.1 GCA_024226535.1 Planctomycetota bacterium | reverse complement strand
GCGGTCAGAACTGCCGTGTAAACAGTGCTCTGTTCCAGGGGAGCGGAAGGACGGAACACTGCGGAAAGCCCGTCAGGGGAAACTGTGACGGTTCCGGAGGCGGCAGCCGAATCATGATAAAGTCCGAAACTGTCCGTGTCAACTGATTCGGCAGATATTTTCCGTGAGAAAGTCACGGTTACCGGGGCTGACAGATGTATGCCGGTGCTGCCGTTTTCAGGGACTGTCGGGGGAACGACTGAAAATGTGACAGGGGCAAGTACCAGATCAAGGACAGATACTTCATCCTGAGTGGTCAGCGTGACTGTTTCGGTCACGCTCTGCCCGTGCATGAGATCGGCGCCTGTGACAGAGGTTTCAGTGTTCAGGGGAACAGGCAGTGTGTAAGAAGTGTTTTCCGTGTCTGTCAGGCTGACAAACGGAAACCTGTCTGTTTCCGCAAGAGCTTTTTCAGCCGGTGTGCTGCCGGACAGGATGGTGCCTGTGACCCATGCTGCGGGTTCTTTCAGGGTCAGCAGGTAATACAGGCCGTTTTCGCGTATTCCGGGCAGACCTGTTCCGTTGT
>JAAELP010000162.1 GCA_024226535.1 Planctomycetota bacterium | reverse complement strand
GCGTCGAGCTGCGCGCCGCGGAGGTTCTTGGCGTGGATCACGCCCTCGTGGTCGAGCAGGTAGATCGTCGGCCACGAGCTGACGTTCCAGCGCTTGGCGATCGGTCCGCGTGTTCCGTCGGGCCCGTTCCAGAAGCTGCGCCAGCTCAGATCCTCGGTCTCGCAGACCTTGCGGATCTTCTCCATGTCCCGGTCACTGTTGACGCCGATGATCGCGAAGGGCTTGTCTTCCATCTGCTGCACGAGCGACCGCTCGTGGCCATACATGGCTCGGCAAGGCGGTCACCAATGTCCCCAGAAGTCGAGCATCACGACCTTGCCGCGGTAGTCGGAGAGCCTGAACTCCACGCCGTCGAGGTCCTTGCCGATGATGTCCGGCGCGACGTGGCCGATCTGGAGGTGCTCCGCTTCGAAGAGCACTCCGTCGACGCGCTCCACCAGCGGCTGGTTGGGAGCGACGGGCTGGCGGCCCACGCCCTTGCCGCCGACGGCGGTCGCAAGCTCGAGGCCGCGTCGAAGATCCGCGCGGCCCGCGTCCAGTTCGGCCTTCGAAGCGTTCTTCACGAGCGGCCGTCGTGCGAAGTAGAGCTTGGCCCGGGCGAGAAGCGCCTCCGCCTGGACCTCGGCGTGCTTGTTCTCGGCGAGGATGCGATCGAGGTAGACCCGCGTGCGTTCGGCGCCGAAGTCACCGGACCTTCGCGTGATCGCGGCGACGAGCGGCGGGAGTGCCTCGCTGTCGGCGTACCGGGCCATCGCCTCCTCGGTGGCGGCCCGCGCGTCGGCGTCCTCGACGGTCGTGGTCACGATCCACGCCAGGAAGGGCACCGCGGCGTCGGTTCCCGCATACTCCGTGACCCAAGCCCTCGCGCGGGCCACGAACTCGACCGCCGGGTCGGGCGGGATCGGGTCGCCGGTCTGCCGTGCCCTGGACACCGCGCGCCGATAGGCGCTGCGTTCGGTGCGGTAGTCGCGGGCGATCCCGGCCGCCTCCTTCTGGGCTTGCTCGAGCGCCGGACGATGGTCTCCGCCCTCGGCGGCGGTCAGAAGCCCGCCGAAGGCAAGGACGGCGCCGAAGACGAGACACGAACCCGCGGACTTGAACATGGCACCAACTCCCAATCAGGCCTTGATCGTAGCTGAGCAGGCCCTAAAAGGGTGTTTGAATTCTCATGGCCCGGGCCGTCCGGCCGATTCCAATGGGGCTTCCCCGAGTCAAGGAGCAGACGATGACGACGCCTCCCGCACCGAACCGTGATCAGACCCTGGCCGGCTGGATCCGCAGCCCGCAGGGAGCCGGGGTGCGCGCGGGCATCGCCCTCCTCGCCGTGTTCGCGATCTCGTCGGCATTCCTCGCCGTGCTGCTGTTCCCGCTCGAGCGGCTCGCGCTGGGGTTCTTCACCTTCTTCTGCATGATCTGCTTTCTCGGCATCCCGTTCGCCCTGGCGATCATCGTGGACGCCGTCGATCACGCCGAGGACTGATCACGACGCGAGCGCGAACGACGTCGCGCTCGCGTTCTCGCACGATCCACGGTTCTCAGTCGCTCAGGCGAGGTCGCTCTTGTCGACTTCCCACCGCGGTCGATCGGCCTTGAGGATCGCGACCGCCTTGTCCGGATCGAGCGTTCCTTCGGCGACGTACGCGGAGAGTTCGCGCTTGGTCTGCTCGCGCTCCTTGGCGACGGCGATGTGCTTGATCGTCCCGAAGATGATCGCCAGGGCGGCGATGCAAAGCCCGCCGCCGATGACCAGGAACGGCACGAACAAACCCTGATCGATGATCTCGGTGAAGGTGCCCGCGAGGTACATGGTGCGGCTCCCTTGCAGTGCCCCCGGAATCCGCCTTCATCCTATTCGGATCCGGGGAGGGGGGCTTTCGCGCTGTTCCGGGGACCGAGCGGCTATCGTCTCACACGGTATGAGCGAGCCCGAGCGATCCTCCAGCCTGGTCGTGGCGTTCCTCGATGACCAGGACGCCTCGTGCCCCACGTGCGGATACAACCTGCGCGGGGCGGCGGCGGATCGCTGCCCCGAGTGCGCGACCCCCGTGCACCTGGAGGTCGCGGGGCCCGCGGCCGGGATGTTCTGGTGGATCGCGGCGCTCGCCGGGCTGACGCTGGCGATGCTCGTGCTCACCGTCACCATGCTGCACCTGCTGGGGTACGTCCACGATGCGCTCGATCGACCGGGGCGCGCGGCGCTCGTCCGCGCAGGCATGGTCTCGCCCAACGAACTGCCACGCTGGTGGACGCTGCTCACCGTCACCGGCCTGCTTTCGGCGGCGAGCCTCGCCCTGGCGTGGCTGCTCGTCTCGCGGCGCCGGATCGGGCGCATGGCGCGCTCGAGCCGTATGGTGCTCGGCCTCACCGGCGCGCTCGCGCCGCTGCTCGTGCTCGCGGTGCTGCGGCTGGTGGTGCTCTGGTCCGGCTGACGACCTGACCTACCCAGCGGGCTCCGTGGTTGCGAGCAGGTTGTTGAGGAACTCCGGCGCGACCGAGATCGAGTGAGGTTTCGCCCTGAGCGCACCGGCGATTCGAAGGCATATCCCTGTGATACGTCGAGAATCGACGGTGCGCTCAGGGCGGAAGCTCGCCGATGTCGGGCCGTCGGAGTTCTCAACAGCCTGCTAGGTTCTGTCTGACGGCTCAGGGATTCGCGTGAGTACGGTGCTTTTCGTC
>JAAELP010000161.1 GCA_024226535.1 Planctomycetota bacterium | reverse complement strand
CCCCTTCCCGGGCCACGCCACGGATGGAAGCGCCTGACCGTCGATCGTGACTTCGACCGGCGCGTCCGCCGCCAGGTGATCGAGGTCGATCGCCAGCCTCGCCACGTTGTCGGTGGTCGCGACGAACGACCGCGCGGCGCGGTCGAGATCGATCGTCACCGAGCTGAACTCGAGCGCCTCGGTCTGCTGCTCGATGCCCACCCAGCGTGACCACGCCGAGACTCCCGGGCTCGCGGTGTGGAACTCGATGTGGTCGACGGCGTCCCGCGCGGGGCGCGTCCGCGCGCCGAAGAACTCGAACATCGGCCCCCAGTCGCAGCACCGGTCGCCCCACCAGTGACCGGCGGCGCGCTCCTCGTGGTAGGCGACGTCGTCGTGGAAGTCGGCGAGGTGCTTCTTCATGAACCGAGCCTGCGCGACGGGCACGTTGTCGTCCTGGTCGCCGTGGAGGATGTAGATCCCGTGATGCAGGAAGTTCCGCGACAGCCGCACGGTGTCGCTGGGGTTCGTGGGACGCATGAGCAGGGCCTCGATTTCAGACGCGTCCTCGTAGCGGGCGGCGCCGGAGTACGACCAGAAGCTCCGCCAGCCGGCGCTGGGACCGATCGCCGCCCATCGCCCCGGGAACGTCACGCCGAGGTGCCACGTGCCGTGTCCACCCATCGAGTGCCCGGTGAGAAACGTGCGGTCGGGGTCGGTCCCGAAGATACGCTCCGCGTGGTCGAGGACTTCCATCGCGTCCAGGCGCCCCCAGTCCTCCCAGTCGAACCCGAACGGGCGGCGGTTCGTCGGAGCGACGACGTGGCCCCACGTCTTGGCTCGGTACACCGAAGCCTGCCGCCGGCCCTCGACCGAGGCGCCGTGCAGGGTGAGGAAGAGCGCCGGGCGCTCGTGCGCATGATCGTCATCGCGCGCCGGGCGCATCGGCCTGACGGCGAAGTACTGCACGCTGCCGTCCACGTCGCTGATGAACGT
>JAAELP010000160.1 GCA_024226535.1 Planctomycetota bacterium | reverse complement strand
GGCTCGCTACCCCTTTCCGCCGCGGTTCAGGACGTGCGTGTAGATCATCGTGGTCTTGACGGTTCGAATGTCGTAGCCCTGCCCGTGCAGGAAGACGGAGAGCTGCATCTCGTCATCGTCCAGGAAGTCCGCGTTCAACGTCAGCACGGGCATGCTGTGCGGTTCCACCCCGGCTTCGATTCTGACCTCGCGTGTGATGATCCACGCTCGATGCGTCGCCGTCAGGCTCATCGCCCGACGAGTCATCGCCGTTCTGCGATCCCGGCTTGACGCGGGGCAGCGACAGCCGGATCCGGTTGGCCAGATCCGGCCGGCGAGCGAGCAGGTAGAACCCGAGAGGATCCGGCCGCTGGCCGCGATCAAAGAGAGCGTTCTCGGCCATCGCCTCCCGTTTCACCTGCTGGCTGGTCGCCGCCGCCCGACGCTCGAGCTCGACCGCGTCGATCGCGCCGCGCAGCGCGGCCACCATCGGCTCGAGCTCGTTGGCGAGCGCGTTCGGGTCGAAGGCGATCCACGCCGTCGACGCCTTGGGCGGCCGGAAGTGCGGCGACCGAAGCGTCCAAGGGTCCAAGAGTCCCCCACTTCGGTCGCCTCGTCCTGTTTCTCGTGCCGACGAAAAGAGCCTCCCGGCCCGAAGGCCGGGAGGCT
>JAAELP010000159.1 GCA_024226535.1 Planctomycetota bacterium | reverse complement strand
TGCTTCACCCATTGGGTTCCTCGCTTATTCGGTGCTTCGAGGTGCAGACTCACCGCAATCTACAGGGTGAACGCCATGTCGGTTGTTCAAGAACGCCGAGGTCATCTGGGAAATGCGGGTCAAGGCTCGTTACGCGGCCAAGCGCGGCGGCGGCCGGCAGCGGGCTCTCGATACCGGCGCCGATCCCGCCGCCCACGGTGACGCGGACGCCTCGGAGCTCATCGAGGTCGTCGGCCGCACCCTGGCCGAACTCGAAGCGCACGATCCGGTCATGGCGGAGGTCGTCCTGTTGTGTGATGTTCGGGAGTGGACGATGGACCGCGTCGCGTCCGTCACGGGCATCGCCAAACGCACGTTGGAGCGTCGGCGTGCCGAGGCGCACCAGTGGTTGCGCCGCCATCCCGAATTCGGTTCGCTGACCTGAACGGGGCAAAAAGGGAACCCGCGCGGAACGCGGGCTCCATTCGAATCACGGTAACCAACGACTGATCTAGATCGGGCACGGCCCCCACGAGCCGATCACCACCAGGATGTCGGCGAAGTCCACCTGACCGTTGCCGCTGAGATCCTGCGGGCAGGCGCCGGAGCACGGGCCCCACGCGCCGATGATCTGGAGGATGTCGCCGAAGCCGACGTCGCCGGAGCCGTCGAGATCGGGCAGGCACGGTGGCGGCGGCGCGGCGTTGACGCCTTCCTCGCTGATCATGATCTGCGCCGGCGTGGTCAGGAAGGATGACGTGAACACCCGGCCTTCCCTCAGGTAGACCGCGCCGCCGGCGCCACCGCCGCCGCGCACGGTGACCCGGACCGACGTGCTCGTCGGATGCGGATTCCCGCCGACCGTCCGCGCCCGTCCCGTCTGGAAGTACGCCTTGAGGATCGTCTTGTTCACGATTGGCAGGTCGGCCTCGTCCTCGACGCGCACCTCGAACTCGTACCGGCCCGGCAGCTCGCTCCCCTGAAGCACCGCCGCCGTTCCCACGGCCACGCCCGTCTGCTGCTCGAGCACGACGTCGTTCTCGTCGAGGATCTCCACGTCCATGGTGGCGGGATCGATCCACTGGGGCGCGAAGGCAACGATCGCGCGACCGCCGGCGACCAGATCGAAGTCCGTCCGCCCGATCTCGTCATCGGGCGCGCCGGGCGGTCCACCAACCTGCCGCCAGGAGAACGTCTGCACCACCGAATCGTCCTGCGAGTTCGTGCTGTCGAGGACGAACGACGCGCCGACGAGGTTGCGCTCGTCCGGCAGGCCGTCACCGTCGTCGTCGTCGTCCTCGTACGCGATGGAATAGCCGTCGCAGCCGGATGAGCCGAGGTTGGAGATCTTCAGCCGCGAGCTCGGCACGCCGGTCTCGTGCTCGCACGCGAGCTGTGCCTCGAACCGCGCCCCGTCGATCGCGCGGTGCTCCAGGCCGCTCGTGACCACGCCCAGCGATTCGACGACGAACGACGGGATGTTCGCCGCCGTCATGCACATGCGCGTCACGACGGACCCATCGGGGTTGCACTGCCCGGAGTAGATGACGAGGCCGCCCGCGTTCGCATACGGCACCAGGCTGGGATCCACGACCGTCACGTCTCCGCCCGTGCTGCTCGCGAGCTTGAGCTGGAGATACGGCTCCTGCTTGTTCTTCACCACGATCTTGCCCAACGAGACGATGTCACCGGCGCCCGCTGCCACCGTGAACGTCGTTCCTTCCGCCATGGAGAACGACCCGACCGGATTGCCCTGTTGATCGAGCACGGTCACCGTGATCGGCGACAGGCAGCACGGGAAGCTCGGACTCACGACGACTTCGCCGAGCGGGCTCGCCGTCATGCTCAGGCTCGACAGTGTCGGATCGGGGCAGGTCGGGCACTGATCGTCGTAGATGTCGATCGTGGCTGACACGTCGGGAGCGAAGTCGACGCCCTGCGCGGCCACGCTGCCGCCCTCGGACTCGCCGAGATCGATCGACACGCCGTCGCACCCCGACGACCCGATGTTGCTGACCGTCAGACGCCCGTCCGGCGCGAGGTTCAGGTCGACGTCGCCGAGCCCGGTCACCGGCAGGCCGCCGGCCACGACGATCGGCGGCGCCGTCGTCGGCGTGTCGACGGCGAGCGTCACGTTCGGCGGTCCGGAGATCATGAAGTCCAGACGCGACAGACGCTCCACCGGCGCGAACGGGAACGAGAGCAGACGCAACTCGTTGCCGACGAACGTGCCGAGCGGCCCGGCGTCGAACGTGAACAGGTCGTCGGCGCACACCGCGAAGCACGGGGGTTGCGCCGGCCCGCCGAGCTTGCCGCACTTGTTGATGTGAAGGCCGGCCGGACCCGCGATGAGCGTGCCGAGGACCGCCTGCGGGCCGCCGGGGAGCGGGAAGCTGGCCACGACCGCGCCATGGTCGAGGATCTCGACCTGCACGTCCGTCGAACCGACGGGCGAGTAGTCGGCGCGGGCGTTCCTCCTGCGCGAGCTGGCGGAGGAGGCGGATCCTCCCTCCACCCCATGAACCGCGAACGCTGGCAAGAGATCGACGCGTTGTTCACCGAGGCGCTGGAGCGGGCGTCGGAGGAGCGGTCGGCGTTCGTCTGGCGGCAGGCCGGGGAGGATTCGGAGCTGCGCCGGGAAGTGCAGTCGCTGCTCGCGGCGCACGAGCGCGAGACGGAGTTCCTCGACGAGCCGGCGCACGGCGGGGCCTCGGGTCTGCTCCATCTCGATCCGCGGGCGAACCTGACGGATCTCGTCGGCACCCGTCTCGGCGCGTACCGCGTGACGGAGGCGGTGGACGCCGGCGGCATGGGCGCCGTCTACCTCGCGGTGCGCGACGACGACGCGTTCGAGAAGCAGGTCGCGGTGAAGCTCGTGCGGCGACGCCTGTTCGGATCGTCCGCGTCGCACCGGGAGGAAACGCGACAGCGCTTCCGAACGGAGCGAAACGTGCTCGCGACGCTCGACCATCCGTACATCGCGCGGCTCGTGGACGGCGGGGAGACGGACGACGGGCAGCCGTACTTCATCATGGAGTACGTCGAAGGCGTGCCCATCGACGTCTACTGCGAGCAGAACCGGCTCGACATCGCCGCCCGCCTGAAGCTGTTCGCGAAGACGTGCGAGGCGGTGGAGCACGCCCATCAGAACCTCGTCATCCATCGCGACCTCAAGCCACGCAACATCCTCGTCACCGAGTCGGGTACACCGAAGCTGCTCGATCCGCACGGCGACGCCGCCGGCCGTGAGCTGACCGTCGCCGGCGCGTTCATGGGCACGTTCGCCTACGCCGCGCCGGAGCAGGTCGCCGACACCGGGCACGCTCCGGACACGCGCAGCGACGTCTACGCCCTCGGCATGATCCTCTACCGGCTGCTCACCGGCGCCCACGCCTACGACGTGAGCGGCAACGTCGTCGACGTGCTGCACCGCATCACCACCGCGCCGCCGGCGCCACCGTCGGGTGTCGCGGCCTCGATCGGAGACGAGCTGGACACCATCGTGCTCAAGGCGCTGGCGAAGGACCGCGATCGCCGGTACCAGTCCGCGGCCGACCTCCGCGGTGACGTCGAGCGGTACCTGGAGCACGAACCGATCCTCGCGAAGTCCGACAGCGGGTGGTACGTGCTCCGCAAGACGATGCGGCGTCATCGCCGACCGCTCGGCGCGGTGGCGGCGTTCGTCGTGCTCGTCACCGCGTTCGCGGTCTTCGCGGCCGTGCAAGCCCGGCGTCTCACCGAGCAGAAGGAGACGTTGATCGAGGCGCTGCACGTCAGCATGGTCGAGCGGGGTCGGGCGATCGGCATGGCCGGCAACACGGCCCTCGCCGAGCGGCTCATCTGGGGTGAGCACCTGAAGGACCTCGACCGCGACATCGACACGCGCGACCGGCTCGCCTACTGGGCGCTGTGGGAGCTGTACTTCAACGAGCCGTGCGTTCGTTCGATCCCCGTGGCGCCGGAGCGCTCGGATCGTCTCGGCCTGTCGCCCTGCGGTCGGTGGCTCGCGGTCGCCGGCAACGAGTGGGCGGACATCCTGGATCGGCGCTCCGGCGAACTGCACCGTCGCATCCTGCACGACAAATCCATCTCCTCTCGATCCGTAAGCTTCAGCCCGGACTCCCGCGTGCTCGCGACCGCCGGTGTCGACGGGATGGTCCGGCTGTGGGAGGTCGAGACCGGACGCGACCTCGGAACGCTCGCGCACGACGGAGCGGTGAGCCGCTGCCGGTTCGGGTCATCGGGGCGGCTCCTGACGGCGGTGGACGACTCCGCGTTCCTGTGGGACGTCGAGAACCGCACCCGGGTCATGCGTTACGACATGGGTGAGCGCATCTACGGGATCGCGATCAGCGGCGTCGCCGATCTCGTCGCGCTCGGTACCGACACGGGACAGGTGACGCTGTTCCACGCGACGACGGGCCAGGTGCGAGAGCGGTTCTTCGAACCCGGGCGGGCGAACCGGATGGTCGCGTTCAGCCCCGACGGTCGCTTCCTCGCGTCGGACACCGACGGCACCGTCATCAACATCATCGACCTCGCCGACGACACCATCGTCGCGCAGCTCGAGCGCGCCAAGGGCTGGATCGACGGGCTCGCCTTCCATCCGACGCGCACCGAACCGTGGGAGCTGGCCGTCGCCAGCTACGACAAGACCGTGGTCGTCTGGGAGGTTCCCGACGGTCGGCTCATCCGCCGCTTCCACGGTCACGACGCCCCGGTCGGAGCGGTGTGGTATACGCCGGACGGCGAAGAGCTGATCACCGGAGCCCAGGAGCCGGTGATCAAGTTCTGGCAGATGAACGAGCGCGCGGGCGTCACGCGGTGGGACACGCCCGGGACGGTCTTCGACCTGCACTACAGCGACGACGGCCGGCGGCTCATGTTCGCCGGTGGAGACGGCGACTACGCGGTGCGCGTTCGAGACGTCGCGACCGGCGAAGAGATTCGGGCATTCGACGCTCACCGGGAAGCGGTGGCTTCGCTGGCCCCGGGCCCCGACGCGTTGGTTGCGTCCGGCAGCTACGACGGGTCCATGCACCTCTGGTCGCTCGCGGAACCGGCGCGCTCGACGCCGATCTGGACACAGCGCGGCGAGGTGGCGCTCAACTCGATCACCTGGTCGGCCGCGGACGGCGTGATCGCCAACGCCACCGAAGGTTGCGAGGTGCAGATCCGGGATGCGACGAACGGCGAGATGGTGGAGACCATCGCGCTCGGCTGCGGGCGCATTCCGTCCCTCCGGTTCAGCCCAAACGGGCGCTTCCTCGCCGCGGCGCTCCAGACCGAGAACACGATCGCGATCATCGACCGGCAGCGCGGCACGCGCCACGACCTGCCGGGCCACGACCAGCGGGTGCGTGTGCTCCGGTTCTCGCCCGACGGCAGCGTCCTCGCCTCCGCCGGCGACTTCGCGACGACGGTTGATCGGTACGCGCGCGGCCGGTCCCCCCGAAGCGCCCGAAACGGGCACGACGGAGGGACCTGCGCGCGGAGGGAGGAGGACGGAGGAAGGAGGACGGAGGAGGGATCAGGCGAGCGCGGCGTCGAGAGCCGCGGTGTACTCGGTGATCGGCTGCACGCCGACGATGCGGTCGGTGACCTCGCCGCCGGAGAAGATCAGCACGGTCGGGATCGAGTTGATCGAGTGGGCAACGGCGAGTTCCTGCGCATCGTCGATGTTCACCTTGGCGACCTTGATGCGATCGTCGTACTGCTCGGCGATCTGCGCGACGGTCGGGGCGAGCATGTGGCACGGCTGGCACCACTCGGCCCAGAAGTCGACGAGGACGGGACGGTCGGACTGGAGAACCTCGCGGGCAAACTCGGCGCGGTCGAGCTCGAGGATGGTGTCGGTCTTCATGATGATGCTCCCTGGCGTGAGGTGTGGATCGCGGTGTATCGGGATGCCGGCGTCTAGGCGGCGCGGCGGCAGCAGGCGGGCGCGGGCCGCTGGACGCGCGCCGCCTGCTCGATGAGATCGACGAGCCGGTCCATCGCGTTGATGCCGGCGGCGGCGGACACGTCGGATCGGTACACGGACGTGGCGTTGATGTCGTAGAACCAGCGTCGGCCGTCGGCGGTCTCGATGTACTCGACGCCGCCGATGTCGAGCCCGGCGGCTCGGACGATCGCCCGGGCGTCGGCGATGGCCTCGTCGCTCACGTCCGGCGCGTGCTCGAAGAGCGCGTCGGCCTCGGCCTGGTCGTCGCCGTCGGCGGGCGGGCGCTCGCACCCGTCGGCCGGGCACAAGTTGAACGTGTTCACGGGGCGCACTCGCATCGTGTACATCAGCTCCTCGCCAACGAACTCCATGCGGGTCACCGTGCCATCGGGGGCGGAGACGAACTCCTGGAGCAGGAGGACGGCGCCGGATTCCGTCAGCTCCGGCTCGTTGTCGAGCAGACGCTCCAGCTCACGGCGGCTGCCGACGAACCGGATGCCGACGCCGGATCCGCCCGTGTCGGGCTTGAGGATCGCGGGGAACGGGAAGTCGCCGGCAAGCGCCCGAACCGACGCGCGGCCGTTGAACACCGCCGTCCTGGGCACGCGGAGCCCGAGGTCGCGGATGAGCTGGTACTGAGCGACCTTGCTGGTCTCCACCCGGAACGCGTCGGCGCCGTTGAGCACGCGTGCGCCCCGGCGCTCCAGCGTCCGGAGCCAGCCGTGGGCCAGATCGATCGCCGATCCGTTGCCGCGGGCGTCGGCGCTGGGGCTGACCCGGTTGATCACCAGCGGGTAGTCGCCGGGGTCGTCGATCATGTACGCCCCGTCGGCGAGGTCGATTGCGTCGAACGCGATGCCGCGCTCGTCGAGGGCGGCGAAGAGACCGTCCATCCAGTCCGCGTTCTCGTAGAGGACGGCGATCGGGGCGCGGGTGGTGGTGGCGGTGGTGATCATGGCTCGTTTCCTCGTTTCCCGTTGATGAACACTTGTTCTGGAACAATCATTCCAAATCAGACCGAAAAAAACTCAACCCAGCGCGGCGAGGGCAACCTCCACGGAATCCCGCACGACGGGACCGCGGCCGGTCGAGGCCTTGGCCATCACCACGAGCCCCTGGAGCGTCGTGACCAGGAACCTCGCGAGGGCGCGGGTGTCCGCGTCATCGGAAAGCTCTCCGGCGCCCCGCGCCCGCTCCAGCGCCTTGGCGAACGCCCTCTCGATGCGCTTGAGGAGATCGCGCGACATCTGCGCCACGTTCGGATCGTGCGGGGCAAGCTCCACGATCGCGTTCGTGGCGAGGCATCCGCAGCACCGGCCTTCGGCCGTCTTCTTCCCGCCCCCGCCCGCCCGCGTCAGCACCTCGCGGATGTTGTCCAGCGGCGAACCTTCGGCGGCGAGCGATTGCTCGAGGTGGCACATCACGGTCGCCCCGTAATGCTCGATTGCGGCGGTGAACAACGCGTGCTTGTCGCCGAACGTGTCGTACATGCTGCCGCGGTTGATGCCCATCGCGTCCAGCAGATCCTGCACGCTCGAGGCCTCGTAGCCGTGGACCCAGAAGACCTCCATGGCCCGGTCCAGAGCTTGCCGCTCGTCGAATTCCTTGGGGCGTCCGACCATCTCAGGAGTATTATGGCATTCTGGAACGCTCAGTCAAGAACCCGGCTGGATTTTTCTGCGGGGGCCTCTGGAGCGTCCCGTCAGCCGCCGAGCCGCCGGAACGAGGACGCGAGCGCGGGGTAGAGCCCCCGGAAGGCCTCGTAAGCGTGGGCAGAGGCCTTGGCGTTCGCGCCCGGCGCGGTGACGTCGCTCTCGACGACCGTGGACCGAGCCGCGCCCGCGACGTCGGCCCAGACCCCCGCGCCGACGCCGGCGAGGAGGGCCGCTCCGTAGGCGGCGCCCTCCGTGACGTTCACGGTGGCGACTTCGGCTTCGAAGACGTCGGCCATCATCTGGCGCCAGACCGAGCTGGCGGCGCCGCCACCGGAGACCCGCACCCGCGTGGCTCCCACGCCCATGCCGCGCATCAGCTCCAACCCGTCGCGCAGACCGAACGTCACGCCTTCCATGACCGCGCGGGTCAGGTGCGCCGGGCCGTGACGCAGCGTCAGGCCGACGAACGCGCCGCGGGCGTCGGGATCCGGGTGGGGCGTGCGCTCCCCGGTGAGGTAGGGCAGGAACGCGAGGCCCTCGCAGCCGGCGGGAACGGCGTTCGCCTCAGAGGTGAGCGCGTCGTAATCGGCGCCCGGGCGGAGCGTGTCGCGGTACCACTTGAAGCTCCCGCCGGCGGACAGCATCACGCCCATGAGGTGACACGCGCCGGGCACCGCGTGACAGAACGCGTGCAATGCTCCGGTCGGATCGACGCGGCATCCGTCGGTGGCGGCGAACACGACGCCGGAGGTGCCGAGCGTCACGGACACCGGGCTTCGCGCGTCGACGATCCCGCAGCCGACGGCCTGGGCCGCTTGATCGCCGGCGCCGGCCACGACGGGCGTCCCGGGAGCGAGCCCGGTCTGCCGACCGGCGTCGGCGTGTACGGGGGCCCCCGCCACCGCCGATTCGGCGAGCGGCGGCAGCCAGGCGTGCGGGATCTCCAGAGCGTCGAGGATCTCGTCGGACCACGCGCGCGTGTTCACGTCGAGCAGCGACGTGCCCGATCCGTCGGCGACGTCCATCAGGAACTCGCCGGTCAGCCGGAAGCGTACGTAGTCCTTCGGCAGGAGGATCTGCGCGGCGGCGGCCCAGACCTGTGGTTCGTGCTCGCGCACCCAGAGCAGCTTGGGGGCCGTGAAACCCGTCAACGCGGGCTTGCCCGTGATGCGGATGACGGCATCTTCACCCAGCCGCGCGTGGATCGCGCGACACTGGGCCGCCGTACGCTGATCGTTCCAGAGAATCGCCGGCCGCAGCACTCCGCCGGACGCGTCGAGCAGGACGAGCCCGTGCATCTGTCCGGTCAGCCCGATCCCGGCGATCGACGCGGGATCGATGCCGCTCTCGTCGAGCACCCGCCGAGTGCTCGCGACCGTGGCGCTCCACCACGCCGCGGGGTCCTGCTCCGCCCATTGCGGCCGCGGCGTCAGCAGCGGGTACTCGGTCGTCGCGCTCGCCACCACCGTCCCCGCATCATCGATGAGCAGCGCCTTGCTGCCGCCGGTGCCGACGTCGATGCCGAGCAGGTGAGCCATTGCTCATGATCCTAATCACCGGGGCGCGGCAGCGGCGCCAACCGGTCCGGGTGCGGCGCCCGTGCGCGGATCATGTACGCCTCGAGCCAGCCCCGGGTGCGGTCCGGATGGGCATGGGCGTGCATGATGGCCTCGTGGTCGAGATCGTTGACCCGGTCGTTCGCGGCGCGAACCGCATCCATCGAGATCCGCAGCGCCGTGTCCACCGGCATGCGCTCGGGGTTGATGTCGATCCCGAAGTGCCCGCGGTACCCGTGGAGCTTCAGCGTGTAGAGCAGCGCTTCGAGCTGCTCCGGGGAGACGACGCCGACGTTGAGGTCCTGGTCGTAGTTGCCCAGCGGCTGGCTGTTCCAGTGGGAGTGGGCCAACCGCCCCTCCGACAGCGGCCAACTGAACGCGTAGGCGAGATCCTCGAACCCCATGAGCACGTGGCCGACCTCGGGGTTCATGCAGCACAGGGCGTGGCCTTCGTCGAGCAGCGCGCGGTTGTCGGGGCTGGTCAGCCGGTTCTCGACGTCGCGCCCCAGCAGCACGCCCTCGGGCGTCGTGCCGAACAGGATGCGTCCCCGCGGCTCGTACGGCTTGGGCTCGAAGGCGATCCGCACGCCGGGCACCGCGTCCATCGCCTCGGCGAGGCCCGCCGCGAAACGGTCGCGCATCGCGGTGAAGTCCACACCCATCGGATTCTCGTACCCGTCGATGCCCGGCCAGACGACGGCGAAGTCGGTGTCCAGCTCGCGGTTGAGCGCGAGCGCCTTCATCGTGCGCTGGATCGCCGCACGGCGGCGCTCGGGGATGGGGTTGGACAGCGATCCCCACTCGAACTGCTCGTCCCAGAACAGCAGCGGGATGACGGTGAGCAGGCGGATGCCGGTGTCCCGCGCGAACGCCTTCCAGAGATCGAGGTTGTCCTCGTTGATCTCGTTGGGATAGTGCGCTTCCAGCGCGACGAGCCCGTCGTCGGCGAGGCCGGCGGCGATCTCCAGCCGGCGCTCGACGTCGAGGTCCGGCTGGTACTTCGCGTGGAAGCGGCTGAACGGCGGCGAGAAAAACCAGATGCCGGCGGAGAACCGCAGGTCAAGCTCGAAGGACGCGAGGTGCCCGAGCAGCTCGTCGGGCCCGCGGCGGCGCGCCTGGTCTCGAAGGTCGGGCAGGGCCATGGCGGGCGGCATTCTATATGGGGGTGATGATCGTGGCTGACAACGGGCTCGCTCCCGTCATCCGGGCGACCTGTCTCCTCTCGGCCATCCGGGCCGGACATTATCGAACCTTCCTCCCTTCGCTATCCGAAACCCGCCCCGAAACAGGCGTGGGAACACGCCCGAACGGGTTCCGATCCCCATGGAGCGCGCGGTCAGGATCTGCGATACAGGGAGCGGTGATTCATTGGTGGGGATTGGCGCCTGCGGCCCCGGCCGGGCGCATCGAACACCGCGGAACCGTCGTCCCGTGCCGTCGCGCGGCGGATACGGGCGACGTCCTTCGCAGGCAGGCCATGAAAAGGAGCCTCGACGATGAACAGGCGAGCATGGGCGGAACCGTACAAGATCAAGATGGTCGAGCCGCTCCGAATGACGACCCGCGCCGACCGCGAACTCGCCATCGCCAGGGCCGGCTTCAACACGTTCCTGCTGCGCAGCCGGGACGTCTACATCGATCTGCTCACCGACTCCGGCACGAACGCCATGAGCGACCGGCAGTGGGCCGGCCTGATGCTCGGCGACGAGGCGTACGCCGGCTCGGCGAACTTCTTCCACTTCGAAAGCGTCGTGCGCCGTTGCTACGGCTACCGCCACGTGATCCCGACCCACCAGGGTCGCGGCGCGGAGCACATCCTGAGCCAGATGTGCATCAAGGACGGCGATGTCGTGCCCGGCAACATGTACTTCACGACCACGAAGTTCCACCAGGAACTCGCGGGCGGGCGCTTCGTGGACGTCATCGTCGACGAGGCGCACGACCCGATGAGCGAGTTTCCCTTCAAGGGCAACGTCGATCTCGACAAGCTCAAGAAGCTGATCGACGAGGTCGGCGCCGACAAAATCCCCTACCTCTCGCTCGAGACGAACGTGAACATGGCCGGCGGGCAGCCGTGCAGCCTGGAGAACATCCACGACACGTGCGCGCTCTGCCACCGACACGGGATCAAGGTGTTCCTCGACGCCACCCGCGCCGCGGAGAACTGCTTCTTCATCCGCGAACGCGAGGCCGGGCAGCAGGATCGCCCGCTCGCGGAGATCCTGCGCGACATCTGTTCGTACGCTGACGGCTGCACCGTCTCGGCGAAGAAGGACGGCCTCGTCAACATCGGCGGCTTCCTCGCGCTGAACGACGACGAGCTTGCGGACGAGGCGCGCAACCTCTGCGTCGTGTACGAGGGCTTGCACACCTACGGCGGGCTCGCGGGCCGCGACCTGGAGGCGATGGCGATCGGGCTCCAGGAGTCGCTCGACTACGACCACATCCGGGCCCGGATCGGCCAGGTCCAGTACCTCGGCCGCCGTCTCATGAACGCCGGCGTTCCCGTGGTGCACCCGATCGGCGGCCACGGCGTCTTCATCGACGCCGGCGCGTTCCTCGATCACCTGCCCCGGGAGCAGTTCCCCGCCCAGTCGCTCGCGTCCGCCATCTACCTCGACTCGGGCGTGCGCTCGATGGAGCGAGGAGGCGTCTCCGCCGGCCGCAATCCCAAGACCGGCAAGAACGTCCATCCGCGTCTGGAGCTCGTGCGCCTGACGCTTCCCCGCCGCGTCTACACCCAGGCGCACCTTGACGTCACCGCCGAGTCGATCATGGCCGTCTTCGAGCAGCGCAAGGAAGTCGTCGGCCTCCGCTTCACCTACGAGCCGAAACGCATGCGCTTCTTCCAGGCGCGGTTCGAGCCGGTGGAGGGTACGTCGGTCATGCGGGACACCACGGACGTGCATGAGCCGGTGCTGTCACCGCACGACTGACCCCGGGGCGCCGGGAGCGCGGATGAAGGGCGTCGTGCCGAGAGACACGACGCCCTTCATCCATTCTGGCCGCCGAAGCCCGCTCAGTCGCGCGGGGCCGGGGCACGCGGCGGGGCCGGGGCGCTCGGCGCGAGCGGCGCGGCGACGGGGCCGCTGTCGGTCTGCGGCGCCGGCGGCAAAGGAGCGCTCGGCGCGGACGCCGGATGTGGCGAAGACATCGGGGCCGGGGCCGGGGCGACGGCCCGCGGAGGCCGCGGCGCGCTCAGCCTCGCTTCCAGCTTGTGCAGGTGCGCGAGCTTCTTCTCCGCCTGCTCGGGTGTCATCCGGCCCTCGATGACCGAACTGTGAACGCGGTCGCGAGCGGCCGCGACGCCCTTGCGCAACGCCAGGCGGTCCTCGGCCGAGAGCGCCGGACGCGGGGCCATGCGCGGGGCCGGAAACCTCGCAGCGCCGACGGCCGGCTTGCCGTCCGGGATCGAGGAGTTGCGGCCCAGGTACGGCAGGTCCGGCGGAAGCAGCGGCACCCATGGCGCGGCGTGTGCCGTCGGCTTCGGCGGCTCGCTGGATCCCGTCCACACGTTCTCCGCGGATTCGAGGTGCTGGAAGTGGACACGTTCGTTGTGGCGGCGGTGCACGACCATCTCCTCGCGTACCTGGTCCATCTGCGCCCGGATCTCGGCGAGCTTCCGCCGGGCGAGGTCGTCGGTCAGTTCGCCGGCCTCGGTCGCTTCGGCGATGTCGGCCTCGAGCCGTGCGTACTTGTCCTCCATGGCGTGGAGGTGATGCTCGAGTTCCGCGTTGTGCTCCCGGACGACGACGGGGTGAAGCTCCAGGGCGACGTCCGCCTCGACCCATTGGCCGTTCCGGCGGTGCGCATGCTCGGCGTGAGCCCACTCGATCTTCGCCTGCGCCTCGCCCCGGTCGAGTTCCCCGGCGGCGTGCAGCTCGTGGATCTCCGCGAGCATGCCCTCGAGCTTCACGCGCTCCTCCGGTTCCACCGCGACCTGTGCGAAGACGAAGTCGCCCTGGGGCCGCTGCTCGACGTGGTACCGGTGCATCAGCTCGCGCCGGGCGAGGGCCAGCTTCTCTTCCGCCTCGGCGATCGTCAGCGTGCCGGCCGCGATCGCCTGCGTGACGTGCTGCCGCACCTTGGGCATCCGTGTCTCGATGTAGTCGGCCCGGTGCGCCGCCTGTTCGATGTGCTCGACCACGGGGCCCTCGGTGCCGAGTTCCTCGAGCACCACCATGAGCACGCGGTTGTCGAGGCCCGCCTCGCTGAGCAGGCCGATCATCTCGGCGTCCTCGGAACCCATCTCGCGGAGAATGCCGGGGATGTTCACGCGGTCGATCGGCTTGACCACCGTCGGCGCGGCGTCGGCCTCGGGCGCCGTCGCGGAAACCGCCATGGCGGACACCGCGGCCGTCACGCTCATGATCACGAGCAGCGGCCATCCGCTGATCCCGCGTCGCTGCGTCACGGGAATCCCTGCGATTCGGTAGATCCGGTTCATGAGAGAGCCTCCAGTTGAAGCCAGGGCCGGCTCGAACGTGCCGTCGCGCAGCTCGTCGAGCGACGAGAGCGCCTTCGCGTAGCAGAGCGCATCGCCGCACACCCGCACGGCGGTGTCGTCGCAGCAGTACTCGCGTTCCACCCGGATCCGGTTGGACAGCCACCAGACGGCCGGGTGATAGAAGAGCAGCGTTTCAAAGACGGCCTGGACCAGGTTGACGAGATAGTCGTGGCGCCGCACGTGCGTCAGCTCGTGGGCGATGATCGAGCGAAGCTGCGCGGGCGTGAGCCCGGTGAACGCGGTGGTGGGTACGAGGATCACCGGCTCGAGCCAGCCGATCATCATGGGTGCTCGCGCGATCGACGATTCGACGATGCGCACGCGGGCCCGCACGTTCATCTGCGCACACAACTCCTCCAGCAGCGTCTGCCACCGGGCGGCGACGGGCTTCGTGCCCAACTGCTTCAGGTGCTGGACGTGCGACCAACTCATGATCAGCCGCGCCTGGAGCACCAGCACCCCGACGATCCAGATCACGGTGAACCACGGCAGCAACGGGGTCAGACGATCCCACGCGGCCGGTTCGAGGGCGGCGACTGCGCCCGCGGCGGCCGACTCCGCAACGCCGGGCGCCGGGGTGACGAGGACCGCGATCATCGTCGCGATCGGGGCAGCGATCATGAGTGCCATACCGCCGCAACCGACGAGGTATCGTGTGTTCGCGTTGCGCCGGCGGAGGGCCTGGAGCACGAGCGCCGTGATGACCGCGATGAGCGCCCCCTGCCACACGAAGTGGATGAGAGCCCACCCGACGGCCTCCACGATCGGCATCGACTGCAACATCTCGAGGATGTTCATGACGACTCCTTCTCCAGCTTGTCGAGGAGCCGGCGAATCCGCTCGCGCTCCTCCGGCGTGGACTTTCGGCTGGACAATGCCTGTAGGGCGAGCGAGCCCGGTGACCCGCTGAACGCGCGATCCGCGAGGTCACCGACGAGTTGACGCTGCACCTGGCGTTGTGTGCGCACCGCGTGGTACACCTGCGGGCGGACCGAGCTATCGCGCTCGAGCAGCCCCTTGTCCGTCATGATCTGCATCATCTTGAGGACCGTCGTGTAACCGGTCTCCCGCGTCGCGCTCAACGCGTGGAAGACCTCGCGGACGGTGGAGGGGCCAAGGTCCCAGAGGACCCTCAGGATCGGCAACTCCGCGTCGGTCGGTCGTTTCATGTCTTTGGACATGGGTTCTCCCGTGACTGGCTACGTCGGCAGATCATACGAAGTTCTTCGTCTATTTGACGAAGCTCTTCGTCATAAATGACGAAAACTTTCGTCAACCCACGAAACCGGGGACGGTCCCCGGTATCCGGCCGCGAGGAAATGGGGGGCTGTCGCCGGTTTTCCTAGTCGGTGCGGCCGTGGGGGCGGTTTCCGGTGGGTTGGGTGCCGGTGAGGTCGTCGCCGAGGTCGTCGCGCATGGTCTGGGCGAGTTCGACGAGGCGGGCGACGACGTCGGGGCGGGCGGCGGCGAGATCGCGGGTCTCGCCGATGTCGGTGGCGAGGTCGTAGAGCTCGAGACCGGTACGGCGGCCGTAATCGTACTTGCCGGGGCGGCCGCCCGTGCCCGGCTCGCGGCCGTCCATCGACCGGTAGCCGTGCGGGAAGTGGAGCTTCCAGCGACCGCAACGCATCGCCTCCAGGTCGTTGCGGTGGTAGTAGAAGAAGTACGCCGCCTGGGGCGACGTCGCGCCGCGGGAGCCCAGCAGGAGCGCTCTCGCATCACGACCGTCGATGCGATGGCTCGGAAGCTCCGCCCCGATCAAGC
This sequence comes from Planctomycetota bacterium, assembly GCA_024226535.1. Classification (GTDB taxonomy): domain Bacteria; phylum Planctomycetota; class Phycisphaerae; order Phycisphaerales; family SM1A02; genus JAAELP01. Next base: position 403 of record JAAELP010000159.1, on the reverse strand, counting down.
CGGCCACGGTCGGCAGCACGTCGATGGTCATGAGCGGCTCACGACACACGACTCCGGCGGGAACGGTTCCCGACCAACGCATCAGACACGGCACGCGTACCCCCCCTTCGAACGTCGTGCCCTTGCCCTCGCGCAGCGGCCCCGTGGTTCCCGCGTGGTCGCCGTAGCTGAGCCACGGTCCGTTGTCGGAAGCGAAGATCACGAGCGTGCGGTCGTCGAGACCGTGCCGGCGCAGCGCATCGAGCACGCGGCCCACCGACCAGTCGATCTCCTCGATGACGTCGCCGTAGCGGCCTTCCGTCGAACGTCCCTCGAACGTCGGCGCGGTGTAGAGCGGCACGTGCGGCATCGGGTGGGCGAGGTACAGGAAGAACGGCCGGTCGTGATGCTCGTCGATGAACGC
>JAAELP010000158.1 GCA_024226535.1 Planctomycetota bacterium | reverse complement strand
TGGAGCGTGATCGAGACCGCTCGCCAGCAGAACGTGCCCGTCTTCGCATTCCTCGCCCGCGCACTGGATGCACACCTCCGAAAGGCGGAAGCGCCCGTGCTCCTGACGTAGATCCGTCAGGACCCGTGAACGCTTACGAAAGAACTACCTGTTCGCCGGCAATGCCGACGGCGGTCGCGCGGCGGCGACGCTGTACGCGATGGTCGAGTCGGCGAAGCGCTGCCGCATCGAGAATCCGGCGATCTGGCTGGCGGACGTGCTGGCTCGGGTGAACGACACGCCGGCGGACGAACTCCCCGATCTCCTGCCCGATCGCTGGAAGCTGCTCCACGAGAACGCCGCGGTTCGCCAGATCGATGCCGCGGCCGCTCGGCGCCGCGAGTTCGCAGCCACCCGGCCCCACTGATCTCGACTGACCTGCGTGCGGCCCCTCGGCGCTACGCCCACGCTGCGCTTCGGGGACGTCGTTCGTCGTGTGCTTACGGTGGTTCGACAGGATCGCATACGCGGCGACGTCCACCGCGAACGTGTCGGCGAGCACACGCAACCGCTGTTGGATCCAGTCACGACGATGCTCATACGCCTCGCCACACAGGAACGCACGCCGGACGCAACGACTGATGC
>JAAELP010000157.1 GCA_024226535.1 Planctomycetota bacterium | reverse complement strand
GCCGCGTAGTCGGCGGGCATGATCACGTTCACCTTGGGGATGCGACCGCTCACGAACACGTCGGCGAACGACCCGCTGATGAGGAACGAGCCCACGAGGTGTCCGATCGCGCCGAAGAGCACCGGGGCCGCGAAGAGGACCGCCGGCTGCACGTGCGGCGCCATCAGGCGGCCGACGAGCCCCACGACCATCGCGCCGCAGAACACCGCCCCGATCACCTGGCCTTTGCTCCACGACTGCGCCGTCAGCCAGACCACCGGGAGCATGAGCACGCCGGTCCCGAGGAGCATGAGCGCCTCGCGGCTGAGCAGCGGGTGCGGGCGTCGGCCCTCCTCATCCGGCTCGACGTCCCGCAGCGGGCCGGAGAACCGGAAGACGAGAAGCGTCGCCCCGAGCACCAGGGCCGCCCAGATCAGCGTCTCCAGGGCGAGCGCCCCAGCGGTCCCGGCGAAGCCCTCGAGGAACGGGATCTCGTGCACCGTCTCCAGCCGCCACGCGAGCCCGAAGAGACCGCCGCCGAGGACGAAGAGGCCCACGGCGGTGTTCGTCACGCGTCCCGCGACGACCGCGACCACCGTGGAGACCGACAGCGCGATGAGCACCGCGATGATCCCCGACACGATCGAGTCCGCCTGAAGGACGCCCGGGCCGAGCGCGCCCCGCGGCGAGAGAACCATCGTCGCGGCGGATCCGCTCGCCCATGCCGCGATCGCGAGGCCGCCGATGAGCACGAGGTTCTGCACGATCACCTTGAGCATGGTCATGGTGTAACCGGATTCCCCACGCCTGACAACCAAGCCGCCGCCCCCCCTCGGGGTCTTCGTGCCTTCGTGCCTCCCGTGCTACATTCCCCACCATGCCCCCCGACCCGCTCGTCCTCGACACCCAGCCGCTTTCGATCGACGACGTGCGCGACGTCGCCCGTTCGGGCCGTCCCGTCGCGCTCGGTGACCGCTCACGAGAGGCGATCGCGGCGGCACGCCGGGTGATCGAGGACCGGACCGGCGGATCAGCCGCGGTCTACGGCGTGAACACGGGCTTCGGGTCGCTCTCCCAGCACCGCATCGAGCCGAGCGAGGTGCGGGCGGTGCAGCGCAACCTCGTGCGCTCCCACGCAGCGGGCGTCGGCGACGCGCTTCCGGACGAGGTGGTCCGGGGCATGTTGGTGATCCTCGCCGCCAGCCTCGCCCGCGGTCACTCCGGCGTGCGGCCGATCGTCGTCGAACGGCTCCTGGATCTTCTCGCGCACGACATCACCCCCGTCATCCCCTCGCGCGGATCCGTCGGCGCGAGCGGCGACCTCGCGCCGCTGGCGCACCTGGCCCTCGTGCTCATCGGCGAGGGCGAAGCGCGGGTCGGGAACGTCCGCAAGCCCGGCGGCGAGGCGCTCGCCGCGGCGGGCCTCGCTCCGGTCGAACTGGAGTCGAAGGAAGGCCTCGCCCTGATCAACGGGACGCACCTGATCACGTCGATCGGCGCCCTCGCCCTCGCCGACGTGCAGCGGCTGGTCGCGGCCGCGATCGGCGCGGCGGCGATGGCGATCGACGCCTGCCGGGCGAGCGATACCCCGCTCGATGCCCGGCTGCACGCGGTGCGTGGACAGGACGGCCAGCAGACCGTGGCCCGCCGGCTCCGCGCGCTCGTCGCCGGCTCGCAGATCCTCGCGGCTCATCGCGAGGACGACCCGCGTGTGCAGGATCCCTACTGCCTGCGCGCCGCCCCGCAGGTCATCGGCGCGACGCTCGACGCGATCGGGTACGTCGAGACGATCATCGGCCGCGAGCTGGGAGCCGTCAGCGACAACCCGCTGGTGTTCCCCGACGGCAACGACGTCATCAGCGGCGCGAACTTCCACGGCATGCCGCTGGCGATCGCGATGGACCTGCTCACCGTCGCCCTCGCCCCGCTCGCGGGCATCGCCGAGCGCCGCGTCTACTGGCTGCTCAAGGCGTCGGACTCCGAGAACCCGGTGAACGTGTATCTCAGCCCGCAACCGGGGCTGCACAGCGGGCTCATGATCACGCAGTACACCGCCGCCGCCTGCTGCAACGAGCTTCAGACGCTCGCGGTGCCGGCATGCGTGGCGAACATCCCGACGTCCGCGGGTATCGAGGACTACAACTCGATGGGCGCGACCTCCGCGCACCAGGCGCGAGCCGCCGTCGCCCTTGCCCGGAACGTGGTCGCGATCGAGCTGCTCGTCATGGCCGAGGCGCTGGAGTACCAGCGTCCCCTGCGGAGCGGCGCCGCGGTCGAGGCCGTCCACGACCTCGTGCGCGGCCGCGTGCGGCGGCTCACCGAGGATCGCCCCCCGGCGCCGGACATCGCCGCGATCGCCGACCTGATCGCCGGCGGCGCGTTCGTGCCGATCACCCCCGACGAATGAGAGCCGCATGAGAGACGCATGAGAAAGGACGGGCGCCGCCGGCGGCACCCGTCCTCACTTGCTTCGCTTCGATCTCGCGACGCTACTGCTTGCTCTTCCAGACGCCGAAGGTCGCGCCGGTCGGGTCCTGGATGATCGCGAAGCGACCCATCGGGATGTCCGTCGGCGGGCAGCAGATCGTGGCCCCGAGGCCCTCGGCCTGCTTGACGGTCGCCTCGACGTCCGCCACGAGGATGTACGCCGCCCAGTGCGGGGGGACGTTTTCGAACTGCGGGCCATCCATCTTCATGCACCCGCCGGTGTGCGTGTCGCCGTTCTTGAACATCGTGTAGATGTTGCCATCGCCCATGTCCATCTCTTCCGTGGTCCAGCCGAAGAGCTTCGTGTAGAAGGTCTTGCACTGCTCCACGTCGCGGGTCATGACCTCGTTCCAGCAGAACGAGCCGACCGCCGGGGGCGCCTGAGTCGCTTCAGCCATTGGGATATCTCCTTTTATCGTTTGGGCTTCGAAGGGACGCGATTCTACCAGATGCCCGCGAGGCCCCCGACCGGCTGCGATTCGGCCGCTGATATCATCATCACGAGGAGCCAGAGCCATGACCACCGCCACGTCGTCCTCCGCCGGTCCGCCCTCGTCGGCGATCCGCGCTCCACGCGGGTCGCAGCTCACCTGCCGCACCTGGCAGGCCGAGGCGGCCATGCGGATGCTCATGAACAACCTCGATCCGGAGGTGGCCGAGAAGCCCGATGAGCTGGTCGTCTACGGCGGGCGCGGGCAGGCCGCCCGATCGTGGGAGGCATACCACGCAATCATCGACTGCCTGAAGCGTCTGGAGCCGGACGAGACCTTGCTCGTACAGTCGGGCAAGCCGGTCGGCGTCGTGCGCACCACGACGGACTCGCCACGCGTGATCATCGCCAACAGCAACCTCGTGCCTCACTGGGCGACGCAGGAGCACTTCGATGAGCTGGCGGCGAAGGGCCTGATCATGTTCGGGCAGATGACCGCCGGCTCGTGGATCTACATCGGCACGCAGGGCATTCTCCAGGGCACGTACGAGACGTTCGCGGAGTGCGCCCGCCAGCACTTCGCGTCGAGCGCCCCCGGCGGTGGCGACGGCACGTTGCGCGGTCAACTCTGCGTGACGGCGGGATGCGGGGGAATGGGCGGCGCGCAGCCGCTCGCCGTCACCATGAACGAGGGCACGTGCCTCATCGCCGAGGTCTGCTCGGAGCGGCTGGAGAAGCGCGTCCACGACCGGTACCTCGACGAGATCCACGTCGATCTCGACACCGCCGTCGATCGCGCGGTGTCGGCGGCCGACGCCGGCGAGGCCGTCTCGATCGGTTGGCTCGGCAACGCGGTCGACCTGCTGGAATCGCTCGTGGCCCGCGGCATCACGCCGGCGGCGCTCACCGACCAGACATCGGCGCACGACGCGCTCAACGGGTACTACCCACAAGGCCTCACGCGAGAAGAGGGCGACGCACTGCGCGAGCGCGATCCCGAGGAGTACGTGCGGCGCTCCACCGACTCGATGACCCGCCACGTGCAGCTCATGGTCGAGCTCCAGCAACGCGGGGCGCGAACCTTCGATTACGGCAACAACATTCGCCAGCGCGCGTTCGACAACGGTTACGCCGACGCGTTCGCGTTCCCCGGCTTCGTGCCCGCGTACATCCGTCCCCAGTTCTGCCGCGGTCGCGGTCCCTTTCGGTGGGCCGCGCTCTCCGGCGATCCCGCCGACATCCACGCCACCGACGAGGCGATCCTCGAGCTGTTCCCCGATGACGCGTCGCTGCACCGGTGGATCACGATCGCCCGCGAACGCGTCGCGTTCCAGGGGCTTCCGTCACGCATCTGCTGGCTGGGGCTCGGCGAACGCGACCGCGCGGGCATCCGGTTCAACGAACTGGTGCGCGACGGCGTCGTCTCCGCTCCCATCGTCATCGGACGCGATCACCTCGACTGCGGTTCCGTCGCCTCGCCCAACCGCGAAACGGAAGGCATGCTCGACGGCACCGACGCGGTCAGCGACTGGCCGCTGCTCAACTTCGCCGTGAACATCGCCAGCGGCGCAAGCTGGGTCAGCTTCCACCACGGCGGCGGGGTCGGGATCGGCTTCTCCCAGCACGCCGGGCAGGTGATCGTCGCCGACGGCACCGACGACACGGCCGAGCGTCTCCGGCGCGTGCTCACCAACGACCCGATGATGGGCATCTTCCGTCACGTCGACGCGGGCTACGACGAAGCGAAGGCGTGCGCGAGCGAGCAGGACGTGCAGATCCCCATGGACGGGTGACCCGGTCGTCCATTCGTGGGTGTCGTTATCCATCCGAGGGTGCCGTGGTCTCGGCGCAGCCGAGGCCGCGCGCCGTGAGCTCAGGGCACGCGGCCTTGCCTTCGGCAAGACCACGGCACCCTCTGGCACCTACGCCTTCTCCCGGTTGTACCACGCGTGCACGCGTGTCGGCTGGAGGCCCGCGCGCTCGGCGAACAGCAGGGCGAGGTCGAGGATGCCCTGGCGCACCACGCCGTGACGCAGGAAGCGCCGGGGGCTCGTCACGGTGCGCCCGCGGGCGAGACGCAGCCGGCCGTGACGCTTGAGCAGCCGGCAGAGCACGACGTCCTCCATGAGCGAGAGCGACGGCACACCCCCGACGGCGCGCAGCGCTTCGGGGCGCGCGAAGATCCCCTGGTCACCGAAGTACGAGCGGGTCACGCGGAACCGGATCCGGTTGATCAGCTCCATCACGGTCAGCGGCACCCGCGCCGTCCACGCGACGCCACGCTTATCCCACTGGAAGTCGAACGCGCCTCCGACCACGCGTGGATCCGCGAGCGTCTCGGCGATGTGCTCGTCCCATTGCGGCGCCGGCTCCGTGTCCGCGTGCAGGAACCAGAGCGCGTCGACGTCCGGGTGGACTTGCAGCGCCCGACGAATCCCCGCGTTCATCGCCGCCGCGCGGTTGTCGAGCGCGGGGTCGCGCACCACCTCGGCCCCTGCCGCCGCGGCGATCTCGGCGGTCCGGTCCCGGCTCCCGCAATCCGCGACCACGACGATCGCGGCCGAGCCTCGATCCGCCAGCAGCGCCAGCGTGCGGCCGAGGTCCGGCTCTTCGTTCAGGGTCGGGATGACGACGCCGATCCGCATGCGCGCCTCCGCGAACGCTCCCGCCCCGCTACGGAGCGTTGATCGTCCAATCGTAGTCGAGGTACTCCACGCGGCCCGCCCGGACCTCGTCGATCGCCTCACGCCGCGGATCATCCCGGGGCAGGTACCGGTCGAGGACCCCCGCGAGCCCGCCCGTCGCCTCGAAGTCCTTCGCGTACCACGTGAAGATCCGCGAGACGAACACGCGCCCGTCGTCGCCGACGAGCAGCCCGTCCGGCTCGAGCAGCCACCGCCGGCCGAGCCCGTCGAGCTGCTCGTCGAGACGGGCGCCCTCGAACGGCTCGTCGAGCAGCGGCGGACAGCTCACCGCCCCGCAGACGAGGGCGAAGTGGACGCGCGGCTCGTCGAACGTCGGACGGATGATCGACTGCTCGAGCGCGTTCAGCGAGACCCAGTCGTCGTCCACCCGCCACGAGTCCAGGAAGAACCAGGCGCGGTTGACGGTGGGCGGGGTCGCGCGACCGGGCGCCCCGGCGTCGGCGTCGAGCCAGCGCCGGAGCATGATCGCGTTGTAGGCGTTCAGGTAGTACGCGAGGCGATCGGGCTCCGTCGGGAACAGCTCCGGCGACGTCTCCGGGCCGAACCGCCCGACGGCGTCGAGGTACGCCGCGAGGCCGTCGGCGTGGTCCCGTCGAAGCGCCGCGTAGTCCACGAGCCCGTCACGCACGCTGCCGGCGAGGAGATCGGCGTAGGCGGACGTGTCGTACGTGCCCAGACGCGCCGCGTCCGGCACCTCGATCGTCCGGCACCGCCCGAGGGCGAGGAGCGTCGCCGCGGCCCCGAGCAGCACCACCGCCGCCGCGACCAGCCGCGGCCATCGCCGCCGACCTCGCCCGGCGCGTCGATCGCGTTCGCTGCCGTCACCCATCGCCTCGACGGTAGCCAAAGAATCGCGTCAGGGCGTCCGCCGGGCCGAAACAGATACGACGCATGCCCACCCGCCGTCCCGACTCCCCGAACGTGGCCCCGTGGCGTCTGCGCCTCCACGAGATCATCTTCGAGGCGGATACGCCGATCGGCGCGGCCTTCGACATCCTGCTGCTGGCGGCCATCGGGGCCAGCGTCCTGTGCGTCCTGCTCGAGAGCGTGGGGGCGATCGCCTTGCGGTACGAGCGGGCGCTGGTCCTCGCGGAGTGGGTGTTCACGATCCTGTTCACGATCGAGTACGTGCTGCGGCTGATCTGCGTCCGCCGGCCGCTCCGGTACGCCCGGAGCTTCTACGGTCTCGTGGATCTCCTGGCGATCATCCCCACGTACCTCGGCCTGCTGCCGTTCGTCGGCGACGCCCACTCGCTGCTGGTCATCCGCGCCCTGCGGCTGCTGAGGATCTTCAGGATCTTCAAGCTCGCGCGGTACCTGTCGGAGGCGAAGGCGCTGCGGCGCGCGGTCTGGGCCAGCCGGGCCAAGGTCACCGTCTTCCTGGCCGCGGTCCTCATCGTGGTGGTGATCATGGGCGCGGCCATGCACCTCGTGGAGGGCAGCGTCAACCCGGCCTTCTCGTCGATCCCCGAGAGCATGTACTGGGCGATCGTGACGATGACCACCGTCGGCTACGGCGACATCACGCCGGCCACGGGGCTCGGACAGTTCCTCGCGGCGCTCATCATGGTGCTGGGGTACAGCTTCATCATCATCCCCACGGGCATCATCTCCGCGGAGCTGGCGACCGCGGCCATCCAACCCGTGAGCACGCAGGCGTGCCCGCACTGCTCGCTCGAGGGTCACAGCAAGAACGCGAAGTTCTGCAAGTTCTGCGGCGAAGCCCTGAACCCGAACTCCGACTGACGGAAAGTCAGAACTGGAAGAAGCGATCGAGCCGCATCAACTCGAACAGCGCCTCGATGTCGCGTCCGAGGCCCACGGCGACCGCGCCGGCGCCGCGGTTGGCAGCTCGATTGCGGGCGTCGATGCACATCCCGAGGCCGGTGCTGTTCATGAACGCGACCGAGCTCAGGTCGAGCACGATATATCGGAGCGTTCCGCGGAACTCGTCGATCGCGTCCACGAGCACCTCCGCCACCGCGGGCGCCTCGCGCAGACCGAGCGCGGGCGTCGTGACCGTGGCGGTCAGGATTCCGCCGCGGGCGGTCAGCTCGACGTAGCGAGAGCGGAGTAGATGGCCGGGGATGACGGGCGCCACTGCCGCTTGGTATCGACCAGCCCCGATCCCGCCTTGAGGCGTGTGCGCTGGTACAGTGACGCCCACATGGCCACCGTCGTCATCACGAACGCTCGGATCCTGACCCTCGCGGGTTCGCCCGGTCCGCGGCGTGGCGCGGACCTCTCCGAGCTTGGGATCATCGAGAACGGCTATCTCCGCATGGAGGGCCCACGGATCACCGGGCTCGGCGAGGGGAACCCACCGGACAGCGAGTCGGAAGGCGAGGGCCATGTGCTCGACGCCGGCGGCTCGGTCCTCATGCCGGCGTTCGTGGACTGCCACACGCACACTTGCTGGGCCGGACAGCGGTTCGACGAGTTCGAGATGTCGCTCGCCGGGGCGTCCTACCTGGACATCCTCCGCACGGGCGGTGGCATCATGTCCACGGTCCAAGCGGTGCGGGAGGCCGGCGAGGAGGAGCTGGTCGTCGGGATGCTCCGCCGCATGGCGGCGATGGCTGCCCTGGGCACCGGCACGATGGAGATCAAGAGCGGCTACGGCCTGACCACCGCCGACGAGCTGAAGATGCTCCGGGCGATCCACGCCGTGAGCCAGCTCGTGCCGCAGACCGTCATCGGCACCTTCCTCGGGGCCCACGCGGTGGACTCCTCGAACCCACGGTTCGTCGAGCAGACGATCACCGAGACACTCCCGGCCGTGGTCCAGGAGTTCCCCGAGATCGTTTGCGACGCCTACTGCGAGCAGGGAGCGTGGTCCCTGGAGGACACGCAACGTCTGTTCGAGGCGGCGCGCGACCTCGGATGCCCCCTCCGCGTCCACGCCGACCAGTTCAACAGCCTCGGCATGACGCGGCTCGCCGTGGAGATGGGGGCGGTCAGCGTCGACCACCTCGAGGCGACCAACAGCCAGGACCTCGTCCAGCTCGCGGGCAGCTCGACCTTCGGCGTGATGCTCCCCTGCTCCGGGTTCCATCTCCAGGACGCCTACGCTCCGGCGCGGCGTTTCGTGGACGAGGGCGGCGCCCTGGCCATCGCCACGAACTACAACCCCGGATCGGCGCCGACGCCCTCGATGCCGTTCACGATCGCCCTCGCCTGCCGCCGGCTCCGCCTGACACCCGCGGAGGCGATCACCGCCGCGACCTGGAACCCGGCGGTCCTGCTCGGGCTTCAGGACTCGGTGGGCTCGCTGGAGGTGGGCAAGCGCGCCGACCTCCAGCTCCTGGACTGCTCCGACGAACGCGAGCTGGCCTACGAGTTCGCGACCGCCGGCCCCCTCGTCGTCCTCTTCGGCGGCGAGCTCGTCCACAGCCGCGCGGTGGAATCGGAGGAGGCGGTGGACGAGGAGTAGCGACTCTGGGGATCGGGGCACAACGACACCGAGAACTACCGATGGAGGTGGCGGGTTTGACCCCTCGGCTCCAGTCCGTAGGATCCGCCGCATGGTCGTGACCGCCGCCCGCGACATCGAAGGTGCTCTCGCCGCCGGGCAGTGCGTCGTGCGAACGCACGAGCGGCTCGTGGAGCACCTCCGCGCGGGGCTGACGCTCGCGGAGATCGACACCCTGGCGGCGGAGATCCTCGCGGACCTCGACTGCAAGAGCGCCTTCCTGCGTTACCGGATCCCCGGGCACCCGCCCTTCCCGAGCCACACCTGCCTGTCGCTGAACGACTGCATCGTTCACGGCACGCACCTGCTCAGCGACGAGCCGATCCGGCGCGGCGACGTGCTGTCGATCGACATCGGGGTCAAGCACGCGGGCTGGATCGGGGACGCCGCGTGGACGTACGCGATCGAGGAGGCGAGCGACGAGGCGATGGCCCTGATGCGCTGCGGTCGCGAGTCGCTGCGGGCCGGGATCGAGGCGATGCAGGCGGGCCGGCCGCTCGCCGACTGGGCCCGCGCGGTCCAGTCGTGCGTCGAGGGCGGGCACGGGTTCTCGCTCGTGCGCGGGCTCGGCGGACACGGGTACGGACGCAAGCTGCACGGTCCGCCGTTCATCTCCAACGTCATGCCCGAGCACCAGGCCGAGTGGCATGACGCGTGGAAGTCGTTCGAGCCGGGGATGCTCCTGGCGGTGGAGCCGATGATCGCCTCCGGCGGTTCCGGAATCACGTCCGCTCCCAACGCGTGGCCGATCTACACCGAGGACGGCTCGCTGAGCGTGCACTACGAGGCCGACATCCTCATCACCGACCAGGGCCCGCGCGACCTCACCGAAGGCATGGACCAGCTTCCGGACATCGTGGGCTGAGCGAGGAACCCGGTTCCGACGCACCGGTATGATGGCTGCCCCCCTGGAGGAAGCCCATGCTGACGACGCTGCTCACGGCCGGAACCCTCACCGCGTCGCTCCTCGCCGGACCGCCGCCGACCCGCGCCGAACCCGTCGTCGAGCGGATGCACGGGCAGGAGATCGTGGACGACTACCGCTGGCTCGAGCCGCTGGAGGCCGAGAGCGAGGCGGTCGCCGCGTGGACGACGGAGCAGAACGAGTACACGCGGCAGATCCTCGACGGCCTGCCCGGTCGTCCGGCGCTGGAGGCGCGGCTCCTGGATCTGATGACGATCGGCTCCGTCGGCGCTCCGACGATGCGTCTGGACCGGTACTTCTACACCGAGCGCACCGGCAAGCAGAACCAGTCCGTGCTGTACCTCCGGGAAGGTCACGACGGAACGCCGCAGGTCCTGCTCGATCCAAATGCGCTCGACGAGCGCGGGCTCTACGCCCTGGACTGGTACGTGCCGTCGCCGAACGGCCGCCGTCTCGCCTTCGGCCTCAGCCACGCCGGCGACGAGATGACCGTCTGCTACGTCATGGAGGTCGACTCGCGCCAATGGCTCGCCGAGGAGATCCCCGGCAAGATCGAGTTCGCCGGGTGGGCTCCGGGCGGCGCCGCGTTCCTCTACGGCAAGCTGGAAGACCCGAGCGATGCGTACTCGCGCTCGTTCCGGTACCACGAGATCGGCCGCCACCACCGGCAGGATCCCCTGCTGTTCATGCAGGCCGAGCCAAGCCGGATCCCCGGCGCGCGGATGAGCCGGGACGGGCGCTGGATCGTCACGGAGATCTTCGAGGGCTGGTCGAAGCAGGACGTCTTCGTCGTGGACGCCGAGGAGTGGCGACGCACCGGCGAGTTCGTCCAGAGCCCGATCGCCATCGGCCTCGACGCACGGTTCAACCCGCAGTTCATCCACGGCGACACGCTCTACATGCTCACGACGAAGGACGCCCCGAACGGTACGCTCGTCGCCGCCGATCTCGTGCACCCGGAGCGCGCGTGGCGCGTGATCATCGAGGAACACCCGAGCGCCGTGCTCCGCGGCGTGAGCGAGTCCCGCGGCCTGATCGTCGCCTCCTACGTGCAGGACGCCACCTCGCAGTTCCGGACCTTCGACATGGACGGCAAGCTCCTCGGCCCGGTGGAGCTTCCCGGCCTCGGCACCGCGTCGATCACGACCCACTTCGATCGCACCGAGGCGTTCCTCACGTACACGAGCTTCAACGAGCCCACGAGCATCTACCGGATCGACTTCGCGACCGGCGAGCGCGACCTGTGGGCGCGCCCCGAGGTGCCCGTGGACCCGAGCCGCCTCGTCGTGAAGCAGGAGTGGACGACGTCGGCCGACGGCACCCGCGTACCGATGTTCGTCGTCCACGACCGGAACCTCGTGAAGGACGGCAGGACCCCCACGCTCCTGTACGGCTACGGCGGCTTCAACATCTCGTTGACCCCGTCGTTCCGCGCGACGCGTTTCCCCTGGCTCGAGCGCGGCGGCATCTACGTCGTCGTGAACCTGCGCGGCGGCGGCGAGTACGGCGAGTCGTGGCACCAGGATGGCATGCTCGCCAACAAGCAGAACGTCTTCGACGATCTCTACGCGGCGGCCGAGCACATGATCAGCGAGGGGTACACGTCGCCTGAGCACCTCGCGGTGCTGGGTGGTTCCAACGGCGGCCTGCTCACGGGCGTCGCGGCGACCCAGCGACCGGATCTCTGGAGCGCGGTGGTGTCGGCGGTCCCCCTGCTGGACATGCTCCGCTACCAGCACCTGCTCATGGCGAGGTTCTGGGTCCCCGAGTACGGCGATCCCGAGAACCCCGAGCACTTCCGGTGGCTGCGCGCCTACTCGCCGTACCACAACATCGAGCCGGGGCGGAAGTACCCCGCCGTCTTCTTCACCGCCGGCGAGAACGACAACCGCGTCCACCCCATGCACGCCCGCAAGATGGCGGCGGCGATGCAGGCCGCCACGACGAGCGACGCCGACGAGGACCCGATCCTCCTGTGGGTCGATCGCGAAGCCGGCCACGGTCGCGGCAAGCCGCTGCACCTCCAGCTCCGTGACATCGCGGACCGGTGGTCGTTCGTGATGTGGCAGACGGGGATGTATTACGAGTGAGGGAGGCGGAGAGCGACGGAGCGACGGAGCGACGAAGCGACGAAGGGGACGACGAGCGCTCGCGGCCGGCCGTTCGATTCGTCTGTTACGCGATCTCCGCGGTGCTGCTCGCGGGCGCGGGCGCGTTCCTGTTGTTCGGCAACGACAAGGGCCTGGGGATCTTCTTCGTGCTGATCGCGGCGGTGTTGTCGCGCGTCCTCGTCCTCAACATCGCCGAGCGCGACGCCCGATAACGGCACCCCTTCGTCGCTCCGTCGGTTCGTCGCTCCGTCGCCGCGATCGATCCCAAGTGCCTCGCCCGGGCGGTCGATAGCGCCCAGATGAAGACCTACGACCTCATCTGCCTCGGCTGCGGTCCCGCCGGTGAGAAAGCGGCCACGCAGGCCTCGTACTACCAGCGCCGCGCGGCGATCGTGGAGCGCACGCCGCGCCCCGGCGGCGCGATGGTGAACACCGGCACGATTCCGTCCAAAGCGTTGCGAGAGACCGCCCTGCTCTGCTCGGCGTTCCGGCGGCGCCCCCTGCCGGGCATGGAGTTCACCGTCGATCACAACGTCTCCGTGCCGAGGTTCATGGCCCGCCGTCACCGTATCGAGCAGCAGGAGCACGATCGCATCGAGTGCTCGATGGACCGGCACGACATCGACGTGTTCTGCGGGCAGGGCCGGCTCGTCGACGCCAACACGATCCGCGTGGAGCACGGAAACGGCTCGGAGACGACGCTTCGAGCCGAGCACCTCCTCATCGCGACCGGCTCGTCGCCGGTGCGTCCCGACCACGTACCGTTCCAGCATCCCAACGTCGTGGACGCCGACGGCGTGCTGGAGCTCGGGCAAGTGCCGTCGTCGATGATCATCGTCGGCGCCGGCGTGATCGGCTGCGAGTACGCGTCGATCTTCGCGGAGATCGGCGTCAAGATCACCATCATCGACCCGCGGACCGATCTGCTCTCGTTCCTCGACGGCGAATGCCGCGATCACCTCGTGAACTCGATGCGCGACGAAGGCATCCAGCTCTGGCTCGACACCACGGTCGCCAGCGTCGACACGAATCCCGGCGACACGGTCTCCGTCACCACCGAGGACGGCCGCACCCTCACCGCCGAAGCCCTGCTGTGGGCGGCGGGACGCACGTCGAACTCGGCGAACCTGGGCCTCGAGGAAGTCGGCGTCGAGATCGGGCGGCGCGGGCTCATCATCGTCGACGAGCACTACCGCACGAACATCCCGTCGATCTACGCCGCCGGCGACGTCATCGGCTTCCCGGCGCTGGCCTCGACGTCGATGGAGCAGGGCCGCGTCGCCGCGTGCGACATGTTCGGCATCGACTTCAAGAAGAAGCTCGCCGACACGACTCCGATGGGCATCTACACGATCCCCGGCATCTCCGGCGTGGGCATGATGGAGGAGGAGGCGCGCGAAGCCGGGCACCGGACCGTCGTCGGGCGCGCGCTGTACCGCCACAACGTGCGCGGCCGCATGATGGGCGACGAGAAGGGGATCCTCAAGTGCGTCTTCGACCGTGACACGCGCGCCCTCCTCGGCGCCACGATCGTCGGTCACGGCGCCACGGAGCTGATCCACATCGCCCAGCTCGCCATCGCCACCGGCGGCGGCCTCGACTACATGATCAGCGCGTGCTTCAACTACCCGTCGCTCACCGAGCTGTACAAGTACGCGGCGTACAACGCGCTGCAGACGATGGCCGAGGAAGAAGGGAAGGCGGGCGTGATGGCGGGCAGGGCGCGCGTCGCGTAGATCTTCACTTCACCTCCAGAGCGACGATGGTGATGTCGTCCTTCGGCCCCGTGGTGCTGCACCACTCCTCGACGCGGACCATGAGCGAACCCACGCTCTTGTCGAGCGGCGAGAGACGCGACTCGTCGATGAACTCGATCATCCGATCGTCGCCGAACTGCTTCATCTCCGGGTCCATTGCCTCCGGCACCCCGTCGGAGTACAGGTACAGCCGCTCTCCGGGCTTCAGCACGTGCAGGTGCTCTTCGAAGCCGGTGTTCGGCACCCAGCCGATCGCCCAGCTCTCCGCCCGCAGCAGCCGGGGCTTCTCGCCCGGGACCACGGCCACGACGGGCGGATGTCCCGCGGAAACGAACCGGAACTCGCGGGTCGTGACGTCAAGCACTCCGTAGAGCAGCGTGAAGTAGCGATTCGAGGGTTCCACCATGGGAAAGCGATCGTTCAGCTCATGCGCCACCGCGGCGGGCGCGACGATCTCGGGCGCGCCGCCGCTCCGACTGGGGTTGATGAGCAGAGACGACTCCGAGACCTCCGGCGACATGACGCGGCTGATCGCGACGGAGAGCAGGGATGCAGCCACGCCGTGCCCGCTCACGTCGGCCACGTACACGCCGATGTGGGTCGCGTCGAGCTGGAACACGTTCAGGATGTCTCCGGCGAGCTCGTCGCACGGCCGGTACTGCCACGAGAAGTTCGCGCCGCGCACGTCCGGAGTCTCCCGTGGCAGCAGGGATTGCTGCACGAGCGCCGCCGCGTCCAGATCGCGCTTCATCTTGCTGTTGGCCGCGGACAGCTCGGCCGTGCGCTCCTTCACCAGTTCGTCGAGGTGATCACGATGCCGGCGGAGCTCCCGTTCGGCCTCCTTGCGCCACTCGAGTTCGTCGTTGAGCTCCGCCGTTCGCTGCGCAACCTGGCTCTTGAGCACCCGGTTCCAGACCAGGATGCCGGTGATCGTCAACGCGACCGCGAACGCCGCTCCGCCCACGATGCCCCAGAACTTCCGGGAGCGAAGCAGCGACGGCGTCTCGAGCGAGATCCACTTGTCGACGATCGCCGTCCGCTCGGCCGGCGTCACCGACGCCAGGGCCTTCTCGAGGATCCCCACCAGCTCCGGCCAGTCGCTTCGCACCGCAAGCGCGAGGTCGTAGCGGTGTGGGGGATGGCCCGCGACCCGGAGGTTGGTCAGCCCCTCGCGGCCGATGAAGTAGCTGGAGGTGGCCTGGTCGCCCACCATCGCCTCCACGATTCCGAACGAAGTCATGCGGAGGGCCGAGGCGATGTCCGGCGCGGTGACGAGCACGATCTCCGGATGCTGCGCCTCGAGCAGGTCGTTCCACGCGTAGCCCGACACGACCGCCACCCGCTTGCCGTGCAACTGGCGAAGCGCCATCTGCTCCGATGTCTCCGTCGTCGCGATGATCACGCTGGGCATGCGGATATGCGCCGAGGTGAAGGCCATGTACTCCTGGCGCTGCGGCGTCTGGACCGCGGCCGCGAACATGTCGACGCTCCGGGTCCGCGCCTGCTCGATGGCCTCCGTCCAGCTCCCAAGCCGCACGATCTCGAACTCCACGGGCAGCCGCTCGTCGATCGCTTCGATGTACTCGGCGGCAATCCCGACGTAGTGGCCCCCGTCGTCGAAGAACTCGAAGGGCGGGAAGTCGGGATCCGGCGCCACCCGGATCACCGGGTGGGATTCAAGCCATGCTCGTTCCTCGTCCGTCAGGTCGATGGCGGAGCCGCCCGGGACCTGGGCGAGGGCGAGCGACGACGCCGCGATCAGTGTCGCCACGCACACGAGGGCCAGCCCGCTCCACCTGCACATGCTCGATGACTCCGTGGAAACCGCGTGATCCGGTCCCGGCGTGAGTGCCCCCCACGGTGACGAACCTCATTGTACTGAGGGCCAGTGGCCGGAGAGAGATCTCGAACTCACAATCCGAGCGCTCGCGCCAGCATCCCGGCCGGCACGTCTTCCACGATGAGGTCCTCGCCGATGATCGCCCCCGCCGCGGCGTACCCGCTGCGCACCGCGCCTTCCATCGTGGCCGGCCATCCCGTGTCGCACCAGTCGCCGGCGAGGTAGAGGTTGGGAACGTCACCGCCGCCGACCCCGACGTAGCCGGGGGCGGAGCGGGGACGAAGCGCCTCGACCTCGGGCGTGCACGCGAACGTCGCCCGCTTCTCCTTGACGGCGCGGGCGTCCACCGGCTCGAGCCCCTTCGCCGCCGGCACCGCGTGCCAGACATCGGCGACGACGCGACGCACGATCTCATCCTCGTCGAGGTCCATCCACGCATCGGCGCCGCTCACCACCGCGTGCACGTGCTGGCGACCGTCCGCGTCGACGCCCTTGTCGAAGAGCCAGTGCACGTCGCGGTCCACGAGCACGAGATGCGGGCGGTCCATGACCGTGCGCTCGAAGCGAAGATGGACGGCGAGGATCGGGCTCACGTCGATCCCGTCGAGATCGGCGAGACGCCTGTCGCGGGCGCGCACCGCGTCGCTCACGAGCTTGCCGAGTCGATCGGGCGGCACCGCCGCCACCACGCACGATGCCTCGACGAGCCCGCCCGTCGTGACGACCCCCGTCGCTCGCGACCCGTCGAACGAGATCGCCCGCGCCGAGGTGCCGAGACGCACCGAGCCCCCGGCGTCCTCGATCGCCGCCAGCGCTGGCTCGTAGAGATCCACCAGCGGCACCGAGGACAGGCCCATCGTGTAGGACCACCGGTTGGCGAGGAAACCCGTGCGGAACACGTACAGCGCCACCGCCGCGTCGACGCGCTCCACGTCGAGGTTGCAGGCGCTGACGATGACGGTGTTCCAGAAGCGCCGGATCACACCGTCGCCCTGGCCCGACTCGCGCAGAAACTCCGCGAACGTGCGCCCCCGCCACCGGTGGCATCCGCCTTCGCCCAGCCGCATGATCCGCCACATCCCGCGCCGAATCCACCGCCGCTCCGTGGCATCGAACGTACGCATCCGGCCGAACGCGCGGGCAAGGTGCAACGGCGCCGGGAGCCATCCCGCGGCCACCTCGTCGATCTCGCCGTGGCCCGCCGTCCAGAAGAGCGTCCGATGCCACTCGATGGAGTCGAGCACCCCCAGCCGCTGGTAGAGATCCAGGAGGTTCGTGCAGCAGCCGAGCAGGACGTGCTGGCAGTTGTCGAGGAGCGCTCCCGTGCGGGGATCGACGAAGCTCGTCGCCCTTCCGCCGGGTCGCTTCCGGGTCTCGATCACGGTCGGACGCCAGCCCGCCTGGGCGAGCCGGATCGCCGCCGCCACGCCCGCGAGCCCGCCTCCGACGATGACGGCGTCTCGCATCATCATCACCGGCGACCGAGCCCCATCGCCCGGGCGCGCCATCGGGCGCGCAGGGCCACCGAACTCTTGACGATCGGGCTGAGACGCACACGCGGACCACGCAGCACCTGCGTGGGATGCTCGCGCATCCGCGCCAGGAGCCGCCGGTAGATCGTGGTCATCGCCCAGCACGTCGGCCGGCACGCCGGCGTGATCATCGCCTCCAGACCGGCGGAGCGCTCGTAGTACGACTCGGCTCGCTCGATCTGCGCGGCGAGGAAGGCGACGCACCGCGCCGGGTCCTCGATGTCCCGGAGGCTCGTCGGCGTCAGTTCGTGGCGCCGGAAATCCTCGGCGGGCAGGTAGACGCGTCCCGCCGCGTGGTCCTCGACGTAGTCGCGCAGGATGTTCGTGAGCTGGAGCGCGATCCCGCGCTTGATCGCGAGCATCGGGGCGCGCTCGTCGTCGTAGCCCCAGATCCGGATGCAGATCAGGCCGACGGTGGACGCCACGCGGTAGCAGTACTCGCTCAGGTCCTCGAAGCGCTCGTAGACGCGCCCGTCGAGATCGTCGATCTGCCCGTCGAGCATCGCGTCGAACGGGGCGGGATCCAGCGCGACGGCGCCGGCGACGGTGCGCAGCCCGACGAGCACCGGGTCGTCGTCCGGCGCCCGACCCGCGAGGGCGCGCCCCGTCGCAGCCCGGAGTTCGGCCACGCGCTCACGGGCGCGGTCCGGGTCGCGGGCCTCGTCGGTGATGTCGTCAGCGCGTCGCATCCACGCGTAGACGGCGTAGAGCTGAGAACGCTGTGGCTCCGGGAGCAGCTTGAGACCGTAGTAGAAGTTGCGGGCGCGACGCCGCGTCACCGCGCGACAGTAGCGCAGGGCCTGCTCCGGGGTGTACACGCTCAGCGTCGTCATGCGTCGCTCCGCGCGTCCCCGG
Organism: Planctomycetota bacterium; assembly: GCA_024226535.1. Taxonomy (GTDB): domain Bacteria; phylum Planctomycetota; class Phycisphaerae; order Phycisphaerales; family SM1A02; genus JAAELP01. Next base: position 27,450 of record JAAELP010000157.1, on the reverse strand, counting down.
TCCCGGCCCCGGTCCCGGCCCGCCTCGCCGCCCACCACGCCCGGGCGATCAGCGCCAGCTTCGTCGCCCGCCCCGGCGCGGGACGGTGGAGGACGGTCTCGTAGTTCCAGTGCTCGATGAGACGCAGCACGCGGACGCCCCCGGCCGAGAGCAGCCAGACGAGCGGCCGAGCCCGCGGGCCCAGCGTCTCCAGGAGCCGCGTGCCGCGCTCGTAGAACGGCCACGTCCGGTCCACCAGGACCCGCACGAGCGCGCGTGACTCGGGCAGGAACGTGCGGTCCACCGCCCACCCCTGCCGGGCGCTGTCGCGCAGACGCTCCTCGAACCGCTCGATCTTCACGAGCTCACGCGGCACGTAGATCCGGTCGCGTTCCAGCACGTCCCGCCGAATGTCCTGCCAGTGGTTGGTGAGCTGGAGTGCCGTGCAGATCGCGTCGCTGAGCTCGAAGAGCCTCTCCTCGCGTGGTTCGCCGAGGATCATCAGGACCAGTCGCCCCACGGGGTCGGCGCTGAGCCGGCAGTACCCGAGGACGTCGTCCCATGTCTCGTACCGCGTGACCTGCTGATCCTGCTCGAAGGCCCGGATGAGATCGTCGAACGGCTCGATCGGCAGGTCATGCGCCCGGATCACCGGCTCGAGGGCGACGAACACGGGGTGACGCGGCTCGCCGGCGAAGCACCCGCGCAGCTCGTCGCGCCACCACGCCAGCAGTTCGCGCGCGCGGTCGCGGTCGCCGACCTCGTCACCGAGGTCGTCCGCCCAGCGGCAGAACGCGTAGACCGCCGCGAAGTCGTCGCGGCAGTCACGGGGCACGACGGCGCTGAGGACACTGAAGTTCTCGGCGCGTCTCGTCGCGAGCCGGCGACAGAAACGACGAGCTTCGTCCAGGGGCAGCGCCGCACAGGCTTCGGGTCCATACACGTCGAGTTGTTGCACGGTCTGGACCGTCATCGGGCATCCACTGTACCGGCCGACCGTCGCCACCGCGACGCCTCCGGCGCGTACGGCTATCATCTTCCGCCCCGATGAAGCTCATCCTCGCCAACCCCCGCGGATTCTGCGCCGGTGTCTACATGGCGATCGACGTCGTCGATCAGCTCCTGGACATCTGCGACGGCGAGCGCATCTACGTCTACCACGAGATCGTCCACAACAAGCACGTCGTCGATCGCTTCCGCGGACAGGGCGTGGTGTTCGTCGACAGCCTCGAGAACGTGCCGCGCGGCTCGATCGTCGTGTTCAGCGCCCATGGCGTGAGCCCGGGCGTTCGCGCGATCGCGCGGGAGCGCGGGCTCGCGGCGATCGACGCCACCTGCCCGCTCGTGACGAAAGTCCACGCCGAGGCGATCCGCTACGCGGAGAAGGGCTACCAGATCCTGCTCATCGGCCACGCCGATCACCAGGAGGTCGTCGGCACGAGGGGCGAGGCGCCGGAGGCGATCCAGGTCGTCCAGTCGCCGGCGGACATCCCTCTCCTGAGCATCGACGACCCGAGCCGGCTCGTCTACCTGACGCAGACCACGCTGAGCATGGACGACGCGACGGTGATCATCGGCGCCCTGAAGAAGGCCTTCCCCGAGATCAAGGAGCCGCCGAGCGAGGACATCTGCTACGCCACGACGAACCGCCAGAGCGCGGTGCGGGCCCTCGCCGGCGCGTGCGATCTCGTCCTCGTCGTCGGCTCGCGCAACAGTTCCAACTCGGTGCGGCTCACGGAGATCGCCGAGGCGGTCGGCACCCCCGCGCGGCTCGTGGACGACAAGACGGAGATCGACGAATCGTGGTTCACCGACGTCGATCGGCTCCTCGTCACGGCCGGGGCCAGCGCGCCCGAGGATCTCGTGCAGGACCTGATCCTCGAGCTGATCGAGCGCTACGGCGGCGAGGTGGAGCAGCACGACATCCACCGCGAGACGATCGAGTTCGGTCTGCCCGGCACGCTCAAGAAGTTCATGCGCAGTCGGAACATCGATCCCACCGGCCGGCGTATCACCCTCGATACCTCCGCCGCGCTCAGCGCGTGGTTGAACGAGCACGAGATCGCCCACACGACGGTCGATCTCACCGTCGGGCGCACGTGATGACGGGACTTCGGGGATGACGTTCTTCGATCTCACGCCCGAAGGCCTCGAAGCGTTCTGCGCCGAGCACGGCATGGCGCGATACGTCGCGGACCAGGTGCTGGACTGGGTCTACCGGAAGGGCGCCGTCGATCCGGACCAGATGACGAACATCTCCGCGCCGAACCGCCGCGTGCTCGGCGAGCGGATGCGCTTCGAGCGCGGAGTCGTGCAGGCTCACCAGGTCGCGACCGACGGAACGCAGAAGCTGCTCATCGGGTGGCCGCGCGACGCGGAGGCGACCAGCCTGCCCGTTCTCGGCGACGGCCCGGCGCCGAGCACCGAGACGGTGATGATCCCGAGCAAGCAGCGCCGCACCGCATGCGTCTCCAGCCAGGTCGGCTGTCCGGTCGGATGCACGTTCTGCGCGTCGGGGATCGGCGGCCTGGAGACGAACCTGACCGCGGGACAGATCATCGAGCAGGTGCACCGCCTCGGGCGTCTTCCCGGTGTGGGGCGCGTCACGAACGTCGTGTTCATGGGCATGGGCGAGCCGCTGGCGAACTACGCGGCGGTGACGAACGCAATCCGCACGATGAATGCCCCGTGGGGTCTCGGGATCAGCGCGCGTCGCATCACGGTCTCCACCGTCGGGCTGCCCGCGGCGATCCGCCGGCTCGCGACCTTCGAGCTGCCCGTCACGCTCGCCCTCAGCCTGCACGCGCCGAACGACGAGATCCGCCGGTCGCTCATCCCGTGGGCCGAGTACGCGACGATCGACGAACTGCTCGGCGCATGCGACGAGTACTTCGCCGCGACGGGTCGGGAGATCACGCTCGAGTACCTGCTCATGCGCGACGTCAACGATCGCCCGGAGCACGCCCGGAAGCTCGCCGAACTCGCCCGGCGGCTGCGCGCCAACATCAACCTGATCCGCTACAACGAGGTGGCCGGCCTGCCCTACGACCGGCCGATCACCGACGCCGTCCACGCCTTCCAGGCGATCCTGCGCGAGAAGCACGTGAGCACCCACATCCGCGCCAGCCGCGGCCGCGACATCGCCGCCGCCTGCGGACAGCTCCGGCACGAACGGCAAGAAGCATCGGGGTAGCAGATCGCTAACCCGCAGGCGTCCCGAGGATCCCATCCGGCTCGGCGAGCATGCGCACCTCGGCCATCGCCATGTCGCCCAGCTCCTCGTCGACAGCATGCTCGTGCAACCGGGTGAGCGCGACCTGGTAGTGCTCGTACTCCTCCGGGGTGCTGCCCGTCGCGCGCTCGACGAGATCCATGACGTACCGGCGCACCTCGCGCCGCCGCCGCGTGCCACGCCACTTCCCGGGCACGAGCGGCCGCAGCGATGCGACGACACGGGCCGCCCAATCGCTGGTCCGCACGTCGGCGCGGATGCGGAACGCGCCGGCGACGATCTCGAAGCGTGTCAGGAAGCGGCGCTGGATCTCGTCCTCGCGGCCACGCTTCACGTTGAGCAGTTGCCGCGTGCGTTGTCGCTGCTCTCCGCTGGCGGCCATCGCCGCGAGGTAGATCGGGTCCTTGATGAGCATCGCCTCCGCCAGCGGCAGCACCACGTGACGTGTGAGCGCCCGTCCCGCCTCGCCGCGATCGACCTGGTAGAGACCGGTCACGAGGCGCGCGTAACGCTCGGCCCACTGCGGACCACCCCAGTGCAGGCAACGGTAGAGGGCAACCACGAAGTCGCGACGCGCCTGCCGCCCCTGGTCGGTCTCGGTCAGGCCCGGCATCGCCGCGAGGCTCTCCTCCAGGGCCAGGCGGAAGCGCTCCGCCCACACGCCTCCCCAGCGCCGACGGGCGAGTTGGCGCACCATCCGGTGGGCCAGTCGAAGGACGGACTCGTCGCGCCCCTCTCGGGGGCGGCTGAACAGACGCGGCTCGAGCGCGAGGTGGCGCCCGAACCGGAACGCCTCCGACGCGCGACCGTGACCGGCGCCTTCCGCCGCCGACACCGCGCGTTCGATCGCATCGACGGTGACCGGCACGAGGCCCGATTGGTACGCGGCCCCGAGAAGGGCCAGGCCCACGACGCGATCGGTGTGAAACCACACGCGGCACGCGCCGGCGAAGTCCTCGATCACGCGCGACGTGCCGCGCGTGGCGGTTCGGAGCGCGGTGACGAGTTCCTCGCGGATCGCGCGGGCTTGCTCGCCGTCGCGCTCGTCGCGGAAGCGCCCGATGTTCACCACCGCGCACGTCCGATCGGCGTGGGCCGCGACGAGCGCCGGGTCGGCGGCGATCGCCCGCAGCGTCTCGGCGGGATCGATGCCGAGCAGCAGGTCCGCCTCGCCGAAGGGCAGCCGTGTCGTCACCCGCGCCTCGGACTCGTCGACGCGGGGGTTCGTGAACAACACCTGCGCCCACGCCCGGCGCCCGGCGCCGATCGGCGTGGCGTCGTACTGCGAGCTGACCGCGTACCCCATCGCCCGACCCGCGTCGTGAAGGACACGCGTCACCAGCCCCGGCGGCTCGCCGGCCAATCCCGCCACGTGCAGACGCCACTGCGACGCCTGGCCGTGCAGGATCTCGGGCAACGGCAGCCGGCTGGTCGCGTCGCGGCGCCAGCGGCGCACGGGCGGGCGTGTGCGCCGGACCTCGACCTCCTCCAGCAGCGGACGGACATTCACGCGGAGCCTCGCCCCGGTTCGACCGCGACGAGGCAGCCGACTCACCCGCAGCGACGACCGCATCGGCAGCGTCTCTCGCTCGCCCGGCGATTCGCTCGGCTCGATCTCGCGAGCCGGCCGCACCGCGCCGGCGCGATCGGCCGGCCGGGCCAGACGCTCACGCGGCTCGAAACCGAGCCGGTCGATCTCCGCGAGCCCGCGCTCCATCGCCGCCACGTCGTACCGCGCGGGCGGACCGTCGGCGACGATCACGACCGTGAGTCGATCCTGGACCACCGCGGTCCGGAGCATCTCCTCGAGCTGCCCCGTCTCGGCGAGGTTGGCGCGCTGGACGTCGACCCGGTCGGCGCGCTCGGCGGGGATCACGCCGCGCACCAGCCGCTCGACGTCCTGTCCGTCCTCGCTCCCGACGTCACAGATGAGGAAGATCCACGGTCGCGGATCCCGGGCCGCCTGTCGTAGGGCCGCGATGCCCTCGCGCACGAAACGGACGGGCTCCCACGTCTCCGTCATGACGATTCGCTCGGGAGCGGGGTGGGGCTCCACACCGTCGATCGCGAGCGCCGTGTCGTCGACCGGGGTCTCGGCGCCCTCGGCGCGTTGCTCCCGCAGCCACTGGTCGAGGTCCACGAGCAGCCGCCTCACCACGGTCACCGCGGCGGCGGCGCCGACGTTCGAGCTGCGCGGGGGAAGCTCGATGTCCAGGGCCGGCGGCGTGGGAACGAGCTGGGAGGCGACACGCCCCGATGGCCGGAGCATGTGCAGGAGGTGCACGATGCGGCGGGCCAGCAACGACGGGTGCAGGGCCTGGCCCACGCCGAGCGATTCTGGCGTCCCGTCATCGGCCGGGGGGAGATCGCGGCCCCACACGGTGGCCGGGCGCTCCCCGCGCCGGCGCACGCCTTCGGCGACCTCGCGCACGGATTCTTCGACGACGCCCGGTCGCGGCTCGAGGACGATGACCTGCTCGCAGCGCGTGAGCAACCGCGAGACCACGACGTCGTCGACGGGGTGGATCGCCCCGAGCTGCACGAGCGGGACGCGACCGGCGAGACGCAGCGTGTGCGTCAGGTGTCGCAACGCCGCCACGGCCGGGCCGATCGTGACGAAGCCGACGGGCAGACGCTCACCGGGGCTCGGCATGCTGTCCACGCGGTTGACCTCGAGCCGCCGGAACATCCGGAGCACGTCCTGGGTTCCGGCGAGGCGAGGTCGGCGTCGTCCGCGACGGCGCGCAAGCATCGCGTCGACCGACTCGATCACGCGGTTGGGACGCGTCTCGATCGTCTCGGCGCCACGCAGGAGCGTCGCGTGGACGACCAGTGCGACGCACCGGTGGGCGGCGCGCGAGACACGCAGCGCCGAGTCCATGGCGTCACGCATGGCGCCGATGCTCTCGGGCTCGAGCGTGGGCAGGTCGAGCTGGCGAAGCAGTTGCCGGGGGCCCCGGCCTTCCTCGGAGCGGTCCTCGAAGAACAGGCAGAGCGCGCCTCCCGGCGGCAGACGCTCGGCCGCGGCGGCCGCGACGACCCGCTCTGAGCGGCCCAGCTCACCCGCCGGCACGAGCCCCACCGCGACTCGACCGGACCGCGCCGCGAACCGGGCCAGCGTCGCGGCGCGATCCGCGGACGGCGTCGCCGTCACCCGCAGCTCGTGATGACGCAGCAGCTCGGCCACCACCTCGTCCTGCGCGAGCCGGAAGATCCCCGCGAACGGCTCGAACCGCGGCCCCGCCACCGTCGAGACGACCAGCTCCGACTCCAGCAGGCCCTTGAGGAACGCCGCCGGCGCAGAGTAGAGGTCGGCCCCGTCGTGGCGAGCGAGCAGTGGTTCGGGTTGCGGCGTCACGGACAGGGCCTCATTACCACGCTCCGGACAACACGGCGTCGATCGCGCCGGCGACCCCGTCGCTGACGTTGTCCGTGGCGACGCGATCAGCGACGGCAAGAACACGCTCGTCGGCGTTTCCCATGGCGATGCCGAGACCGGCGTCGCGGACGAGCTCGACGTCGTTGAGCCCGTCGCCGATCGCAGCGACACGCTCCGGCGGCACCCCGCGTTGCCGGCAGAGGTCGAGCGTGGTGTTCCCCTTGTTCACGCGGGGGTTGAAGACCTCCAGCAAGTGCGTGTTCGAACCCGTGGCTTCCGTGGCGGTCACCGCCGACCAGTGCTGGAGGAATCCGCGATCACCGATCGACTCGCGCAGCCACATGGCGATCGGGACGAGCTCTCGTTCGCTGGCGACGGCGCCGGCCCGCAGCGTCTCGTGCGGATGGGGATCGTCGTCGAGATCGTGGGCGAAGCGAACGCGTACGGGCAGCGTTTCGAACCACCACTGTGACGCGGGATCGAGGTCCGCCGGTCCCACCGCGAGGTAGTCGTACCCGGTCACGTCCGGGTCCTTGAGCAGCAGCCCCTTGTGACCGTGCGCGAGCAGCGTGCTGACGACGTCCGCGACGAGATCGTGCGGCATCGCGTGCCGGTCGACCGTGCGCCCGGTCGCGACGTCGCAGACCATCGCCCCGCCCGCCGCGACCATCGTGCCCTCGTGCCCGATCGCCCCCAGGGGCGCGAGCGACTCCACGAGCGCCCGCCCCGTGGCCACGATGACCTCCAGCCCCGCCTCCCGGGCGCGCTCGACCGCGAGCGCGTTGGTGTCGGAGACGCTTCCGTCGGGGCGGAGGAGCGTTCCGTCGAGGTCGATGACGAAGGTGTCGTAGCGAAGATCGTGCTGCACGCCCTGAGCGTACGCGGAGAAGGGTGTTTTGGCTTGTCGCCTCGCCGCTGCCGGGATACCTTGACGGATATGCCGCAAGCATCCGGGCGCCTGCTCGCCGACTCGCGAACCCTTGCCTCGTCGCTGGTGCCGGTGCTTGATCACGCCTGTGGGGGCCGCCTCGGGCCGATTACGTGGTTCAAGGCGGATTGGCAACGCGGCGGGGCCGCCACCGGAACCGCGACCTATCGAGATGATGACGGCGAGCAGCCGGTCGTCATCAAGCTGCCGGTGGTGGAGCGGGAGCTGCTCTGGACACGACGGCTCCAGCAAGCCGTGCCGGACGACCCGGTCGTGCCGCATCTCTACGACTCCGGGATCGAGCTTGGCGGCTACGACCTGGCCTGGTTGGTGATGGAGCGTTTCGAGCACGGCCCGCTCGGGCTGCACTGGCACGAGGACCACCTCCCGCGGATCGCCGAAGCTGCGACGCGCTTCCACGCGCTCGCCGAGCCCATCGAGGTCGACCAGCCGCCGCGGGTGGAGCCGTGGGAGGAACTCGTCGCCGAATCCCAGGCGAGTGTGAAGCTCAACGCGGTCGAGGAGCCGCGACGCTGGACGACGGCGCTCAAGGCTCTCCGCGACCGCCTCGACGAGATCGTCGCGGAATGGCGCGATCGCGACGTCCGGCAGTGGTTGCACGGTGACATGCACCTGGCCAACGCGATGAGCCGACACGCGATGGACGCCGGCTCGGTGAGCCTGATCGATCTCGCCGAGGTTCACGCCGGCCACTGGCTCGAGGACGCGGTCTACCTCGAACGCCAGCTCTGGGCACGACCGAAGCGCATGAAACGCCACAAGCCCGTGAAGCTCATCGCCGCCGCCCGCCGCCGGCTCGGGCTCACGGTGGAAGAAGACTATCCGCGGCTGGCCATGATCCGGCGGGTGCTCCTGGCGGGCACGGCCCCGAGCTTCATCCGATCCGAAGGGAACCCGAAACACCTCGCAGCCTGCCGGGAGTGGCTCGAGAAGGGCCTCAAGGAGCTGAAGTAGCGACCGCTCCGCAAGCCCCGGTCCGAGCCCCTGCCCCGGCCTCCACCCCCGGCCCCGCTCTCCGACCGCGTTGCCGCCCCGACCACCCACGGGTAGGATTGCGCGATTCCCGTCGCCCCCCGGAGCTCCCCATGGATCGCGAACGACTCAAGGAAGTCCATCAGACCGACCTGACCGAGAGCAAGGTCAACGAGGACTTCGTCGACTGGCTGAAGACGAAGGCCCCGACGTGGCTCCTGGTGTTCCTGGTCGCCGTCTGCGTGTACCTCGGTCTGGTGCGGTTCAAGCAGCACCGTTCCGACTATCGCAGCGAGGCGTGGGCGGAGTTCTCCGCCGCCGAGCTGCCGGGCACCTTCGACGACATTGCCAACGAGTACGGGGACGTCGGTGAGCTGGCCCTGCTCGCGCGGCTGGAGGCGGCCGACACCCTCATGCGCTCCGTGCAGAACGGTCTCGTGCTCGGGGTGACGCCGCCGGCGCCGCCCGGACCGGGCCAGCCCCCGACGGCGGTGCCGGCCGACAGCATCCTGGCCGCGGAGCAGCGAACCGAGTACCTCGACCGCGCCGAGGGCTTCTACGACCAGGTCCTCGCTACCGGCGACGAGCCGGAGATGACCGTCTACGTCGTCGGCGCCATGACCGGAAAGGCCGCGATCGCGGAGTGCCGCGGCGACGCCGGACAGGCCATCGAGTGGTACGGCAAGGCCGAGCAACGCGCCGAGGCGACGTACCCCGGGCTCGCCGAGACGGCGCGACGCCGGGCCGCCGACGCCGAGCGCAACAGCCGAGCGGTCGCGTTCCCGACGAACGCCGAGGCCGGCGCGCGTCGCGCGAGCGCCGAGAAGCTCACGCCGATCGAGATCGACGAGGCGCTGAAGCCCTTCCTCCTGCCCGACGAGGAGGACGCCGAGCAGCCCGGGACCAGCGGTTGACGACGGACGAGCCGGACACCGGGAGCCCGGGCGACGAGAACGCGCCGGACCCCGCGACCGCCATCGACGCCAGCGACGATCTCCTCCGCCCCGGCGGCAAGGTGGACGCGCAGGCGCTCTACGACCTCTACGAGCAGGCTGCCGGCGACGATGAACAGCAGGTCGCGGTGCGCTTCGTGCTCTCGCGCGATCTCGACAAGCGGCTCGACCGCTACCTCGTCGATCGCATTCCCTTCCTGAGCCGCACGTCGCTCCAGCGTCTGATTCGCGAGCACGTGGTGACCGTCAACGGGCGGGTGCCGAAGGCATCGACGCGTCTGCGACGCGGCGACGTCGTGGTGGCGGTGCTCCCCCCGCCGCCGAGCACCGAGATCCCGGCCGAGGAGATCCCGCTGGAGATCATCCACGAGGACGACGATCTCATCATCCTCAACAAGCACGACGACATCATCGTGCACCCGGCCCGCGGCAACCGGTCGGGCACCATCATCAACGGCCTGGCGTGGCACTTTCGGCACCGCTCCGGCGGCGCGTTGTCCAGCGTGGGGGCCGAGCACACGCGGCCGGGCGTCGTGCACCGGCTCGATCGGCACACGACCGGGGTCATGGTCGCCGCCAAGAGCGACGTCGCCCACTGGCGGCTCGGGCGCCAGTTCGAGCAGCGGAAGACCGAGAAGCGCTACCTCGCGATCGTGCACGGCCGCGTGGAGCCCGACGCGGACGTGATCGACATGCCCATCGGCAAACATCCGGTGGTGAAGTTCAAGTACGCCGTCCGCTGGGACCCGACCGGCAAGGATTCGGTGACCGTCTACCGCGTGCGCGAGCGATACGAGCATTGCACGCTGGTCGAGCTGGAGCTGAAGACCGGGCGGACACACCAGATCCGCGTGCACCTGTCCCATCTCGGGTACCCGATCGTCGGCGACGACGTGTACGGCGGCCGGCATCTCACCGTCCGCGACATCGTCGGCCCCGCCGGAACGACCGACCGCAGCCCACGGGAGCCGGTCATCACCCGCCAGGCGCTCCACGCCGCGTTGCTGGGCTTCACGCACCCGGTCACCGAGCAGCCCGTGGAGTTCCAGGCCCCGCTGCCGCAGGACATGCGCGACCTGATCGAGCTGCTCCGCCTCGGCGGTGAAGCGGAACCCGTGAACATCGCGGGCACCCGCGTGGACGTGGAGGAGGCGCTGGGAAACGCCTAGCGCAGCTTCAGGCTCACCAGCGCCACCATCGCGCACGCCACCGCGATCACCCAGAACCGCGTCACCACCTGCTGCTCCGACCATCCGCCGAGCTGGAAGTGGTGGTGGATCGGCGCGCAGCGGAACACGCGCTTGCCGCCAGTGTGCTTGAACCAGCCGACCTGGATCATCACGCTCGCCATCTCCATGAAGAACACGCCGCCGATCACGATGAACGCGATCTCCTGCCGGATGGCCACGGCGATGTAGGCGAGCAGGCCGCCGAGGGGCAGCGAGCCGGTGTCGCCCATGAAGACCTGGGCCGGCGCGCAGTTGAACCAGAGGAAGCCCAGGCACGCGCCGGCCATCGCGCCGGTGACGACCATCAGCTCCTCGGCGCCGTCGATGTGCGGGTACATGAGCGTCCGCGCCGCGTCCACCTGCCCGGCGACGTAGCAGAGGACCATCATCGCGAAGGACGCGACGAGGAGCGTGCCCGGCGCGAGGCCGTCCATCCCGTCGGTGAGGTTGACGGCGTTGGACGTGCCGGCGACCAGGAGCACGGCGATGAGCACGAACGGAATCGCGCCGAGCACGATCACGCCCGGCTCGATCTGGAAGGTCTCGGGGTGATAGGTGCGCTGGAACGGCAGCGTGAGCACGTGCCGGATCTCCTGCCCGAACCCGTGCCGGAAGAGGTAGACGCCGACGATCAGGCCGATGCCGAGCTGGAACAGGAGCTTCTCCCACGCGTAGAGCCCCTCGCGCGATCCGGCCTCTCGCCGCGCGCTGGTCAGCTTCAGCCAGTCGTCCACCCCTCCGAGCACGGCGAGCCAGACCAGCACCGCGAGGGCCAGCCACACGTACTGCTCCGTGAGGTCGGCGAACAGGAGCATCGTGACGAGCATCGACCCGCAGATGAGCAGGCCGCCCATCGTGGGCGTGGCCCGCTTGGCGGCCATCATCTCGTTGAGATCGTCGTGGTAGAACTCGGGAGCGTCGCCGATCTTCTGCTTGACCAGCCAGCGGATCGTGCGCTTCCCGAACACCAGCACGAGCGCAAAGCTGAACACCACCGCGATGAACGCGCGGAAGTGAATCTGGTACAGCACCTGGAAGATGCTGAAGAGACCGAGCTCGTCGAGCCAGGACTCGGTGGATTGGAGGAGGTTGTAGAGCATCGTCGAGAGCGATCCGGGCGTGCACGCGTGACGGTCAGATCCCGGATCCCGCGCCACTCTTCGAATCGGCCGGTTTCGGCTCCACGGATGAACTTCCCGCCCGTCCGGCGCGCCGATCGAGCGCGCGCACGAGGCGATCGAGGCCGATTCCGCGCGACGCCTTGATCAGCACGGCGTCACCGGGCGCCAGCAGCGAGGCGGCGTGCTCCATGGTTTCCTCGTCGAGCCGGTCCACGACCGAGAAGCGCTCCGGCTCCCACGCGCGACCCAGCTCGTCGGCGATCCGCGCCGCGAGCGGGCCGATGAGCACGGCGTGGTGCATCGGGCACCGTGCGTCGAGGGCGACGAGCCGGCGGCCGACCTCCCGGTGCAGGTCTGGCCCGGCCTCGCCCAGCTCGAGCATGTCGCCGAGCACCACCACCCGCCGCGTGGCCTCGCCGGCGAGGTCGGCGAATGTCTCCAGCGCCGCCGCGGTCGAGTCGGGGTTCGCGTTGTAGGTGTCGTCGTAGATCGTGATCTCGCCCGCGACCCGCCGGACCAGCCGCCCCGGCGCCGGCTCCATCCCGCGGAGGGATTCGCTGATCGCCTCGTCGTCGAGCCCGAACCTCCTCCCGATCCCGATCGCGGCGAGGGCGTTGATCGCGTTGTGCCGGCCGGGGAGCGCCAGGTCGAACCGGATTCGCCCGTTCACCTCGAGCCAGCGCCCCCCCCGGCCCCCTCGGCCCCCCCGCCCCCCCGTGGCGGTCAGCCGCAGGTCCGCGTGCTCCGCCTCGCCGAAACGCAGGACGAACGGCAGCGACGCGAGATACGGCTCGAGCCACGGCGCGTCGGCGCAGACCACCGCGAGCCCGCCGGGCGCCAGGTGCGACAGCAGCGCGGCCTTCTCCCGCGCGATCTCCTCCACCGAGCCGAACGCTTCGAGGTGCGAGCGCCCGATGTTGGTGATCACCGCGATGTCCGGCTCGACGAGACGCGCGAGCGCCGCGATCTCGCCGGGATGGTTCGTGCCGACCTCGACCACCACGTACCGGTCGCCGGGCTGCGCCGCCAGCAGCGTCAGGGGCACGCCGACGTCGTTGTTGTACGAGCGAACGGCCGCGGTGCCGGGCCCGATCGACGAGAGCACGGTGTGGATCAGGTTCTTCGTCGTGGTCTTGCCCGCCGAGCCGGTCACCGCGATGACGCGCGGGGTCGTGAGCGTGCGTCGCCACGCGCGGGCGACGGCGCCGAGCGCGCGGCGGGTGTCGGGAACGACGATGCCGCCGAGCCCCTCCGGCAGCGCCTCGTCACGCTCCACGATCGCAAGCTGCGCGCCCGCCGCGGCCGCCGCTTCGAGATACTCATGACCGTCGTGGTGCTCCCCGCGGATCGCGACGAAGACGCGCCGGGCGAGATCGCCACGCGTGTCGATGCCCACGCCGACGAGCGGTTCGTCGCCGGCGGGCCGGCGCAGCCAGCGCCCTCCCGTGATCACGCGCAGACGGTCGGCGGCGAGGAAGCTCACGGCGTGGCCCCCTGGCGCATCGAGCCCCTCAGGGCGAGCGCCTCCCGCGCCACGATGCGGTCGTCGAACGGCCGCCGCGTCGTCCCGATGATCTGGTAGGTCTCGTGGCCCTTGCCCGCGACCACGACGACGTCGCCGGGCCGCGCCTCCGTGACCGCCTCGGTGATCGCGTCGGCCCGATCGACGTTGCGCCGAGCCCGATCGCCGCTGCCGGCGGGCAGACCGTTGACGATCTCCTCGATGATGCCGTCCGGATCCTCCGTGCGCGGGTTGTCGGAGGTCACGAAGACCTCGTCGCTGAGCCGCGCCGCCGCGGCGGCCATCCGCGGGCGCTTCGTGCGATCGCGATCGCCGCCGCACCCGAAGACGGTGATCAGCCGCGCCCCGTCGGGCACGAGCGGGCGCACCGCGGTGAGAACGTTGGTCAGCGCGTCGTCGGTGTGGGCGTAGTCCACGAGCACCGTCACGTCGTCGTCACGCGCCGAGACCGCTTCCAGCCGACCCGGCGGCGCGCCGACCGACTCGAGCCCGCGCCGGATCGTGGCCGCGTCCACGCCCAGCGCGTGCGCCGCCGCGGTGGCCTGGAGGGCATTCGCCACGTTGTGCCGGCCCACGAGCGGAAGCACCACGGCGATCGTCCCCCACGGTCCGACCAGACGCACGTCGGTCCCGGCGGCGGTGAGCGTACCGATCTCGGCGAAGCACGCCGCGTCACGGTCGTGGAGGCTCGTTGTGAACACGTGACCGTCGCACGCCGCGATCATCGTCGGCGCTTCGTCGTCGTCGGCGTTGACGACCGCCCAGCCGTCAGGCCCCACCGAAGCGAAGAGCCGCGTCTTGGCCGCGACGTACCGCTCCATGGTGCCGTGATAGTCCAGGTGATCGCCGGAGACGTTCGTGAAGATCGCGCCGGCCATGGCGAGGGCGGCGGTGCGTCCCTGGTCGAGGGCGTGGCTGGAGGCCTCCATCACGCAGGCGCGACATCCGTGGTCGACCATGCGTCGCAGCAGCCGGCTGGATTCGGCCGCTTGTGGCGTGGTGAGCGTGGCCTCCGCGCGCCCCGAGCCGTCGTCGATCGCGACCGTTCCCATCAGGCCGCAGCGGACGCCGGCCCCGTTGAGGACCTGATGCAGGATCATCGCCACCGTCGTCTTTCCGTTGGTCCCGGTGATCCCGACGAGCTTCAGGGCGGCGCTCGGGGCGCCGTGCACGCGCTCGGCGAGGTGGGCGGCGGCGGCCGGAACGTCGGCGGCAACGAGATGCGTGGCGCCGGTGACCGTCGTCGCGTCGTTCTCGGTGAGCACGGCCACCGCGCCCGCCGCGACGGCATCGTCGATGAACCGGCGACCGTCGGACACCAGCCCCCTCCTCGCGACGAACAGGGCCCCCGGCGACGCGTCGCGCGAGTCCTCGACGACATCCCGCACGTCGAGATCGACCGTTCCCGCCCGCACGCCGACGGGCAGCTTGCCGATGAGTTGCTGGAGGTTCATGATCGCAACCTCACTCTCCCCCCGAGTCGAACTCGAACGATTCCTTCGCCAGGTACAGCGGTCGGCGCATGCCGACGTTGAGCAGCAGGCCGGTCATGAGCCAGGCGGAGACGAGGCTGGACCCGCCGTAGCTCACGAACGGAAGCGTGATGCCGGTGATGGGCATGACGCCGATCGTCATGCCGGTGTTGATCACCATCTGCGCGAAGATCGTGGCCACGAGCCCGACCGCGAGCAGCCGGCCGAACGGGTCCTTGCACTGGGCGGCCGTGAGCAGCCCTCCTCCGGTGAGCAGGAGGAACATGCCCCAGGTGGCCATCGCACCGAAGGCGCCCCAGCGGCAACTGATCACCGCGAAGACCATGTCGTTGTGCTCCTCGGGGAGCTTGTTGTGGACGACGAGGTTCGCGGCCCGATCGCGCCCCACGCCCGCGACACCGCCGGCGCCGACCAGCGTCATCGCCTTGTCGCCCTGGAAGCCGATGTCGCGCGCGTGCCGATCGTCGCCCTTGAGCTGGAAGTAGAGCGCGTTGATCCGCGCCTTCTGGTGCGGCCGCAGCATCGGGTACATCATCGGCGCCGCCGCGAGGCCGATCACCGTGATCAGGACCAGGTGCTTGAGCTTCGCCCCGGCCGCGACGAGCATCGCGAACAACGTGGGGAGGAAGAGCATCGCGGTGCCGAGATCCGGCTCCACGAGCACGAGGCCGAGCGGGATGAACGTAAGCACGAGCGGCAGCAGGAGGCCGAAGAAGCGCCGGTAGTTCTGCCGGTAGCGCAGGTAGCTCGCCAGCGCGATGACGTAGGCGATCTTCGCAACCTCCGACGGCTGGAAGTCCATGATGAAGAGGTTGATCCACCGCCTCGCCCCGTTCCGCGGTCGCACGATGGCGTCGGGCACGAACGGGATCAGCACGAACACGAGCAGCCCGATCACCGCGACGAGGATGGGGCCGCTGAGCAGATGGAGCCACCGGTAGTGCACGGCCGTCGCGAGCACCGCGCCGATCGCCGCGACGCAGAGGAACGCCATCTGCCGCATCGCGAAGCCCGGCTCGGTGGTGGCGATCGAGATCACGCCGAGCAGGCTCAGCCCGAGCGCCGCGGCGACACAGAGCCAACCGGGGTTCGCCCACTGCGTTCGCGGCCGGTTGATCGAGCGGGCGCGCTCCTGCAGGCCGGCGCGACCGAAGGCGGCGGCGGCCCCGCTCACGGCGCCGGCTCCGCGATCACGAGCTGCGCGCCGGGAAGGTAGCCCTCTTCCTGGAGCGCCCGGATGACCTGGTTGCCGATGGGACCGGCAACCCGGCCGCCGGACCCGCCGTACTCGACGACCACGGCGATCGCATAGCGCGGCTCCTTCGCGTCCGCGGGACCGACGAGCCCCACGAACCACGCGTGATCGAGCTGATCGATCCCATCGTCCTTCGAGTTGATCTCACCGTCGCCGTTCGTGTCGGCGATCCGCAGCGGCGGCGCCTGCGCGGTGCCCGTCTTCGCCCAGACCGTCACGCGGGGAGCGTTGATGATGTTCTCGCGAGTGCCGTCGGCGACCTGAAACTGGTGACCGGTGCCGCCGGCGCTGACGACGCGCTTCAGGCCCTCCAGCGTCGCGGTGACCGCGGCGGGATCGAGATCGACGTCGTCCATCGAACGACGCCGCGGTTCGCGGGGATCGCTCCGCACGATCGTCGCGTCGCGCGCGCGACCACCGCGGGCGAGCGTCGCGTAGGCGTTGGCGGCCTGGAGAGGCGTCCACGTCACGCCGCGCCCCTGCCCGATGCCCATCGCCACCGTCGTGCGGCGCTTGATGCCGTCGGGCATCAGGTCCATCTCCGACACCGAGAGCAGGCTCCCTCCCTGCTCCCCGCGCCGCCGCCCCTCGACGAGCAGCCCGACGTCGAGCGGGCGCCCGAGCCCGAACCCGCGGTACCAGCCGGTGAGCGTTTCGATGCCGAGACGCTCGGCGAGCGTGTAGAAGTAGATGTTGCACGACTGGGCGAGCGCGTCGGCGGCGAAGAGATCTCCGTGCGTGGTGAAGTCCCACTGCTCGCGGTAGATCCAGCACCGCGGCCGCTTGCTGTTGGGGAAGTACTGGCCGGTGCAGGTGATCGGCTGGTCGAGCTGGTGCACGCCTTCGCTGATCCCCGCCGCGAGCACGAGCGGCTTGATGATCGACCCCGGTGGGTAGATCCCCTCCGCGGGCCGGTTGACCTCAGGATGGTCGATGGCGAGACGTCCCTTGTCGATCTTCGCGATCGTCGCGCCCATCGCGAGGGTGGGCATGGACACCATGGCGAGGATCTCGCCCGTGTCGATCTCGAGCACGACGACCGCGCTGTTGAGCGGCCAGCCCAGCGGGAGCCTGGGGTTCTTGTGGAACGCCTGCACCGTCGTCAGGCCCAGCTCCTCCGTGCACAACGCCTGGATGCGGGCCTGCAGGACCACGTCGATCGTGAGCTGGAGATCGCGTCCGGCCACGGGCTCCTCGCGAACCTCGGTACCGGTGTCCAGCCGCCGGCTGAGACGACCGCGCTCGCCACGCAGGTGCGTCTCGAAGACCTCCTCGACGCCGCGCACCCCCGCGGTGTCGCCGGCGCGTCGATAGCCCCCGAGATCGAACGTCCCGTCGCGTCGGCGGAACGGGCGGCGCTCCAGGTCCTGGGGGCGCACCGCGCGCACCGCGCCGAGGACGTGGTCGGCGACGCCGTGCACCGTGATCGAGATCGGCGCATCGGACGCCAGCGGTGTCGGCAGGCTGCCGCGGTTCAGCGGCACGGCGGCCGTCGTCCACGGGTAGTCGCGCTCCCGCGCCTCCTGGATCTCGAGCATGCCCGGAAGCTCTTCGGCCAACGCGCGGAGGGCGAAGGCCGTCTCGTCGGAGATGCCCGCGAGCACCTGGTGGGCCTGACGCTGCTCGAGGATGGGACGCTTGCGGAAGACGTAGGAGCCGTCGGCCCCATAGCGGCTCTCCTCGTCGCGGCGTTGCCGCGCCCACACCTTGTCGGCGAGATCGACGACATCCTCGCGAACCTTGGCGATCTGCACGTCGAGCTTGGCGCGGGTGATGTTGCCGTGCTGACAGATGCCCTGGTAGAGGCGCTCGACCCGAGCCTCCCACGGCGGGAGGTGCTGCCGCTGCCGGGCGCCCTTCTCCTCCGGGCTCATCGCCGCCCAGACGGACACGCCGACCTCGCGGCGCGCATCGATCCGCGCCTTTCGCTGCGCCCACGAGCCGTCGATGACGTCGTACTGCACCGCTACCGCGTAGCCGGGCCGGTCGAGCGCGAGCTGCCGGCCGTGCCGATCGACGATGCTGCCGCGGTAGGTGGGCAGCCAGGTCTGCCACCGGAGCGAGACCTCAGCGTCACGCCGCCGCTGGGCCCGCTCGAGCACCGACAGGCGCACGAGCTGCGCCGTCAGCACCAGCATCACCAGCAGCATGAGGACACCGATGAGCAGGAGCCGCCGGTGGAACATCCTCGGGATGGCGCGGTTCTGGTTCATGGAGTCGAAGAGGGACGAACTAAGAGACCTTTCGTCCCTTCCTCACACGTTGAACAGAAAATGCACCACGTCCCCGTCCTGCAGCTCGTAGCTCTTGCCCTCGCTGCGGAGCAGGCCGGCCTCGCGGATCGACTTCTCGTCCTGGTACTTCTGAAGCTGATCGACGCTGTAGCACTCGGCGCGGATGAACCCGCGCTCGATGTCGGTGTGGATCGCGCCGGCGGCGGCGGGCGCGGTGGCGCCGAGGGGGACGCTCCAGGCGCGGACCTCCTTGTCGCCGGCGGTGTAGAACGTCGTCAGGCCGAGGGCTGCGTTCGCGGCGCGGGCGAGGGGGCCGATCGCGGGCTCGTCGAGACCGAGCGACCCGAGCATCTCCGAGCGGTCGGGCTCCTCCAGCTCGGCCAGCTCCGCTTCGAGTTGGGCGCACACGGTCACGGACTCTCCGCCGGTGTCGGCGGCGTGGGCCCGGACCGCCGCCGCATGCGGGGGATCGGCCCCGAGATCACCTTCGCCGACGTTCGCGACGTACAGAACCTGCTTGGCGGAGATGAACCCGTAACTGCGGATCATCGCCCGGTCCGCGTCGCTCCAACCCGACTCGGAGCGGATCGCGCGACCTTCCTCCAGGATGGGAGCGACGCGCTCCAGCAGCTCGATCCGCGCCTTGGCGTCGGCGTCGCCGGAGCGAGCGACCCGCGTGGCGCGGTCCTTCGCGCTGTCGGCGACGACGAGATCCGCGAGCGTCAGCTCGGTGTCCATGCGCTCGATGTCGCCGGCGGCGTCCACCGTGCCGGAGCCGTCGTCGAAGCAGCGGACGACGTGGCAGATCCCGTCCACCTGGCGAATCTGCTCGAGGAACGCGTTGAGCTTCTTCGCGCCGCTCTCGGGCGGGACGCCCGGGATGTCCACGAGCCGGATCGTGGAGGGCACGACCTTGCGCGTGGTGATGAAGCCCGCGATGATGTCCAGACGCGGGTCCGGGATGTTCGCGACGCCGACGTGCGCCTTCTCACCGAAGGCGTCGGCGTGGGATCCGGTGAGCGCGTTGAAGAGCGTGGTCTTGCCCGAGCGGGGCATACCGACGAGGCCGATTTCCATGGGCGGATTCTATAGAACGCGCGGGGCGAGGGGCGGCGGCACGGGCAGGTGTCAGGAAACGACGAACTCGCCCCAGGTGGCCGGGTTCTCCAGGGCGTGGGCGAGGCGGAGGAGGTAGTCGTCGCGGGCGATCTCGGTGCAGCCGAACTGGTCGAGATGGGGGTTCCAGAACTGGGTGTCCAGGAGCGTGAAGCGGCGGGCGAGCAGGTGCTGCACGAGGCGGACGAGGCAGATCTTCGAGCTGTCGGTCCCGCCGTGCTCGGGGCGGATGAACATCGACTCGCCGAAGAACGCGGCCCCGAGGTGCACGCCGTAGAGCCCGCCGACGAGGCGGCCGGAGCACCACGCCTCGACGCTGTGGGCGCCCCCCGTCGCGTGCAGCTCGACGTACGCGTGGACCAGGCGCTCGTCGATCCACGTCCCGCCGTCGTCGTCACGCTGGCGGCCGCACTCGCGCATGACGCGTTCGAACGCGGTGTCGGCGCGGATCTCCAGGTCGGTCCGTCGCAACGCCCTCGCCAGCGTGCGCGGCACGTGGAACCCCTCGAGGGGGATGATCCCGCGCGGGTCCGGCGAGTACCACCCGATGCTGCCGACGTCCGGATCCGCCATCGGGAACACGCCCCGCGCGTACGCCCATCGCAGCAGCGCGGCATTCGGGCGCTCCGGGTCGAGGCTCTGCGGGTCGGAAGCGGGTTCGTCGCGATCGGCCATCGTCTCGGGTACAGTATCGCCGTCCATGAACTACCGACGGCTCGGCATGTGGGGAATCAAGCTCTCCGAGGTGGGCTTCGGTTCGTGGCTCACGTTGAACGACGGTGACCAGGCTCGCGCCGACGCGTTGCACCGCACCGCGTACGAGCACGGGATCAACTTCTTCGACACCGCCAACGCCTATGGCGGCGGCGACACCGAGACGGTCGTCGGCCGCGCGCTGAGCCCGTTCCCGCGCGACACCTACGTGCTCGCCACGAAGCTCTTCTGGCCGGTGAAGAACTGGCCGTTCCCCGGCGCCAACGACCGCGGGCTCTCGCGGAAGCACGTCTTCGAGCAGTGCCACGCGTCCCTGAAGAAGCTCGGGACCGACTACCTCGACCTCTACCAGTGCCACCGGTTCGACGCGGAGACACCGCTGATCGAAACGTGCCGCGCGATGCACGACCTCATCGTGCAGGGCAAGGTGCTCTACTGGGGCACGAGCGAATGGGAGGCGCGGCAACTCAGCGAGGCCGCCGACATCTGCGACGAGCACGGCTGGCACCGTCCGGCGAGCAACCAGCCTCTGCACAACATGCTCGAGCGTCATTGGGAGGCGGAGGTCTTCCCTGCCTGCGGGCAGCTCGGGATGGGCATCGTGACCTTCTCGCCGCTCGCCGAGGGCCTGCTCACCGGCAAGTACGTCGACGGGCTCCCGCCCGACAGTCGCGCCGCCGACGAGAAGCTCGGCCAGTTCATCCAGCCGCGACGCACGCCGGAGAACGAGGATCGTGTCCGCAAGCTCAAGGAGCTGGCCGACGGCATGGGCATGCCGCCGTCGAACCTCGCGCTCGCGTGGTGCCTGCAACGCCCCGAGATCACGAGCGTGATCACGGGAGCCAGCCGCCCCGAGCAGGTGGTCGAGAACGCGCGCGCCAGCGCGGTGACGCTCGACGAGGACGTCTCGGACCGGATCAACGGGATTCTCGGCGATTGAGGCGCGATCAGGTGGTCGGCGCAGCCTCGGCCGGCGCGGCCTCCGTCGCCTCGTCCGTCTTCCGGGGCCGTTCCCTCTTCGGCTTCGGCGCCTGCTTCTCGATCAGGTTGCCCTCGTCGTCGAACTCCATCTCCTCGCGCTCCTCGAGCGGCTGGTCCGGCTCGATGACGAGGGTGATCTCGGTGCGGAGGTCCTTGTCGAACTGGATCGGGACGGGATACTCACCGATGTGACGCAGCGCGTTGGAGAGACGAATCGACCGCAGGCCGACGTCGTAGCCGGCCTCGGTGAGTCCGTCGGCGATGTCGCGCTGGGTGACGGAGCCGTAGAGGACGCCCTTGTCGTTGCAGCTCCGTACGAGCGTGACGGTGATCTCCAGCATCCGCTCCAGCAGATCCTCGCGGGCGCCGCGGAGATGCATGGCCTCGGCCTGCGCCTTGGCTCGCTGGGCCTGGAGCCCCTCGATCCTCGACGGGGTGGGGAACTCCGCCAGTTGGTGAGGGAGCAGGTAGTTGCGGGCGTAGCCAGCCCGGACCTTGACGATGTCCCCGACGATGCCGAGGTTCTCGACGGATTCCAGCAGCAGCAGCTCGATGTTGCGGGCCATGGTCGCTGTCCTTTCGCGTGAGCGATGAAGTTAGGAGCAGGGCCCGGACGGGCGCTGCCCCAGCGGATGTGGGTCGGCAATGCTAGCCTGATCCGGGGGCGAAGCAAGTCGCCCCGTTGCAGTCAGGGAGGGGTGCCGTGGTCTCGGCGCAGCCGAGGCCGCGTTGATGCGGGTGCACAGGGCACGCGGCCTTGCCTCCGGCAAGACCACGGCACCCGGCTAAACCACGGCACCTGATTGGGGCTAGAACGGAATGTCGTCCTCGCTCAGCTCCTGGTGGCCGCCGCCGGCGGGGATGGCTTGCTCGCGGGGTGCCCCGCCGCCGGCGCCGTCGCCACCGCCGCCACCGCCGCCCTTGGAGTCGATGAACTGAAAGTTCTCGACGACGACCTTGAGCTTGCTGCGGTTGTTGCCCTGCTGATCCTGCCACTGGTCGAGCTTGAGGCGTCCCTCGATGAACACCGGCTTGCCCTTGGCGAGGTACTGGTGCATCACCTCCGCGGTGCGGGCCCAGGCCTCGCAGTCCACGAAGGTGGTCTCCTCGCGCTGCTCGCCTTCCTTGGTTCGGTAGCGGCGGTTCACGGCCAGACCGATCTGGGCCACCGACTGCCCGCTCGACGTCGACTTGAGCTCGATGTCACGGGTGAGGTTGCCCATGAGCAGGACCTTGTTGTAACTGGACATGGATGCCTCCCGAGCAGAAGTGATGCGGCCTCGCCCCAGAAGGGTAGCGTGCCCGCCGGAGATCCGGCGGAACGCGCGGAACCGCGGCAGCTTCTGCACGTCAGGTGCTCGTCGTCTCCGCTTCGGGGGCCGGTGCGGCCTCCGCCGGTGTCTCGGGCGCGGCCTCGGTCGCCGGCGCCGGGGCGGCCGGCTCGGCCTTCGTGACGACCGCCGCCGCGGTCGCGGACGGCTGCAACGCCTCTTCGGCGCGGAGCTTGATCTCGTCGGCCAGCTTGGCCCGACCCTCGGCGGCCTCGACCGTCTCGGCCGGCACGTGCTCGGCCTTCACGACCATCGAGCGCAGCAGCTTCTCGGAGAGATTGCAGTCACGCTCCAGGCCGACGAGGTTCGTCGGGTCCGCCTTGAAGTAGGCGAGGAAGTAGACGCCGCGCTTGTTGCCCTTGATCTCGAAGGCGAGACGACGCTCGTCCCACTTGCACAGGCTGATGATGTCGGCCTTCGCCCGTTCCAGCAGCTCCGTCACGTGATCGAGGGCGCCCTGCAGGTCGCCGGCGGCCGCCTGGGGAAACAGGAACATGCCTTCGTAGATGTTCGTTTGGTCCATGGGATCCTCTGTGAGTTTCAGGCGCTCTGCCTGCGGTTGAATCGATTCATGGCGTCGGTGCACCCCCGCGCCGCCCAATGCGTCGCGGCCTCGGTGGCCTCCTCCAGTGCCGGGGCCAGCGCGTCGCGCTGATCAGGCCTGAACTTCCCCAGGACGTAGTCCTTCTGGGGAATCGTCCCGGGACCGTCGATGCCGATACGCAGCCGCGCGTACTGGTCGGTGCCGAGCTTCTGCCGGATGTCATCCAGCCCGTTGTGCCCGCCGGCGCCCCCGCTGGGGCGAACCCGGATCGTCCCGCACGGCAGCGCCACGTCGTCGACGATGACGAGCAGCGCATCGGCGGGATCGAGCTTGTAGAACCGCACCGCCTCGGAGATGGCGAGACCCGAGCGGTTCATGAACGTGGTCGGCTTGAGCAGGAGCACCCGCACGTCGCCCTCGTCGGACTCCATGCGGGCGTCGAGCGTCGCCGCGTGGAAGCGGGCCCGCGCGACCTCGCCCGGCGCCCAACGGCGCGCGAGGCGATCGAGCACGACGAACCCGACGTTGTGCCGGGTGTCGCTGTACTCCGGTCCGGGATTGCCCAGTCCCACGATCAGCTTCATGACGACTCCGTGCCGCCGGCCGACGCATCGTCGTCGGGCTTGCCCTCGGTGATGACCTCCGGCTCGGCCCCGCCGGCCTCGACCTCGGCCTCCTCGCCGACCTCTTCGACGTCGGCGCGCAGGAAGTGCACGGACGCGATCAGCGTCTCCGGATCCTCGGCGAGCGTGACGTTGGGCGGGAGCGGCAGCTCGCTGGCGTGGAGCTGCGCGCCGTGCATGTGCCCGAGATCCACCTTGAGCTCGTCGGGAATGTCCGACACCTTGCAGCGGACCGCCAGCTCGGTGTGGTCGTGCCGCAGGATCGCATCGGCCCGCGCCGCCTCGTGCGACTGGCCGACGAAGTCGAGATGAACCTTCACCTCGACCTCCTCGTCGAAGTTGACGCGGGTGAAGTCCACGTGGATGACGTTGTCGCCGAGGTAGCCGTACTGGAGGTCCTTGACGAGGCAGGTCTCCTTCTTGCCGCCCGCGATGTCCAGGTACATGGCGTGCGCGCCGTGCTGGATGTGGGTCAGGATCTCCTTCTCGTCCACGCTCACGGAAACGGGCGAGGTCTTGTGCCCGTAAACCACCGCGGGCAGCCGGCCCGTCTTGCGAAGCCGCTGGGCGTACCGGGTCCCCACGCGTTCGCGGGGCTCGGCGGTGATGGTCGGGGTTTCATGCTTCATCGTTCAACTCCTGGGGGAGACGGACAGGGACACGGTCGGTGGGGCCTAGCGCTTGCTCCCGGCGGATTGCCGGAACAGGGCGGAGACCGAGAGGTCGTGGTGAATGCGGTGGACGGCGTCGCCGAGCAGGCGGGCGACGGTGAGCACTTCGAGCTTGTCGCGAAGCGGGTCGAGGCGCCGCCCGTCGGGAATGCTGTCGGTGACGACGATTCGCTCGATCGGGGCGTCGGCGAGCCGCTCGAGGGCGAGCCCGACGAGCACCGGGTGCGTCGCCGCCGCCATCACGCGGGTCGCACCCTGGTCCATGACGAGCCGCGCCGCCTCGCAGATGGTGCCCGCCGTCGAGATCATGTCGTCGACCATGAGCACGGCCCGGCCGGTCACGCTGCCGATCAGGTTCTTGGAGACGACGTTCGTGCCCGACTCGCGGCGCTTGTCGATGATCGCGAGGTCCGCGTCCAGCAGCGCCGCGAACATGTTCGCGACCTTGACGTTGCCCACGTCGGGCGAGACGAGCACGAGATCACCGAGGTCCTCTCGGATGGTGTCGAAGTACTCGCGGAAGACCGGCGCCGCGGAGAGGTGATCGACGGGGATGTCGAAGAAGCCCTGGATCTGCGCCGCGTGCAGGTCCATGCACAGCACGCGGTCGGCGCCGGCGGCGACGATGAGGTTCGCCACGAGCTTCGCGGTGATGGGCACGCGCCCCTCGTCCTTGCGATCCTGCCGGGCGTAGCCGAAGTACGGGACGACCGCGGTGATCCGCTTCGCCGAAGCGCGGCGGAGGCAGTCCATGTACGTCAACAGCTCCATCAGGTGGTCGTTGACAGGTTCGCACGTGGACTGCACGACGAAGCAGTCGCGGCCACGCACGTCCTCCTCCACCTTGACGATCAGCTCGCCGTCGGGGAAGGCGTCGACGCGTCCCTGCGCCACCGGGAGGTCGAGGTGGTCGCACATCGCCTCGGCGAGGCACAGCCCGCCGCGGCCCGCGAAGATCTTCAGGTGATCCCGGTCCGAAGCGCTCATCTCGATGCGGTCTCCATGCGGGAGGTGAGGATCGCGTCGACTTCGGCGAGCTGCTCCGGCGTGTTGATCGAGAGCACGTCCTCCGGCGGCACGGCGTCGACGACTTCGACGGTCGCGCCGTCCCGGGAGAGCATGATCGGCACGTCGGTCACGTAGTACTCGCCGCTGGCGGAATCCGGCTCGAGCCGGCGCAGGGCGTCGAAGAGCCGGTCGGCGTCGAAGCAGGCGTAGCTGGGATAGATCTCGTGGATCTCGCGCTGCTCCGGCGTGGCGTTGCGGTGCTCGACGATGGCGGCGAAGCGCCCGTCGGCGTCGCGCACGATGCGTCCGTAGCCGGTGGGGTCGTCGATCACGCTCGTCGCGAGCGTCGCGGCGGCCGCGGTCTCGGTGTGCCGCCGGCGCATGATCCGGATCGTCTCCACCCGCAGCAGCGGTCCGTCGCCGGCGAGCACGAGCAGGTCGCCGTGGAAGTCGGCGAGGGCGTCTGAGCAGCAGAGCGTCGCGTGCCCGGTGCCGAGTTGCTCGGCCTGGAGGGCGTACTCGATGTCGTCGTCGTCACCGCGGAAGATGTCGCGCACGGTGTCGGCGCCGTGCCCGACCACGAGCACGATGCGCGACGCGCCGGCGCGGCGCACCGCGTCCACGACCCACCACACGATCGGCTTGCCCGCAACGACATGCGCGACCTTCGGCAAGTCGCTGTTCATGCGCTTGCCCTTGCCGGCGGCGAGGATCACCGCGCCGAGCGGCCGCTGGCTGTTCGATTCGTCAATCAAGCTGGCCCGCCAAGACTCGAACTTGGAACGCCTGTACCAAAAACAGGTGTGTTACCGATTACACCACGGGCCAGATGGCGAGCCGATCCCGGCACCGGACCCGAACACTCGTACCTTCTTTCGCGGGTGCAGTGTTCGGCGGGGCCGAGACTTCATCCGCGGCAACCATCCCCGAGGCGAGAGCATCCGTTCAGCCGCGATCGGATGCCCCATGCGGCGCCAGGGCTCTTCCCTGTCACCGACGGCCCCCTGATGGGGAAGCGGGAGATTCTAGGGTTTGGCTCCGGGCCGTCAAGAAATTGGTGCTGTCACGATTTTCGGGGGTCCGGTAGCCTTGGGCTGTGAACGAGCGGCTGGGGAAGTTGCTGGAGGGCCTGAACGGGCGGCTGGAGGAGCTGCCGGGGGTCTTCTCGACCGCGCAGTGGGGCGGACGGGCCTACAAGGTGGGGAATCCGAAGAAGCCGAAGCTCGTGGCCCACGTGGTCGTGGACCGGGACGGGAGGGCGATCACGGTGGCGTTCAAGCTGCCGAAGGAGCGGGCGGAGGACGCGGTCGACCGTCACGAGTGGGTCGAGCCATCGAGCTTCGGGTCGCTCGGACGGTCCGGCTGGGTGTCGGCGAAGCTCACGCGGAAACGAGATCTCACCGTCCTCGCGAAGCTGCTGGCCGAGAGCCGGGCGCTGTATCCGGTGACGAATGCCCCGCCGCCGACCACCCCCGCCCACAGCGGCGCCGGCGCCGGGTCCAACGCGATCGCGCGACGCATCGACCGCGTGATGGGCGAGATTCGCCCCGACGGCTGGGAGCCGGACGCCGGCGGCTTCGACGACGGCTAGGTTCTGATCCGTCAAACAGAACCTACTCGCAGGCCGTGCACCCCGTCCCTTTGCCCTGGAACGTGCCGCCCATCGCCACGCACGGAAGCACCTGCACGACCGCGCAGTCTGGTCCGAGACAGCACGCGCCGGTCGGCTTCGGACACGGGCTGGTCCAGCAGGAGCTCCCCGCCCCACGCCACACACCGCCCACCGAGAGGCACGGCGCCTGCGGCGAGGATCCGCAGGTTCCGCCCGCGTAGCAGCACGCGCCGGTCGGCGGCGTCGACGGACAGCTCACGGCGGCGCACGTGCTGGCGTCCCCGAAGTACGTCCCGCCGAAGGTGACGCACGACACCGCCGTTCCCTCCGCGCACGAACCGTCCGGCCGGCAGCACGCGCCGGTCGGCGGCGGCGGCGGACACGGATCGGTCGCGCAGGTCGTACCGGCACCTTGCCACACGCCACCGAGCAGCGCCACGCAATCGGCGTCCGTCCAGCCGTCCTCGCACACGCCCGACGGTGGGCAGCAGGCCCCGATCTCCGGCAGGCACGCCGAGCAGTCGGTGCCGGG
>JAAELP010000156.1 GCA_024226535.1 Planctomycetota bacterium | reverse complement strand
GTGGGCCGCGGCATCCGTGCTCGCGCATGCGGAGGCCGTGGGTCGGCGGGCGGGCGATGACGAGGCACGCGTCGCGCTCATCACGATGGATCCGTCGCGGATCGGGCAGATGAGCTGCAACCCCGCGATCGGCGGGCTCGCCAAGGGGCAGATGGTCCGGGAGATCGACGCCCTCGGCGGGATGATGGGCCGGGCAATCGACGCCACGGGCATCATGTTCAAGATGCTCAACACGTCCAAGGGGGCGGCGGTGCACGGTCCGCGGGCTCAGGCGGACAAGTACGCCTACGCCGCGGAGGTGCAGCGCCTGCTGGCGTCGCGGGGCGGGATCGACGTGATCGCGGGGACGATCGATGAACTGGTCGTCGAGGAGGGCCGGGTGGCGGGAGTCGTGCTGCCGGCCGGCGCCGGCGTCGTGCGACCGTCGCATGAGGTGATCGAGCGGAACGTCGCGGGCGCCGGGCTCGCGCGCCCGGTCTTCGCGAGCACACCTGACGACCGCGACCGACTCGACGAGCCACGCGCTGCGCGCAGCACGGCCGTCGTCCTGACCACCGGTACGTTCATGCGCGGGCTCATGCACACCGGCGCGGCGCAGGAGCCGGGCGGACGCGTCGGCGAGGGATCGGCGACCGGCATCTCCGGAATGCTCCGCGGTCTCGGCTTCGAGCTTGGTCGCCTGAAGACGGGCACGCCGCCGCGGCTGGCGCGGGAGTCGATCGCGTGGGACGATCTCGAACCTCAGGTCGGCGACGAGACGCCGCGCGCGTTCTCCGACATGTCGCCGGCCGCGCTGCCGGGCGCGCGGTTCCCCGTGCTCGAGCAGATCGACTGCCGGATTTCCCGCACGTGCGCCGAGGCGCACGAGATCATCCGCGACAATCTCCACCGCGCCCCGATGTACAGCGGCCAGGTCGAGGCCGACACGGGCCCCCGCTACTGCCCGTCGATCGAGGACAAGGTCGTGCGGTTCGCCGACCGTGAGCAGCATCACGTCTTCCTCGAGCCGGAGTCGCTGCACACCAGCGAGATCTACTGCAACGGAATCTCGACGTCGCTGCCGGTGGACGTGCAGGAGCGCGTGGTTCGGCTCATGCCCGGCTGCCGCGACGCGGAGATCCTCCGATGGGGGTACGCCGTCGAGTACGACATGGTCTGGCCGCACCAGATCGACGCCACGTGCATGACGAAGCGCGTGAGCGGGCTGTTCCTCGCCGGGCAGATCAACTGCACGACCGGGTACGAGGAGGCCGGCGCCCAGGGACTGTGGGCGGGGCTGAACGCGGCGCGGCTGGCCCGCGGCGAAGACCCGGTGCGGCTGGGGCGCAGCGACGCGTACATCGGCGTCATGCTCGACGACCTCGTCACGAAGACGCCGCGCGAGCCGTATCGCATGTTCACCAGCCGCGCCGAGCACCGGCTGCTGCTCCGCGCCGACAACGCCGATGTCCGACTGACGCCGATCGGCCGGGACCTCGGCCTCGTGGACGACGCCCGGTGGACGGCGTTCGAAGCCCGCGCGGCGGAGTTGGCTGAGATCGAGCGTCGGCTGGACGAGATCATCATTCACGGACGCCCGCTCCGCGCGATCGCCCGCCGGCAGGACACGACGCTCCCGGAGATCGTCGCCCACCTCGCCAACGGGTTCGACGCTCAGCTCGTGCAGCGCGTCGTCACCGAAACCCGGTACGCAGGCTACGTGGACCGGCAACGCGCCGAGATCCGCCGGCAGAGGGCCGGCAACGAGCGACCGATCCCGGCCTGGCTCGACGCGAGGGCGATTCCCGGCCTTCGCGCCGAAGCCGCCGAAGTGCTCACCC
The DNA here is from genome assembly GCA_024226535.1 of Planctomycetota bacterium. GTDB lineage: Bacteria > Planctomycetota > Phycisphaerae > Phycisphaerales > SM1A02 > JAAELP01. The sequence continues at coordinate 842 of JAAELP010000156.1, read as the reverse complement.
GGTTCAAGCCGATGACCCTCGGGCAGGCGGGCCGTCTCGCCGGCGTCAATCCCGCGGACGTGACGCTCCTGGCCGTGGCCATCCGGCGGGGCCCCACCGGCGCGGTTGAACCGGCGGCGACGACACCCTAGGGTCCCGCTCCACGCCACTGTAGCTCAACTGGTAGAGCACCTGATTTGTAATCTGGAGGTTGGGGGTTCGAGTCCCCCCGGTGGCTTTGTCGTGTTCGACCGCATCCGGCCGCGCGTCGTCGCGGAGGTCCGCGAACCGCAAGGGGTTAGCGTCGCCGCTGAAAGGGAGCATCGTCGCATCTCCGCTGCGCTCGTCCGCGTTTGGCCGCGCTGAATCGTGTTCGTACTGCTGCGCGTACTGCTGCGCGCCTGAGGCGTCATCGGTGCCGGTCGCTCGCAACGCCGCCGCTTCCTTGCGATCGCCTGAATCGGTGTCGGGCAGGCTGTCCAGCGCGGCGCCCAAGTCGTGCAGGCGTACGTGGGCGTACCGGCCGATCGTCAGCACGGGCGTCGAATGGCGAGCAAGCTCCTGGGCGACCTTGACGCTGGCCCCACCGCTGACAAGGCGGCTGATGTAGGTGTGCCGCAGGCCGTGGAAGTCCACGACGCGCCCCGCATCATCCTTGGGCCTGATCTTCGCCTCTCTCATGTCCACCCGCATGACCGCCGCGATCGTGCCAGGGATCGTAAAGACGGGAGCACCCGCCGGCTTGTCGGCCAGCCAGTGCCGCAGCCGCTCGGCGAGATCGGCGCGAATCGGCTGAACGTCCCTCCGGCGCCTCTTCGAGTACCCGGCCTCGACTGTGATCGTCGGCGGTTCCGCGTCCAGAT
>JAAELP010000155.1 GCA_024226535.1 Planctomycetota bacterium | reverse complement strand
GAACGACCGGACCGTCTCGGGCGTGCACCGCGACCACGTCCCGTTGCAGTTGGAGCGCGGCATGGCGGCCACGGTGTTCTCGACCGTGAACAGGCGGATTCGCGGATGATCGGCGCCGGCGATCTCGCCGGCCCCGCCCCGCGCCGCGGAGACCGGCCACTCCATGTTCGACTGGCCCGAGCAGAGCCAGACCTCGCCGATCATCACGTCGTCGAACGCGATCGTGTTGCGCCCGGTCACGCGCAGCGCGAACGGCCCGCCCGCCGAAGGCGTGGGAAGCCGGACCGACCAGCGCCCGCGGTCGTCGGCGACGGTCTCGACGACCGCGTCGTTCCAGCTCCCCGTGACCGTGACGGATTCCTCGGCCGCCGCCCAGCCCCAGACCGGCGCGTCGGTCTCCTGCTGGAGGACCATGTGATCGCCGAAGATCGCGGGCACCGTGACGTCGGCGCGTGCGGTCAACGCAGGCGCGACGAAGAGTCCGAGCAGCAGCAGGCCGAGCGTGCGGCGGAATGCGTTCATGGAGCGATTGTACGCCGGTTGGACGGACGCTACTCCGCGCGCCGGAACAGATCCAGGAACCGGTCTTCGTAGCGTTTGAACACGCCCAGCCGGTCCAGCTCCTCCTTGAGCCGGAACGCCTTCTGGCGGTCGCGGTCCGCCTCCTGGAACATCGCTTCGATGCGTCGTCGCGTGTCGTCGTCGATGGGCGGCTCGTGGGCCGAGCCGTCGCCGTCGCCGTTGGCGACTTCCTCGTCATCGACCTCGACGAGGTCCGGCAGCGCGAAGCCCCCCTCGGTCTCGCCTTGCTCGCGCGCCGCCTCCTTCATCTTCTCCAGCAGCTCCAGCAGCCCTTCCTCGACCGCCTCCGACTGCTGGCTCAGCTCGGTGAAGTCGATCTCGATGCCGGCGAGGCTGGTGAAGATCTCCAGCACCGCCTGCGACGCCTTCGGATTCGCCACGCCCACGGCGAAGAACGGCAACTCGCCGAGGAGGCACGTACCGGAGAGTCCCTGCTCGGCGCTTGCCGCGAGCAGCACGCCATTGAGACCGCTGATCTGTCCCTCTTCGAGGATCTCCACCTCGAGCGGTCGCAGGTCGACCAGCGTGTCGGCGTCGGTCGCGGCACCGAAGACGCGCGGATCGTTGGATGGATGAAGCTGCGTCGCCATCGCCGCGAAGGTGAACACGCGTTGCACGCCGCGCTGCTTCGCGTATTCCAGGAGCACGCGGCAGAACGCGAATCCACCGGCCTCCGGTTGCGCCTCGCCCACGAAGATGAGCAGGTCGCGCCCGCCCGGCGGCGCCTTCCATTCGAAGATCATGTTGCGCGGCGTCCGCCCGGCCTGCGCGACCCCCGCCTTGATCTCCACCGTCTTGACGTCGAACACTCCCGGCGCCGCCAGTTCGTGCACGAGCGTGGCGCTGAGCTTGGCCACGAGGTAGCCGCCCGCGGCAAGGGACACGTTGCCCATGCCGGGCCAGACGGCCACGAGCCAGGGATCGCGGAGTTCCTCCGTTTGGGCCATGAGGCGGGTCTCCAGGGGGCGTCGTACGACTCCCTGACTGTAGCAGGGAACATCCGTCCGTCACGCGACCGGCCTGCGATCGGGTCCGGAGTGCGGACGAGGGGTCGACATTCCGGTTGACACCGCGCGTCCCGCAAGGGAGAACCGCACCCCGTCCCCATGTCGATCCGCGCCATTCAGCACGTGCAGCTTGCGATGCCCGAGGGCGGGGAGGCGTCGGCCCGCGTCTTCTACGAGGGCCTGCTCGGTCTCCCGGAGCAGGCCAAGCCACCGGCCCTCGCCACCCGAGGCGGCGCTTGGTTCGGCAACGGCCACGTCGACGTGCATCTCGGCGTCGAGCCGGGTTTTCGCCCGGCCACCAAGGCTCATCCGGCATTCGTCGTCGAGGATCTCGCCGCGATGATCGAGACGCTCGCCGCCGCGGGGCATGCGGCCGAAGTGGGCGTGCCGATCGAAGGCTGGCACCGCGTCTACGTGCACGACCCGTTCGGCAACCGGATCGAGCTCATGGAGCGTTCGTCGCCGTAGGCGACCGCGGCGCCGGGAGGAACGCCGGCAGCATGATCAACGTCGTGAGGAGCGTGAACACGATGCCGAGCGTGAGGAGCTGGCCCATGCTCGCGGTGCCGCGGTGGGCCGTGAAGGCGAGGTTCCCGAAGCTCATGATCGTGGTGAACGCGCTGTAGACCACCGCCCTCGCCGTGCTCGTGTGCAGCAGCGCCTCCGGCGGCTCGGCGCCACCGTGCATGCGCTGGACGATGTGGATGCCGCTGTCCACGCCGATGCCGAGCAGCAGCGGGAGGGCGATGACGTTGGCGAAGTTGAAGGGGATGTCGAGCACGACCGAGGCCGCGCCCGTGAGCGCGCCGGCGAGCAGAAGCGGGCAGAGCACGAGCAGCGCCTCGCGAAGGTTGCGGAGGAGCGTCAGGAGGATCGCAATCGCCACCAGCGCCCCGACGAACGCCTGCACGAAGGCGCGGATGACCGCCTCCCCCGCCTCCAGCAGGACGACGGGCTCGCCCGTGGCATGCGGCGCAACCACTCGGACCTCGCTGACGAACGCGCGCAGGTTCGCGCTGTCGGTGACGTCCGCGGTCGGGATCACCTCGACGCGGTGCACTCCGTCGGCGCTGATCCAGCGTGCGCGGAGCTCCGCCGGCAGGTCGTCGATCGTGTAGGCCTCGGCTCCGAGTGCGTCGCGCAACCGGCTCATGGCGATGGAGAACGTGGCGAGCATGCTCCGCTCGATGTCCGCGAGCACGCTCGCCCGTTCGGGCTCATCGGCCCCGTCGAGATGCCGGAGCAACGCGGACACGAGCGTCCGGTCGCCGCCGGTGGCGGCCAGCGTGGCGTCCAGTCGCTCGACCGCGTCGCGTCGTTCCAGGTCGGTGTGGATCGGTGTCGCTCCGTCGGGCGGGGCGGCGCCGAGCCGCGGGTCGAGGCTCCGGATGATCTCGAGCTTGCGCGGCTGGTCGGTGGCGACATAGTCGTCGAGCGTGACCACGCGTCGGACGAGGGGAAGAGTGCGCAGCCGCACGGCGCGGCGGCGGGCGGTTTCGGCGTCGGGCTCGACGATCGCGATCGACGACGGGGCGACGCGATCGGATGCGCCGAGGGCGCGCAGCACCGCGACCGACTCGACATCCGGGTCCTGCAGGTTGATCGGGCTGTAGTCGAAGGTCGCGCCCGGCAGCACGGCGGCGCACGCGATCGCGATCACGAGCGCCGCCCAGCGGATCGGCACGCGGCCGCGGTCCAGCGCGTTGAGGAGGGGGAGGGTGCGGTGCCGCGGCGGCCCTTCCGGTACCGGGCGGCGCGGCAAGGGAAGCAGGGCCAGCAACGCGGGCAGAACCGTCAGCGTCACGGCGAGGCTCACGAACATGCCCAGTCCGGCGATCAGCCCGAGCTCGGAGACGCCGCGAAAGGAAGTGGGCGTGAACGAGAAGAACCCGATCGCCGTGGACACGGCGCAGAGCGCGAGCGCGGGCCCGATGTTGTGGACGGAACCGCGCAAGGCGGTGAACGAGCGGTGACCGCGCTCGATCAACTCGCGGTACCGGAGGCACAGGTGAATCGCGTAATCCACGCCCAGCCCCACGTAGAGGACGGCGAACGCCACGGAGATCATGTTCAGCCGGCCGACCGTCACCGCGGCGATCCCGGCGGTGATGAGGAGCCCGATGACGAGCGTCACGAGCGTGGCGATGATGAGACGCACCGAACGGAGCGCCGCCCAGAGGACCAACCCGACCATGGCCAGAGCCAGGAGCGTCGTGCGGAGCGCGCCGCGGCTCACCGTCGTCATCTCGTCGTGGGCGAGGGCGGCGGGGCCGGTGAGGTGCACGCGGACGAGGTCGTCGGTCCGGGTCTCGGTGTCGCGCACGATGACTCGGATCGCGTCGAGCGTTTCCTCGGCGGGGAAGAGCCGGTCGTAGTCGAGGCGGGGCTTGGCGACGATGAAGCGCCGGTGCACGGGATCGGTGCCGGGGTCGCCGGCGAGGAGCTCCTGCCAGGAGAGCAGGTACGTCCGGCCGGTGAGCCGGGCCTTCACCGCGGCGTCGAACCCGGCGAGGATCGGGCCGACGTCGAGGCCGCGGTCGCGGGCCTCGGGAGCGAGCCCGGCGGCGAGGAGATCCAGCAGAACGGGGAGACTTGGATCGGCGTGGAGCCGGTCGATCATCGATTGCCCGCGGGTGATGCCGCCGGCGAGCCGCTGGAGATCCTCGACGTTCAGCAGCATCAGTCCGTGCCGCCGGAGGAACGCGCCGCCGTCCGGTCGATGCACGTCATCGAGGAGATCATCGCGTCGCGCAAGCTCCGCGAGCAGCGCGTCGGCGGTGTCGTCGGCGATCTCGGGCGTCGAGGATTCCACGACGACGATGACCGTGTCATTGAGTTGCGGGAACGCGTGCGCGTACCGGTCCCACGCCTTCCGGAACGGCAACTCGGCGGAGAGCATCTCGGCGGTGTCGGTGTTCAGCCCCAGCCCGTTGACCGCCGCCCAGAGGCCGAGCGCGCCGGCGAGCACCGCGACGAGGAGGACCAGGGTCGGCCGGCGGGCGACCACGGCCGTCCATCGCTCCAGGAGCCGGCCGAGTTGTTCGCGGGCGCGTCGGGTCATTGGAGCAGGGCCAGCCCCACAGGGTAGCGTCTCTCGGGCGGTCGCCGGCACCGCCGAACACCGGCGTCCGGTCGCTCGAATCGGCCCTCACGCACAGTAGAGGGGGTTTCGAGCCGGGTTTTGCTTGACTCCGGGCGGCCCTCATCTACCATCGGAGTCTGAACCTGAGGAGGAGAATCCAGAATGCGCCAAATCCGTTGGCTGACGCTGGCGACGGTACCCGTCGTCTCTTGTGCCACTCTCTCCGTGAGCGCCGCTGATGTGAGCGGGGCCCATGTGGGTACGCGACCCGTCAGGAAGGGTGGCTCCATCACGAGGGCGTCGTATGCGCCGGTGGCGTTGCCCTCATTCAGCGACCAGGCCGACGACGTCGGCCTGATCTTCACCCACGTGATGGACGTCGACCCGCCACAGATGGTGGAGCCGCAGATGATGACGCACGGCGCCGCCGCCGCGGACTTCAACCGCGACGGCTGGCTCGACGTGTTCGTCGTCGGTGGCTCGGCCCAGGCATCGAAGCTGTTCATGAACGACGGCACCGGGAGCTTCACCGACGAGGCGAGCGCCTGGGGCATCAACGACGCCGCGCTCGAGGGCTCGTCGGTCACCGTGGCCGACATCGACGGCAACGGCTATCTCGACATCTACGTCGGGGTCCTCTTCGGGCGCAACCAATGCCTCATGAACACGGGCAACGGATGGTTCGTCGAGACGGGCCTGTCCTGCGGGGCGGTGCTCTACGAAGGCCAGCCGTTCAACACGTTTGGTGCGGCGTTCGGCGATATCGACGGCGATGGTGATCTCGATCTGCTCACGAGCGAGTGGGGATTGGCGCCGATCTTCGGCAACCGGATCTTCCGAAACCTCGGCAACGGCATCTTCACCGACGCCACCAACTCCGTCGGCATCTTCCTCGAGCCCGATGCGCACTGGGGCTTCACGCCCTCGCTCGTGGATCTCAACGGTGACCTCGCGCCGGATATCGCCATCTCCGGCGACTTCGGCAGCAGCCGCTACTACCAGAACGTCGGGCTCGGTCACTTCGCGCGCGTTACCAGCAACGGCACATGCACCGACGAGAACGGCATGGGCTCGGCCCTTGGTGACTATGACAACGACGGCGACCTGGACTGGTTCGTGACCGCGATCCACGACAACGACGGCGTTTCCGAGACGGGCTGGGGCATCACCGGCAACCGCCTCTACCGCAACGACGGGAACGACCAATTCACGGACGTCACCGACAAGGCCGGCGTACGGGCGGGATTTTGGGGTTGGGGCACGGGCTTCGCCGACTTCAACCACGACGGCCTGCTCGATCTGACCATGACGAACGGGATGCAGTACCCGTTCGGCGGGAACCCCGATCCGACGTTCGCCCAGGATCCGACGCGGCTGTGGCTCAACACGGGCAACTTCGCCGACAACGGACCGGGGAAGACCTACATGGAGGTCTCGTTTGGAACCGGCCTCGTGGATCGGGAGAACGGTAAGGGGCTCGTCGTCTTCGATTCGGACAACGATGGCGATCTCGACATCCTCATCACGAACAACCGTGGCCCGGTTCGCTACTTCGAGAACGAATCAAATCCGCTCGCCGACCGTTGGATCGAAATCGACCTCGTCGCGCCGGCGGGAACGCCGCCGGACGGTATCGGTGCGTGGATCGAGGTTGAGATCGGCGACCACACCTACCACCGCGCGGTGCGCGTCTCGTCGTCGTTCATGAGCCAGCACCCGCTGCGGCAGCACTTCGGCTTCCCGCCGACGAACCGGATCGACAAGATCACGGTGACCTGGCAGAACGGGAGCGTCGTGTCGCTCGAGAACGTTCCGCCCGGCCAGATCCTGACGATCGGCAACTGACCCCGCAGCCGACCAACGACCCGCTCTAGCAGGCCGCTAAGCAAACCGGCCGGCGACTGAGTGCGACGCTTTTCGTCGTGGCAAGGAGCCGAACCGATGCCGTATTTGAACGATACAGCGAGGTTCGGCGACGCCGTCCACGGCGGAAATGGTCGTGCTCAGGCGTCGGATGGGTTTGCTTAGCGGCCTGCTAGAGAACACCCTCGAACGGGTGCGCTGGAACGCGCGTCTGCCCGCAGTACAGGCACCTCAGGTGCTTCAGCGCCACGGGGCGCTGGCACGCGGTGCACGTGGTGACCTGCACCTGGCCCGCCTTGCCGTCGACTCGACCGTCGGCGAGATCCAGGTCCCGAACGAGGTGCATCAGTTCTTCGTCGGTCGCGCCGCTGTGCGCCTGGATCATCGTCCACATCGCGCAACAGAGCATGGCGAGTCGATCAAGGCGGTCCTCCAGTTCGGAGACCAGCCGCGTGCCCTGCGAGCTCTCCAGGGACATGCCGCTGTCCACGTGCGACGGCGCTGCATGCGACGGACGGGGAACGGGAGGGATCATCATCATGATGATCTCGTCGGCCGCTCGGGCCCGGGCCCGTAGCGAGATACTCCCGTTCGTGCCCACCGCCGCGAACGTCCGAGAAAAGAAGCGAGCCGGAGTTCGCCGGTCGGGTGGTCGTGAACACGATGGGAAGATCCCGTATCGTGCACCGTCATGGCCACCGCGACCCGCCGATCCAACGAGCTTCGACCGATCCGAATCAAGCGCCGCTTCACGCGCAACGCGCCCGGGAGCGTGCTGCTCACGGCGGGAGGGACGACCGTGCTGTGCACGGCCAGCGCGCTGCCGAAGGTGCCGGCGTGGATGGAGGGGAAGGGGCGCGGCTGGATCACCGCCGAGTACGACATGCTCCCGCACAGCACGACCCCGCGCCGCGGGCGCGAGCGGGGTCCGAAGATCGACGGGCGGACGAACGAGATCCAGCGTCTGATCGGTCGCAGCCTCCGCGCCGTGGCGGATCTCGAGGCGCTCGGCGAACGCACGCTTACCGTCGACTGCGACGTACTCGAGGCCGACGGCGGTACGAGGACCGCGAGCATCACCGGGTCGTTCATCGCTGCCGTGGACGCGCTGCACGCGGTGCGGCGCGAGCTTCCCGACCCGGATCGCTATCCCCTCCGGGACAGCCTCGCCGCCGTGAGCGTCGGGATCGTCGGCGGGCGGCCTGTGCTCGATCTCGACTACGAGCAGGACTACGCCGCTTCGGTGGACATGAACGTGGTGATGACCGGCGCCGGGCGCTTCGTCGAGATACAAGGTACGGGCGAGGAGGCGACCTTCACCGACGATGAGCTGGACTCGCTGCTGAAGCTGGCGCGGCGCGGCATCCGCAACCTCACGGCGATCCAGAAGCAGAAACTGGGGCGACGCTGGCCGTGGTGATCGCGGGCATGAAGTACGAGCTGGGACGCTACGCGCGGGAGCACTTCCCGCGGATCGCCGATCGCAAGGAGCGCGAGCACCAGGCCGAGGTCCGCCTCGTGCACGAGTACTTCGGCGGCCGGGACGACGGTGTCTTCGTCGAGGTGGGCGCGAACCACCCGACGATGTTCTCTCAGACGTGGTACCTCGAGCAGCACGGATGGCGGGGGATCCTCGTCGAGCCCACACCATCCCTGTGCGCGTTGCTGAAGGCGCAGCGACCGCGCTCCGAGGTCGTCGAGGTCGCGTGCGGCGGGCCGGAGCAGGTGGGCCGTTCGACGTTCCGGATCGCCGACTGTCACGTGCACTCGTCGCTCAGTTCCGAGCCGGTCGCGTGGGAGCGCGAGGTCGTGGACGAGATCGACGTGGAGGTGACCACGCTCGACGAGATCCTCGAACGGTGCGGCGAGCCGCACCCGCACTTCGTCTCCATCGACGTGGAGGGCGACCAGCTCGCGGTGCTTCGCGGGTTCGATCTCGCCCGTCATCAACCCGAGCTGGTGCTGCTCGAGGACCACCTCACCGGGTACGCCACGCACCGCGCGATGACCCGGCAGGGCTACCGGCTCGTCAAGCGCACCGGGTTCAACAGTTGGTACGTGCCGCGAAGCCGGGCCTTCGAGCTCACGTCGCTCCGCGAGCGGTTTCGGCTCTGGCGGAAGCTGTGGCTCAAGACCCCGTACCGCGGCCTCCGGGCGAGGTGGCGACGGCTGACCAGCCGGTAGCACCACGGACAATCTCCTCGCCTCGCGAGGCACGATGCAACAGCCGCGCCGGATCGACCGTATCTGGGAGACGAGGAGCTTGGTGCGGTACGTGGGTGTCGCGCGGGCTGAGGGGTGGCGGGCAAGGGAGCCCGTCGAGATTCGTGCATCGGCGAGGGGGCCCGCGGCGTCGCCGCGGGCGTGAACGACGCACCGAGCCGGAGCGATGTCGCTTCGGCAACCGTCGGCTGCGATCGGTGTGCGCATGTGTGGTGCGCGTCGCCACCGGTCGAACCTCATCGCCAACTGGGGTCCGTGCCTCTGATCACCTGAGCCTTTCCGAATCTCCAGCGGGCACACTGCCCTCGCCTGAGCCCACCCTGTTCCCTTGGAGGGGGGTGGGCTCTCTTTGAGTACGATCCCGGGTCCATTGGGTGCCCACGATGCCAACCCCATCCCCCGCGCCCGTGAGCGCTTCCAGGCCCGCTTCGGCCGCTCACCGCGCCACGTGACCACAGCCCCCGCGCGCGTCAACCTCATCGGCGAGCACGTCGACTACAACGACGGCCTCGTGCTACCCATCGTGATCGATCGGCACATTGCCGTCGCGGGCGCTCCGTCGCCCGGCTCCCGCGTGACCATCGTCAGCGGCTGGGCAGGAGACGAGTTGGCGCTCGAAGGCGGTAATGTGGTCGGTGACGCCCCGTCATGGTCGGCGTATCCGCGTGGCGTGCTCGCCCAACTCGCCGGGCACGGGCTCGTCCCCGGCGGCTTCGATGCGTGGATCGAGTCGACGATCCCCGCCGGCGCCGGGTTGGCGAGCAGCGCGGCGCTGGAGGTCGCCGTCGCCTCGCTGGTGGAGCAGTTGACGGGGACCCGGTTGGCGCCGCCGGCCAAGGCGCGTCTGTGTCGGCAGGCCGAGCACCTGGACGCCGGTGTGCCATGCGGGATCATGGACCAGATCGCGTGCGTGATCGGGACACCGGAGACGGCGCTGCTCATCGACTGCCGAAGCGAGGCGATCACGCCGGTCCCGCTCTGGGGCGACGACCTGTCCCTGGTCGTCGTCGATTCGGGCGTGCGCCACGCGCTCGCGGACGGGGCGTACGCGGCCCGACGCGACGAGTGCGCCGAAGCATGCCGGCGTCTGGGGGTCCCGGCGTTGCGCGATGTCGATCTCACGACCCTCGAGCGACACGCCGATCGGCTCGATGGCGTGCTCGTGGCGCGCGTCCGTCACGTCGTCACCGAGATCGACCGTACCCGCGGCGCGGCCGAGGCCGCCCGCGCGGGCGCGTGGACGACGTTCGGCGGTCTCATGACCGACAGCCATCGATCGCTGCGCGACGACTACGAGGTCAGCGGTCCGGAGCTGGACGAACTCGTCGAGTTGCTGCTGGCCGTTGACGGTGTTCTGGGCGCGCGTCTGACCGGCGCGGGCTTCGGCGGGTGCGTGATCGCGCTGGCGGCGCGTGACGGCGTGCCGGAGATCCGGCGGCGGATCGATCAGCTCCGGTCGCGCCGGACGGGAGCGAACGTCATCGTCAGCCGATGATCGGCACCGCTGGCGGGGTACGCGAACGTGACGTCTCCCTGGAGATCGCTCCGCGCGAGTCCCTCGATGAGCGATGTGCCGACACGCGGCGACACGGCGTCGTCGATCGCCGGTCCATCCGTCTCGCGCCACCGCAGCGATACATCGCTGCCTCCGTCGGGAAGCGGGCGGGCGGTCCACGTCACCTCGACGTGGCCACCCTTGGCGGCGAGCGCGCCGTGCTTGGCGCTGTTCATGTACAGCTCGTGCAGCACCATCGCCAGCGAGCTGACCTGTTCGGCGGGCACCTGGATCGTCTCGCCTTCGGTCGCGACCGCGCCCGCGGTACCGGGCGGGGCGAGGGACCGGATGAGGCGACGCAGCCCGAGGCCGGCCCAACTCGATCGCGAGAGCAGCTCGTGACCGGTCGACATCGCGTGGACCCGCCCGCGGATGGCGTTGGCGAACTCGTCGATGCTCTCGGCGCTGCGGCGCGTGAGGTCCACGAGCGACACGAGCGAGGCGAGGTTGTTGCGCACGCGGTGATCGAGCTCGCGGAGCAGCAGGCGCTCCTTTTCGTTGGTCCGACGAAGCCGCTCCTCGGTCTCCCGCCGCCGGGTCACATCCGAACTGGCGAGCGCGAAGGCGACGACCTCGTCGCCGCGCAGCACCGGACCCACGCGCGACTTAAACGTGGTTCGCGTGCCGTCGTGCGCGACGTACTCGGTGTCGTATCCATCCGGTTCGCGCGTCTTCAGCACGCGCTTGAAGCACGCGCGGATCCGGGCATGATTCTCCTCGGGGACGAAGTCGAGGATGGAGCGGCCGATCACGTCCTCGGGTTTCAGATCCGGGACCGTGCGGTTGATGAGCTGGATCCGGTACTCGAGATCCAGCAGCATGATGTAGTCCGGCGCGTTGTCCGTGATGGAGCGCAGACGCTCCTCGGACTCGCGCAGCGCCTCCGTCGCCCGGCGCTGTTCGGTGATGTCCTGGCCGATCCCCTGGAACTCGACGACGTGGCCCTCTTCGTTGACGAGCGCGCGGTTGGTCCACCGTTGCCAGCGCCGTTCGTCTTTGGCGGCGATGACCTGGTGCTCGTAGGTGCCCGTCAGCAGACGAGGCCCGAGGAGGTCGAGCTGCGCGCGAACCAGGTCCCGTTCCCTCGGCGGAATCAGGTCGAGGAAGCTCGTGCCGACGAGTTCGCCACGAGCCCGGCCGAAGCAGCGGGCGTAGGAGTCGTTGACGTACGTGATCGTCATGTCCGGCCGGTAGCGGCAGACGAGATCGGGCAGGTCTTCGATGATGGTGCGGTAGCGTCGTTCGCTGCGGCGCAGGGCGTGCTCGGCGTCCCGGCGACGCGAGATGTCCCGAACCACGGCGAGGATCCGTTCGTCGCCGGCGATCGGCGCCCGGCGCAGCGAGACCTCCGCCCAGAACGTGCGCCCGCCGCGGTCCCGGCAGTGCCACTCGAAGACCTGCGGTTCGGTGGCGGCGAGCCGGATGAGGCGTTGCGCCTCCTCGTCGCTGAAGCCCTCACCGGCGCTGATCTGCTGAACCGACAGGTTCAGCGCCTCGGCATGCGTGTAGCCGAACAGTTCGCACATCGTTCGGTTGACGTCCACGATCCGCCCGGTCGTCCCGTCGTGGATGAAGATCGCGTCGTTGACCGCGTCGAAGATCGCGCGGTACGTCGACTCGGAGTCGGCGGACGAGGCGGGGAGATCGGCGGGGCGGGTGGTGGTGTCTTGCATCTCGACGGGATCCAGCTATGACAAGGCCATGAGTCTCCTCACCCGATTCCTGATCATCCTCGCGGGTTCGCTCTCGAGCCTGCCGGCCGTTGCCGCGGAACCCAACGTGGTCATCGTGCTCGTGGACGACCTCGGGGCCGCCGATCTCGGGTGCTCGGGGAGTGCCTACTACGAGACGCCCGCCATCGATCGGTTGGCGCGGGAGGGAATGCGGTTCACGAATGCGTACGCGGCGTGCGCCGTGTGCTCGCCGACCCGTGCCGCGGTGATGACCGGACGGAGTCCGACGCGAACCGGGGTCACCGACTGGATCCGTCCCCTCGCCGGACGGCCGTGGACGGAGGCGGAGGTTCGTGCGGCACCGCCGCTCGTCGACGACGAGAAGCGAGTGTTGCTGACGCCCCGCAATCCCCGCTGGCTCGAACGTTCCGAGGTGACCATGGCCGAGGTGCTCCGGGCGCGCGGATATACCACTGCTTTTATCGGCAAGTGGCATCTCGGCCCTGAAGGATGGTTTCCGGAGAGCCAGGGGTTCGATGTCAACGCCGGCGGATGCGATCTGGGTCACCCGCCGTCCTGGTTCGACCCCTATCCGCCGAAGCACCAACGCTCGACGTTCCCCAGCCTCGCGCCGCGGCATGCCGGTGAATACCTGACCGACCGCGAGGCGGACGAGGCGGTGCGGTTCATCCGCGCGCATCGAGAGCGTCCCTTCCTGCTCATGCTCTGCCCCCACGCGGTCCACTCACCCATCCGGGGAAAGCCCGATATCGTCGAGCACTACCGCGCGAAGGCTCCGCCCGAAGGCGATGGCCAGAACCATCCGCCGTACGCGGCGATGGTCCACAGCGTCGACGAGGCCGTGGGCCGCGTCCTCGCGACGCTCGACGAACTGGATCTCGCCCGGCGTACGCTCGTCATCTTCACGAGCGACAACGGCGGCGCGACGCACTTCCGCGCGACCGACAACCGCCCGCTGCGCAGCGGGAAGGGGCGACCGTACGAGGGTGGCATCCGCGTGCCTCTGATCGTTCGCTGGCCGGGTCGCGTGAAGGCGGGGAGCGTGAGCGACGTGCCGGTCAGCTCGATCGACCTCCTGCCGACGGTCGGCGCGGCCGTCGGCGCCGAACTGCCGGTCGGCCACCGAATCGACGGCGTGGACCTCGGACCGCTGCTGGCGGAGACGGGCACGCTCGAACGCGACACGCTCTGCTGGCACTACCCGCACTACTGGTGGGGCGGGCGCGTGACGCCGTACTCGATCATCCGGCGCGGAGACTGGAAGCTCATCCGGTGGTACGAGACCGGAGTGCGCGAGCTGTTCGACCTGGCCACCGATCCGGGCGAGGCGAGCGACGTCGCGCCGGAACATCGGGCGCTGGTCGCCGAACTCGACGCCGCGCTCGACCGGTGGCTGGAGGAGACCGGGGCGATTCGGCCCCGACGCCGCGCTAACGCCGAGCCATCTCCGTGAACGTGTCGGCCAGGCGCGGCCCGGCAGCGGCGTCCTCGTGCTTGAAGAAGACGAACGCGTCGCTCCAATCCTGCGCGCGGAGACGCTCGATCCACGCGTCGAGGGAAGCGGCGTCGTACTCGGCGCGGCGAAGCCGTAGGTAGCCCCAGTCCGCCGTGCGGACGAGATCCGGCGGGTCGGCGTCGTCCACGTCGGCGATCACGAGCGCGCAGTTCCGCGATCGCAGGCGGTCGTGCACCTCGTCGTCGTCCCACGACGGATGACGGAACTCGAACGCGACGCGCATGTCCTCGCGGAGCAGCTCGAGGAACGACTCGAGAAGCGGAAGGTCCTTCTTGAGGTTCGGTGGAAGCTGGAAGAGCACGGCGCCGAGGCGATCACCCATCGTGCGAGCCGTATCGAGGATGTAAGCCGTCTCTTCCTCCGTGTTCGCCAACCGCTTCAGGTGCGTGATCCGGCGCGAGGCCTTGATCGCGAACCGAAAGTCCTCGGGGACGTTCTGCGCCCACGTCTCCAGCACGCCCACGCGGGGCATTCGGTAGAACGTGTTGTTGATCTCGACCGTGGGGAGCTTCGTTGCGTAGAACGCGAGCAGCTCGCCGGCGTCGATGTCCTTCGGGTAGAAGGTGCCCTTCCACTCCCCGTAGCTGTAGCCGCTGGTGCCGGCGAGGATGCTCATGCGGGGCGTACCTTAGCGGAATAGACGTGGAGGTTCGAGAGAACTGAGTATGATCCGCGCACGGCGACCGAAAGGGGCGACATGAGCAGGACGAGATTCGGTGGCGTCGCGTGTCTCGGCGGGGTTCTGTGGTTGGGCGGATGCGAGACGACTCCCGCGACGACGGAGCCGGCAGCGACGGAGCCCGCCTCGCAGCCCTCGAACCGGGCGGCGACCGGTGCCGAGGCGCCGATGGACGTGACCGGCGAACTGGACTCGACGTGGGTGTACCTGGAGCGCAAGTACGACACCGACGGTGACGGTGCGATCGCGCTCGCCGAGTACGACCGTGACGGCGGACGCTTCGATCGTCTCGACCGCGACGGCGATGGCATGGTCACCGAGGACGACTTCGGTCGGAGCGACCGGAGCGGTGGGGGAGGCGGAGCACCGAGCCCCGCCATGATGCGCCCCATGCGCACGCAGATGGTCGTCATCCGTTACTTCCAGGACGACGATGACGAGACCCTGTCGCTGGAGGAGCTGGAGCGTTCGATCGACGCCTACGACGCCTACGACGCGAACGGCGACGACGCGATCGACGCGGCGGAGTTTGCCGACGCGGCGCCGGAGCGACGCAACCAGGACCCACCGTCGCGCCGGCAGCTCATGATGATGAGCGGCATGCAGCCGTACGAGGCGCTCGTCGAAGGCGTGGACGATGACGACGACGGCCGGCTGGGCACCGACGAGATGGTCGCGTTCTTCCACGAACGCGACGACGGTGATCTCGTGTGGCGCCAACACGGCAGCGCGCGGCGCGGTGGTGGTCAGGCCGCTGGCGGCGGCCGCGCGATGTCCGGCGTCCCCGCCGGAGAGATGGCGCCGGACTTCATGCTCGCGCCGCCGGAGGGCGGTCGGCCGGTCACGCTCTCGTCGTTCCGCGGCAACTTGCCCGTCTCGCTGATCTTCGGCAGCTACACGTGACCGCCGTTCCGACGATCAGCCGGTCGGCTGAAGCAGCTCTGGAACGACTACGGTGACCGCGTCCAGTTCTTCGTCGTCTACATCCGCGAGGCGCACCCGCTCGACGGCGCAAGCCCGATGGGCGGCGGCGGCGCCCCGATCGTCGAGGATCCGGTAACGCTCGGCGAACGCAACGAGGTCGCGGCGGTGTGCATGACCAAGCTGGCGCTGGAGCCGATGCCCGCACTCGTGGACAACGTCGACGACAAGGTCGGCCGCGCGTACGCCGCGCATCCCGATCGTCTGTACCTCGTCGGTCGCGACGGTCGCATCGCGTACCGCGGTGGCCCCGGGCCGTTCGGGTTCGAGCCGGACGAGCTGGAGAAGGCGATTCGAGACGAGCTGGGTCTGAAGTAGAAACGGGAGTGGATGGGAATCGAACCCACCAAGAGCACCTTGTGGGCACCCTTCAACGGGTTTGAAGCCCGTGGCCGACACCAGTCGTGCTGACACTCCCTGGGGGAAACCATTGTAGCGGGGTCGAGAACGCTTGAAGCCGCGCGACGGCAGAGTGCGACTCGCTCAAACACGGCCAATCGCCGCCACCATTCTGTTAGCCCGCTGTGGCGGCACGCCGACGCGGCGCTGGCTGGCACGGAACTGCCCACGTTTGGGCTGAGACTGGTGTGTCCAGAGTACGGAACGCCGTTCACTAATCGGAACCCAACGTGTTGATAAACGACAAATGGTACACGTTGGCCACGATCCCGAGCGCCACGCGCATCTTGCTGACAAGCAGACCTGGGCCGTCGAAATCTGGCGGCTGAGCCTGGTCAACCCGGGCAGCGTATTCCCCGACGTTCCACAAGAGGGAATAGAACTGCGTCTCGTCTAGATCAACTGTCCAGGACAACAATGGACCCGTCAGAGATTCCTTGAACTGGTCTTGGAAAGCGAAACTCGGATCAGGAAACGTGTTGGAACACAATCCACTAGCGTCTTCGCCGGCTTGAATCCCAGCAATGACTTCGAGGGCCAGTCTGCTCCTCCCCTCGGACCCGAGTTGCGGCGCGAAACGGGGGTTTGGTTGGACTCCAAGAGCCTGGAGTTCGTTGTAGTTCGTACCGAAGATGCCAATCGCCCACAGAAGAGTCTGGAGCGACTGAGGGGAGAGGCCTAAAGCCCAATCGGTGTACTTGCCGAGTCGCAGGTCCGGGACGATACGACTCGAAGAAAGGCACTGAGGCAACTCGCGAGGGTCGTATTCATTCATGAGGCGCCCTCCGTGGTCATCGACCGTGCGGTGCTCCGGCCCATTCTCACGGGTTGCCGCAGGCGGGGCAAGTCGCGTCCCGGGTCTTGTCCCGGGTCTTGGTGGCGCGACGGAGCACCTTTGACGTTCGAACGTCCGTGCTTCGACGCCGCGTCCTGCGGCTCATGCAGGGAAGTCCTTGCGTGCTCATAGACGCCGGCCTCCTGCCGGCTGCGTGAAGGCCGGCTGGACGGGTCCGTTTCTATTTGAGTGCAGCCCTCCGGGCTGCAGGGGGATGCGCTGAGCCGGCGGCGTCTTGCCGCCTCCCGCACGGCGCGGCGGGGCAATCGCTGCGCCGTGCGTCCGTGCACGGCTTGCTTCAATTGCTGAGCCTGCGCAATGCGCGCGCATGACTCGAACTGCGCCCAACCGAGCCCGCATGGATGCGGGCGGTCGCCGCGCAGTCCCGCAGCCCCGGAGGGGCTGCCTCATATAGCCCAACCCACGTCCGAACGTCCTTGCATGAGCGGGCAGGACGCCCGCGGGTTTGGCGGCCCAAGGATTCCGTGAGTGAGCCGCAGGACGCGGCGTCGCCACACTGCCCTACGACCACCCTGCGCGATGTGCGCGCAACCGCCCAACCGTCAGCGGAGCCGGCAGGACGCCGGCGCAGCGGTAGGTCTCCCGTCATCCCTCGGCCGCCAGGCGCGCCGCTTCCACCAGACCATCAAGCTGATCAGCAAAAACCGTCCGCATGTCGAGGTGCACCGCCCCATCGGCGACGCGCGAGAACACCGCCGGCGTTCCAAGCCGCAGCCGCCGCGCCAGTTCATCTTCCGAAAGCGACTCGGCCCGCACTACCACCGCCACGCTCTCGATCGCCTGTGTCGGAACGGACCCGCCACCGAGATACGCTTCCGATCCGGCGGCGCGCGCGTCGGCGATGCCGGGAAGCGCGGCCAGGCGCTCGGCCACGACATCCGCGCGCTCTCGTACCTGGTCCACCGGCCACGTCAACGTGCGCATCACCGGGATCTCCCGCGCCGCTTCCGCCGGGTCGCGGTGGATCTGGAGGGTCGCCCCCAGCGCCGCCAGCGTGACCTTGTCCACGCGCATCGCGCGCATCATCGGGTGGCGTTCGATCGCTTCGACCCAGTGGCGACGCCCGACGATGATGCCCGCCTGCGGGCCGCCGAGGAGCTTGTCGCCGCTGAAGAGCACGAGGTCGGCGCCGGCCGCGATCGATCCTGTCGCGCACGGTTCGTCCGACGGCCAGCCGTACTCCGCGGTCGGACGCAACGCGCCGGAGCCGATGTCGTCGATGACCGGGATCTCGCAGCGCTGGCCGAGCGCGGCGAGGTCCGCGATCGCCACGTCCTCGGTGAACCCCTCGACGCGGTAGTTGGACGTGTGCACCTTCATGATCGCGGCGGTCGTCTCGTCGATGGCGCGCTCATAGTCACGCAGACGTGTGCGGTTCGTCGTGCCGACCTCGCGGAGGATCGCGCCGCCGGCGGTCATCACGTCCGGAAGCCGGAAGCTGCCGCCGATCTCGATCAGCTCGCCGCGCGACACGATCACCTCGCGCCCAGTCGCCATCGCCGCGAGCACGATCATCATCGCCGCGGCGTTGTTGTTCACGACGGTCGCGGCCTCGGCTCCGGTGAGGCGGCAGAGCAGGTCGCGCACGAGACGCGTGCGTCGTCCCCGCTCGCCGGTGTCGATCTCCAGCTCGACCGGGGCGTAGTGGCCGGCCACCTCGGCGGCGGCGCGGGCGGCGGCGCGCGCGAGCGGTGCGCGTCCGAGACCGGTGTGCACGATGACGCCCGTCGCGTTGATGACCGCGGCGAGCACTGGGCGCCGGGCGTGGTCCAGACGCGCGAGCGCGCGTGCCGTCAGCTCGGCGAGCGGCTCGCGGGCGGGATCGGCGCCGGAAGCAAGCTCCTGCCGGTAGCCGTCGATCGCCGAACGCGCGGCGTCCACGATGAGCGAGCGCGGCGCGCCGGTCGCCGGCGCGTGCTGCGCGACGTGATCGGCGAGTTGGTTGACGGCGGGGATCGCCCGCAGGTCGGGTCGGCTCATGCTGGGGGGCCAACTGGGGGGGCCAATGGGACTTCTCCCGACCATGATATCGGTCAGGCGAGCACCCGCAGATCACCCTCGCGTCGCGTCACGCCGGCCTGGTCGAGGTACTCGCAGATCGGCATCGCGAACTTGCGGGTCGTGTCGAGCATCGTCTTGATCTCGCTGGCGGTGAGCTTCTCGCCCGTTTCCAGTCGCCCGATGATCCGTGTGCGCAGTTCCTGCTCGTGCTCGGAATGCAGGAGCATGTCGCCGGTTACGCGCACCAGGTGCCCCTCGGAGACGCAGAGGTCGATGATCGGGCGAAGCTGCGTCTCCGAAGCGCCGAGTTCGCCGGCGAGCGCGGTGGGGGTCGGGGGGCGGAAGGCGGCCGAGCGGTACGCCTCGACCACGCGCTCGTGCAGCTTCCGTTGACCGCCGGTCAGCGCGGGCGCGAACTCCGGCAGCGCTACCGTGCTGCCGTCGCCGCGGAGCGCACCGTCGGCCATCATCGAGTCCATCACCGAGCGCAGAAGCTCCTCCGGCAGGTACGCGAGCTTCGTCAGCACGCGTTTCCTCGGGATGGCCGCCTCCAGTGGAGCCGCCGCGTGGTGGGCGGCCACGACGGCGCGAACGCGCTCGCGGACCGCCTCGAGGACGTCGCGGTGGACGCGATCAACCAGGACCCCCGAACGTTCCAGTGTGGCCAGCAACGCGGGCACCGATTCGAGGTCCACGTCAGCGTCACGACAGAGATCGCGCTGCGTCCATGATTGCGTCGCGTAGTTCCGGATGGCGGCGCCCACGCGGACACCATCGTCGGCGTCGCCGAGCTCGCCGAGCCTCTCGATCGCGGCTGCGTCGCGTCGCTTGATGTCGGTCGCGATCGGCTGGAGCACCGTTCCGCCGCCGATCGTGCACAGCGGCGATTCGGCGCGGACGACGAACGGTTGCCGGCACCGCGCGACGACGGGCTCGGTGCACACGAGCCGCGCCGGTCCCGCCTCACCGGGCGCCAGCTCCGTGCCGCGAAACAGGCGCACGGAGGCGATGACCTCCCGCGTTCCCAGGTGCAGCCGCACCCGCGCCCGCTGCCGCAGGGGCCACGGGCTGCCGGGAAGAACGCGGAGCTGAACCGTGACCGCGGTGGAGGCACGCAGGTAGCCGGGTGACGCCAGCTCGTGGCCGCGGCGGATGTCGGTGTGATGGGCACCGGTGACGTTGATCGCGGCTCGTTGTCCGCGCCTGACGCACTCGGCGTCTCGCCCATGGGTCTGGATGCCGCGCACGCGCACGGTCGTCCCGGCCGGGTGCAGTTCCAGCTCGTCGCCCACGCTCACGGCGCCGCCGCCGGCGGTTCCGGTGACCACGGTTCCGAGGCCCTGGACGACGAAGCACCGGTCCACGGCCATCACGAACAGCGTTCCGTCGGCGCGGCGCTCGATGCGATCACCGAGATCCGCGAGCGCCGCGCGGAGGTCGTCGAGCCCCGTGCCCGTCGTGGCCGACGTGCGCACGGTCGGGGCGCCGGCGAGGAACGTCCCCGCCGTCAGCTCGCGCACGTCCTGCTCGACGAGGTCGAGCCACGACGGCTCGGCGAGGTCGACCTTGGTCAGGGCGACGATCCCGTACCGCACCCCGAGCAGCTCCAGGATCGCCAGGTGCTCGCGGGTCTGGGGCATCACCGAGTCGTCGGCCGCGACCACGAGGACCGCGAGATCGATCCCCGACACGCCGGCGAGCATGTTCTTGATGAACCGCTCGTGCCCGGGCACGTCGACGATGCCCATGCGGCGGTCGCCGATATCCCCCTTCACGTCCACGTGGGCGAAGCCGATGTCGATGCTGATGCCGCGCTGCTTCTCCTGCTCCAGGCGATCGGTGTCGATACCGGTCAGCGCCCGCACGAGCGCGGTTTTGCCATGATCGATGTGCCCGGCGGTCCCGATGATGAGCGGTTGCGCAGTCATGCCGCGGATCCATCGTAGCTCAAATGGAATCCGGCTCGTGCGCGGTCACGCGCCGCTTGTCGGATCGGCCCTGCGCAGAGTCTCGGAGGGGAGCTCGCCAAAGCACCGGCGGTAGGCGCCGGAGAAGCGGCCCAGGTGAGGGAAGCCGCATGCGTATGCGATCGACGTGACGGTATCCCCCGGCGCGGGGGATTCGAGCGCCTCGCGGGCGGACTCGAGCCTGGACTCGGCCAGGAACTGCATCGGCGTGTAGCCGCGGAAACGCCGAAAGGCGTTGTACAGCGCGCTGCTGCTGCAGCCGCACACGTTCACGAGGTCAGAGACGGTGATCGCCTCGGTGGCGTTTGCTTCCATGAACGCCTCCGCCCGGCGCACGGTCCCCGGCGCGACGGAGACCTGCGAACGGTCGCTGAGCTGCTCGGAGTAGTTGCTGGGCAGCGACAGGAGCGCGCTGACGAGCATGTCGTTGAACCCGGCCCGCAGCAACGGCTGCTCCAGAATGGTGCCGTCCCGCTGAAGAGATTCGACGAGGAACCGCACCAGGTGACGCGCATGAGCCCCGGCTCCCCGGGCGAGGTCGACGCGCCGGTCGAAGGCGAGCGGCCTCCGTGGACTCCGGTCGATCACTTGCCCCAACCGCTCCTCGAGCGCATCGGACTTCGCCCTGACCACGAGGAGCCCGCTGCCGGCAGGGCGTCGGATGATCAGCCGTCGCGACGGCGACACCATCGCCCCGTCTTCGGCGCACACGATCGGCTCGTCATCCAGCTCGAAGACCGATGGCGGCCCGGTGCCGATGACAAAGACGTAAACGTCGTTCACGCTGCCGACGTCGACCAGGGTATCCGCGGCGAACCGGTTGAACCCGAGCAGAGTCCGCCCCAGGTGAACGCCGTTCATCTCCAGGTGGAACGAACGGCGATCTCGGATCCTCCGGAAACGCACATCAGCCAGCTCACGAGAGAGAATGGACTGTGCTTCGTCCGGGTCGGTCGTCGAGGTGAGCGGGAACTCGGCCAGCGGAGACGTCATACCGGGGCCTCGATCGACAGAAACATGGAAGATCCGGCCACGCGGCGGAAGATCCGGATTTCCAAGGAGTATACGTCGTGGTCCCATCGGCTGGTCTTCAGTCCCGAAACCGACCGAGGGAACGCTCTGTTGACTCGAGCCATCGCGTATCGCTGGTATCGCCGCATCGGAAGCCCCCACCGAAGGGTCGTCCCGAAGGAGCAAGGAAATGACGAACCGAAGACTCATGGCCGTTCTCTCACTCGTCTTTGCCGCCGGGCTCGCGGTGGGTGCGTACGTTTCGATGGACGATGTGTCACCGCTGACTCCTTCGGCGCACGCCTCCCAGTCCCGGCGCGGGAAGCCCCAATCCCGGCGCGGGAAGCCCATGGTGTCTCCGACCGAAGCGCGGGAGCGTGACTACTACGCGCCCAACAGCGAGACCCTGCAGCCTGACGAGATCCGCGTGATCGCCCTGGGCACCGGTATGCCGACACCGCGCCCGTTCCAGGCCGCCGCCTGCTTCCTCATGGAGCTGGGCAACGGCGACAAGTTCATCTTCGATATCGGAGATGGATCCGTGGAGCGGATGTTCGCCCTGCAGATTCCCACGGCCTTCCTGGACAAGGTCTTCATCGGGCACCTGCACGGCGACCACTTCGGTGACATCGGATCGCTGTTCGTCGCCGGCGGAATCGCGGGCCGGTTCACTCCACTGAGGATCTGGGGACCCAGCGGTGCCACGCCGGAACTCGGCACGAAGGCGGCCATCGAGGCGATGGAGAAGATGTTCGCCTGGGACATCGCCGGTCGCCTGGGCCAGACCGACATTCGCGGCTTCGCGACGGAAATCACCGAGTTCGATTACAAGAAAGAGCAGGTCGTGTACGAGGAGAACGGCGTGGTGATCCGCTCCTTTCCCGCGATCCACGCCATCGACGGCTCGGTCAGCTACTCGCTCGAGTGGAACGGGCTGAAGATCGTCTTCGGCAGCGACACCTATCCCAACAAGTGGTTCATCCGGAACGCCAGGGGCGCCGACCTGGCGATCCACGAGTGTTTCATCGCGGTCCCCGACCTGGTGGCCAAGTACAACCTCACCCCTGAAGCGGCTCTCCAGGTCGGAACGCAGATTCACACTGCTCCGGAAGCCTTCGGCAAGGTGATGAGCATGGTCAAGCCGAAGCACGCGGTCGCCTACCACTTCTGGAAGGACTTCGACACGACCCCCGGGGTGTACGAGCGAGTGCGTTCGACGTATGACGGGCCACTCGGCCTGGCGGAGGATTTCATGGTCTGGAACGTGACCAGGGAAGGGGTCCGCGAGCGCATGGCGATCATCGACGAGCACACCTGGAATCCGCCCCACGCGTACCCGGCGGAGCCGGTCAGGAAGGAGGACCTCGTCGGCTACTCACCGGAGATCGAAGGGGGGCGACTCGATGTGGATGATGTGATCAGGCCCATCTACGAGGAAGCGAGTGAAGCCCTCGGCAGGAAGTTCGAATATCCCACGAACAAGTAGATCGGAGCATCCTTGAGACCCCTCGCGATCTTCATGAGCACGGTCCTGCTTGCGCGCGGAGTCGGCGCGATGGCCGCGCAGGACGCGCCGTTGCCGGAGCCCCCGGACGAGACGACGGAGCCCGCGAGCACGGAGGACCCCAACGCCGCAGAAGGCGAAGGAGGCGCCGCGGGCTCCAACCCGCTGGCCTCCGTCAACAAGCTGGACCTGCTCTGGACGCTGCTCGGGTCCGGCGACACCGACACGCACGACCTGAGCGCCGAGGGCGCCTTCATGCTGCACCCGAAGCTCAAGCTCAACTACGAGGTGCACTACTTCGCGACGGACGTGACCGGCTCGAGCGAGAACGACTGGGAGTCGATCCGTATCAAGCCCATCTACTTTCCCGCCGACCTGACGCTCAACGACGAGTGGACGATGCGCGTCGCGGTCGGCGCGGAGTACATCCACAGCTTCGACAACGTCGATGAGGGCATCGGCATCGATTCGGACATCGCCGCGCCGCTGTTCGGCCTCGCCTTCGCGAAACCGTCGGAGAGCCTGACGCTGATCCCCCTCGTCCAGCACTTTCTCTCGTTCGATGGAACCTCGGTCAACTCGACCGCGTTCCGGCTGATCGGGATCAAGAGCCTGCCCGACGGGTTCTGGCTCAAGCTCGACGCCAAGATCCTCGCGGACTGGCACCACGACAAGACCCCGATCGACGGCGAGTTCGAGTTCGGCAAGATGTTGAACCCGAACTTCGGCGTCTTCGGCAAGGCGCTCGTCGGCGCCGGGGGCGATCGTGTCTTCGACTGGGGTGTCGCCGCCGGCGTTCGCTTCAACTTCTGACGCCCGCGCCGGAGTTCCTCGACACCCTGCTATTGCACGCGCTCCCGCATGTCGTGGAGGAACTGCCGGAAGTCGATGTAGTCGTGGACGACCGAGAGGGGCACGAACATCTTCGCGCTCGCGCGATCGATTCGGTCGAGGTCGGCGAGGAGCGTCGCGCGGTCCGCGCCGCTCGCATGGCCTTTCTCGACCGCCGCGAGCTGCTTGAACAGGCGTTTCAGTCGGAGGTTCCCCGAGACCCGGAGGCCGAGGGGCACGATCTTCAGCAGCAGCACCGCCGCGGTCAGCAGGGGGAGCACCAGAAAGCCGAGGTGGTTGAGGAACCGCGTGACCTTGTACGGCAGGAACCTCGACAGGCCGGTCGTGCCCTGGTCGAAGTAGCGCCGGGCCGCGGCGTCGAGCGGCAGCGTCACGTGCTCGCGGCTGGGGAACGTGATCGTCGTGGAGAACGTCGTCTTCTGCCGGCGGGCGTTCTCGGCGGCTTCCAGGAGCAACGGCACGACGGCCGGGTGTATGCGTTCGTGCGCCACCAGGCAGGTGGTGGTGGCCAGCAGGTGCGCTTCCTCCGGCGGCACGTTGCGGGCGAGATCGAACACGCCCTCGGGCGCCACCAGCGTGGTCACGCCCGCCAGCAGCGCGGCGTACGTCTCGGCGCGTTCGAACGACAGGAAGCTCACGCCGTCGGCGTCGAGCAGCGTGCGCACGGTGGGGGCGTGCGCGTTGCCGGTCACGAAGATCGCGTCGATGGCCTCCGAGGTGAGACGATCGAGGAGCGCCTCGACGGTCTGCCCGGCCACGGATCGGACCTCGACGTCGCCGGCGATTCCGTTGACGTCGAGCAGCATCCGGGCCACGGCGTCGCTGTTCGTGCCCGCGCCCGCCGTCGCGACGGAACGACCGGCCAGGTCCGCGAAGCGCTCGATGTCGAGACCGGCCCGGTAGAAGAGCCAGAGCGGCTCGAAGTCGACGCTGGCGAGGGCGACGAGTTGCGACAGGTCGACGCCGTCGATGTCGCTCTCGCGTCCGACCGTCGCCGGGGCAAGGGCCACCGCCGGTCCGCCACGGCCGAGCCTTCGCAGGTTGTCGAGCGTGCCGTCGGTGGCGATCACGTTGACGTCGAGCCCGTGACGTCGCAGGTCCTCGGCGTACCGTTCGCCGAGCTGGTGATACGCGCTTCCGACCGGACCCGTGAGCAGATCGATGCGGTCGGGCATCGCCGGCTTGATGAGCACGAGCGCCACGAAGAGCACGGCCACGAGGACCGCGGCGGAGATGGCGATCCTGGTCTTCCAGAGTCGTGCGGCGGTCATCTCGGATCCCTTCGCGGCGGGCTTCACGTGATCAGGAGGTGGGCGTCGTCACGATCGCGGACGGAGCCGACGACGCACGTGTCGTCGAGCCCGCCGGCGCGGCAGGCGGCGACGACGCTCTCGGCGACGTCCGGCGCGACGGCGAGGAGCAGGCCGCCGGAGGTCTGCGGATCGACGAGGAACTCGTCGAGCACCTCGTCGGCGGGCGCGTCGATCCGCATCGACGGTGCGACGTGCTCGCGGTTCGTCGCGTTGGCGCGGGTGCGGTTGCCGTCGGCCGCGAGGGCCGTAGCTCCCGGCAGCAGCGGCAGACGCCCGCGCTCGATCACGAGCGTAACGTCGCTCGCGCGTGCCATCTCCATGGCGTGGCCCGCGAGCCCGAAGCCGGTGACGTCGGTGGCCGCCCGCGCGCCGGCGGCGACGGCGGCCTCCGCGGCGACCTTGTTGAGCGCGACCATGCCCGTCGCGGCCGCGGCGAGCGCGTCGTCGGGACAGCGTTCGGCGCGGAGAGCCGTCGTGATGAACCCCGTGCCGAGCGCCTTGGTCAGGATCAGCGCGTCGCCGGGCCGGGCGTCGCGGTTGGTCATCATCCGCTCGGGATCGACGACGCCCGTGACCGACAGGCCGTACATGATCTCGTCGTCTCGCACCGAGTGCCCGCCGACCACCACGGCGCCCGCCGCGTGGGCGCGCTCGGCCCCGCCGCGGAGGATCTCCCCGAGCACGCCGAGGTCGAGCTCCTCGTCGGGGAACCCCACGACGTTGAGCGCCGTCACCGGGCGCCCGCCCATCGCGTAGACGTCGCTCATCGAGTTCGCCGCGGCGATCTGGCCGTAGAGGAAGGCGTCGTCCACGAGCGGCGCGAAGAAGTCCACCGTCTGGACCACCGCGAGCCCGTCGGCGAGGCGATAGACACCCGCGTCGCTGAAGTGATCAGCGCCGATGAGGAGATTTGGATCCCGGGACTCGGGAAGTGCCTGCACGACCTGTGCGATGGCTGCCACCGGCAGCTTGCCCGCTCAGCCGGCGCAGCTTCCGTAGTCCATGAGTCGTTTCTTGCGTCCGGAGGACATGGGTGGGCATGCTAGCATGACGTCCATGAGTTCGATGAAGCAACTGGCCTTCCTGGCGCTGGCGGCATTGTTCCTGGCCGTACCCGCCGACGCGTCGGGGCCCGTGCTGGAGGTCGGCGCCCCGTTCCCCGCGATCGGCCTGCCGTCGATGCGCGACGGGACCCGTCGCACGATCGGCGACTTCCGCGGCCGGAAGGTCGTCCTGCACGTCTTCGCTTCGTGGTGAGCGGGTTGCCGACGACACGTGCCCGTGTGGCACGAGGCAACGAAGGCATTCCGCGAGGACGGTCGTATCCAGATGGTCGGCATCGTCCAGGAGCAGCACCCGGACCGCGCGCGGCTGTTCATGCAGTGGAAGCAGATGGACTGGCCGATTCTCGTCGACTCGTTCAACGAGCTGGACGTCAAGGTGGTGCCGATCACGATGCTCATCGACGAGCACGGGATCATCCGCGACGTGCGGCCGCCGCGGCGAGACATCGCGGCGACGGTGGAGCGCTTCGTGAACACGCGATACGAGCCGCCGGCGGGTGAGCCGGCTACCGTCCGGTCGAAGCGCCCCGCGATCGAGGCGGCGTACTGGGGTGGGGCCAACGGCATCGACCAGAGCGTCGGTGTCCTCCGGCGTGCGGTCGAGGAGTCGCCCGGCGACGGGCGGACGCACTTCCGGTACGGCGTCGCCCTGCGGCGACGGTACGAGTCGCTCCACCGGCGTCCCGGCGACTTCGCAACCGCGGTCGAGCAATGGCAGCGCGCCCTCGCCATCGACCCGAACCAGTACATCTGGCGGCGGCGGATCCAGCAGTACGGGCCGCGACTGGGCAAGCCGTATCCGTTCTACGACTGGGTGGAGCGCGCCCGCCGCGAGATCCGCGGGCGTGGCGAGGAGCCGCGGCCGCTGTCCGTGGAGCCCAGCGGGGCGGAGATCGCCCACCCGCTGCGCAACTTCGAGTTCGATCCGGCCCGGCCCCCGGAGCCCGATCCCAAGGGGCTGGTCACTCCCGACGACCGGTTCATCTCCATCGAGGCGACGATCGTGCCCGCCACGGCCGCTCCCGGTGAGACGGTGCGCGTGCACCTTCACCTGCGGCCCGCGCATCCGGCGAAGGCGTCCTGGAACAACGAGGCCGAGGATCTCATCGTCTGGCTCGATCCCCGCGCCGGGTGGCGGGCGGATCGCCGCCAGCGTTCGTGGCCGCGACCGAAGACCGAAGTGAGCAGCGAGCCGCGCACGCTCGAGTTCGAGCTACGCGTGCCCGGCGACGCGAAGCCGGGCGTCCACGGGATCCGCGCCTACGCTGTGTACAACGTTTGCGAGGGCGAGGATGCAACGTGTCTCTACCGACGACAGGACGTGCCGATTCGGGTGCGGGTAAGAGAGAAGTGATCTACCTCGATCATGCCGCTTCCACGCCATGCGACCCGCGGGTCGTCGAGGCGATGCTCCCGTACTTCACGGAGCACGCGGCCAATCCGTCGAGCGTGGCGCATGAGCCCGGCCGGACGGCGCGGGAGGCGGTCGAGACGGCGCGAGCGCAGGTCGCCGAGCTGCTCGGCGCGCATCCGGAGGAGATCGTCTTCACCGCCGGGGCGTCGGAGTCGGACAACCTCGCCGTCAAGGGCGCGGCCCGTGCGGCGGGATCCGGTCACGTGATCACCACGTCATTCGAGCATGTCGCCGTGCTCAAGCCGTGCCGGCGTCTCGAGCAGGAGGGGTTCGACGTCACGTACGTCGAGCCGGGTACCGGCGGCATCGTGACCGCCGAGCACGTCGCGGCAGCCCTGCGCGACGACACCGTGCTCGTCTCGATCATCTGGACGAACAACGAGATCGGTACGCTCTGCGAGGTGCCGGAGATCGCCCGGGTGTGCCACGAGCGTGGCGTCCTCATGCACACCGACGCCACGCAGTACGTGGGGCACGGTTCGGTGGACGTAAGCACCGTGCCCATCGACATGCTGAGCCTCTCGGGGCACAAGATCAACGGACCGAAGGGCGTCGGCGCCTTGTACGTCCGCGGCGGCGCGTCGAAGATCGCGCTCCAGCCGATCGTCGAGGGCGGTGCGCACGAGTGGAACCTGCGGGCCGGCACGTACAACACGCCGGGGATCGTCGGTCTCGGCGTGGCGTCCGCGTTGTGCCGGGCGGAGATGGCCGACGATGCCCGGCGGCTGCACGAACTGCGATGCAGGCTGGAGGACGGCCTCGCCGGCCGCGTCGGCGACGTCGTCGTCAACGGCGACCGCGAACGCCGCGCCCCGCACATTGCCAACCTGAGCTTCCCGGTCGCGGCCGGGGCCCGTGTCATCGACGCGATCGACGACGTGGCGTGCTCGACCGGGTGTGCCGTCTCCTCGGGAAGCGTCGCCGCCAGCCACGTGCTCCGCGCGATCGGGGTGTCCGACGAGCTGGCGATCACGTCGCTCCGCCTGAGCCTCGGACGTACCACGGTGGCCGACGAGATCGACGCCGCGATCGAGCACGTCGCCGCCGCGGTCCGACAGGTCGCGCCGCAGAGCTGACGGGTGCCGTGGTCTTGCCGCAGGCAAGGCCGCGTGCCGTGCGCGCCCGCTAGCGCGGCCTCGGCTGCGCCGAGACCACGGCACCCATCAGCGGACCACGGGGCGGCGGGCGGGCCGGCGACTCGCCTCCACGATGATCGGGCTTCGGTCAGGACTCCTTCTTGCGTCCGCCGCGGCGGCGCCGTCTTCGTCGGCGTGGGCCGGGCTTCTTCTTCGTCGCCGTCTTCTTCGAAGCCTCCGGCCGCTCGGCCTTCTTCTTGCGTCCGCGTCCGCCACGGCGGCGTCGACGTCCGCCCCGGCCCGAGGGCTTGCCCTCGCCCAGGTCGAAGTACTTCGAGATGAACGCGCTGATGTCCTTCGTCTTCGTGATCTTCACGACGTCGAGCAGCCGCCGAAGGTCGCGCTGCTTCTTGCGCTCGATGGCGGCCGGGTCCAGCTCGGCGTTGCGGATGGGGCGCACGAATCGATACCGCCCGATCATCGACGTCCGCTCGATCACGCCGCGCTTGGAGAGGGCGATGAGCGTGTGGTCGATCAGGCCGACCGGGATGGTGCGCGCCTTGCCGGCGATGAGCAACTGCAGTTCGCTCGCGTCGAAGTCCGAGTGCGGGTCGTGTTCCAGCTCGTGGCTCGTGCGGCCGAGCAGCTCGCCGGACGGATTCGACCACTCGATGAACTGCTGCTGGACCGCCAGGTCGTCGGGCGCGTAGAGCATCACGCACCGTGACTTCTTGCCGTCGCGCCCGGCGCGGCCGACCTCCTGGTAGTACGCCTCGACGCTGCCGGGCATCTGGGCGTGGATGATGAACCGGATGTCCGCCTTGTCGACGCCCATGCCGAAGGCGTTCGTCGCGAAGAGGACGAGGCCCTCGGCGGGCTCGGCCGTGATGAACCGGTCGTAGATCTTCTTCTTGTCGCGCGGCGGGAGCTGGCCGTGGTAGATCGCCGTCGGCCGCGGGTCGAGCATCTCTCTCAGACGCCCGGCGAGGTGATCGAGGTCCTTGATCCTCGCGAAGTAGATGATGCCGGTGCCGAGCGGGGAGCGGCCACGACGCTTCGTGATCTGGCCGATCTCGTCGATCTTATTGTCGTCGTCCCAGACGTGGATGACCTCCATCGAGAGGTTCGGTCGTTCAACCGGCGTCGAGAACAACGGCATGCGGCGCTCGTCGAGCCCGAGCGTGCGGCGGACGTCGGCCCGCACGCCCTTCGTGGCCGTGGCGGTCAGCCCCAGCGTCGGGGGGTTGCCGAGCAGCTTCCGGAACTTCCCGACCTGCTGGTACGCGGGACGAAGGTCGTGCCCCCAGCGCGAGATGCAGTGCGCCTCGTCCACCGCCAGCAGCTTGACTCCGCCGGGCACCTGCATGAGGCAGTCGACGAACTCCGGCTTCTGCATGCGCTCCGGCGTCGCGTACAGCAACTCGTACTTGCCCTCGGCGAGACGCTTGGCCCGCCGATCACGTTCGCGACGCGACAGCGTGCTGTTGATGTACTCGGCCTTGATCTTCTTCGCCTTGAGCGCCGCGACCTGGTCTTCCATCAGCGCGATCAGCGGGCTGAACACGAGCGTCACGCCGTCCTGCGGGAGCGCGATCGCCGGAAGCTGGTAGCAGAGGCTCTTGCCCGAGCCCGTCGGCATGACGACGAGTGCGTCGCCTCCGCCCATCACGCGGTCGATGATCTGCTTCTGGATCGGGCGCAGCGACCGAAACCCGAAGCGCTCCTTCAGCACGGTCTGCACGGTGGAAGGCACGCGCAGAGTATACGTTCGTTACCATGCGGCCATGAGCCGAGAAGCCGCCGACGTCAGGACCATCGCGGGGATCGACTGGGACGCGTGGTCACCCGTGGATCCCGCGACGCTCGTGTTCGTGCGTCGTGACCGCGAGATCCTGCTCATCCGCAAGAAGCGCGGCCTCGGGGCGGGCAAGATCAACGGCCCCGGTGGGCGCACCGAGCCGGGGGAATTACCCCAGGCCTGCGCGATCCGCGAGGCCGAGGAAGAGCTCGGCATCACGCCCACGGGTATCGCGCTCGCCGGCGAGAACAGCTTCCAATTCGTCGACGGCTACTCGCTGCACGTGCACATCTACGTCGCGGACGGGTTCGAGGGCGAGCCGATCGAGACGGACGAGGCGATCCCGCTGTGGACGCCGGTCGACGCGATCCCGTACGACGAGATGTGGGAGGACGACTACCTCTGGATCCCGCACATGCTCGACGGCACGCCCTTCCTCGGTCGGTTCATCTTCGACGGCGAGAAGATGCTCGACCACGTGATGGAACTGGGCTGACCGATCGTCACCGTCCCCAGGCGATCCAGGGCCAGCCTTGACCAACAAGCCCTGCGTATCAACCGAAGCTCGTTTGGCGTGCTTCAGGGGCCTTCAGGGGCACGGTCCCCATGAACCGATCACGGCCAGGATGTCGCTGAACGCGACTTCGCCGTCGCCGTCGAGATCCTGCGGGCATCCGGTGCACGGTCCCCAGGCGCCCACCACCGCGAGCACATCGCCGAAGTCGACGGTGCCGTTGCCCGTGACATCCGCGCTGCATCCTCCGACGCTGCGGACGCAGCGGACGTAGTTGAAGATCCGTATCTCGTCGCCCTGCGGGCCAAGACCGAAGGGGAACGCGCTGGGATCACCGTCCTTCGGATCGCTTCGCTGCGATCCGGCGCCGTGCACGTTCAGCCACTGGCCGGCTCCGGCCGGGCCCATATACCCCCACGCCTGACCGAAACAGACATACACCGCGCGGTCCGGCACCGGGCCGTCCAGATGCGTCGTGCTCGCCCAACACCATGACTCGGCGTCGGTCACGTCGAAGATCGGATCGATCGCGGGCCCTTGCTGGGCCTGAACCGTCGCGTCCGGCGCCCGGGTGTAGTCGACGACGCCCTGGAGCTCCTTGGCATTCGGCAGGCTCCAGTCGCTGTAGCCGGCGTGTTCGAGGTTCTCGGCGTAGGCGAGCGCCTGCTCCCAGTTCATCTCGGTGGCGCTGTCCGCCTTCGTCCACATCAGGCCGGACGCGAGGTCGGTGACGGTCCCGTCACCGTTGTCCACGAAGTTGTTGACGCCGTATTCGGTATCGCTGCGGACGCAGCGAACGTACGCGCTGAAGAACCCGATGTCCTTCGGATAGCCCTTGATGCGACCATCGGCGAAGTTCACGCCGAACGCCGTGGGATCTCCCTGCATCGTCGTGCCGACATACACCGTGCTGGACCAGTACTGCGTGTTCTTCGTCTCCACCGGGTCGTATTGGAAGTCGAAGTACGCAGTGTCGATGTACGGCGTCAGGCTGAACTGGCTGCCCATGAAATCGATGAGGGAATAGAGTTCCTTGAGTGTCGGCAGTCGCCAGTCGTCATGTCCGGCGAGTTCGAGGCCCTGGGCGTGCGTCACGGCAGCCGACCACGCGAGCTTGTTCTCGAAATCAGGCGTCTTCTGCCACATCAGCGCGGTGTTCAGATCCGTCACCGTCCCGTCGCCGTTGTCCTGGTAGCCGGGCTGCGCGCCGTCAAGCTGGCTGTCCTGACCGTAGAACGGCTCGCCGGGCGCGGGACACGTGATCTCTGCAGACTGGTTGTAGCAGCCGGTCTGGCCCGTATCGACGACAACATTCTGGGCTTGGACGGTCGCCGCGTACGTCACGGCCGAGATCACATACGCGCCGGTTGCGGTCATTGAGATCTTCATGGTTGCTCCTCAAAGGGGTTGGCTCGTCTGGTCGATCGCCGCGGTGAGGCGGCAGGTCGCCCATGGAACCTATGAGGAGTTGCCCGAACGGCGTCATCGGGGGACACGAATCTCGCCGCTAGTGGAAGATCCGGACCGGAGGCTCGACGCTGTAGTCGACGGTCTCCGACCCCTTCAGCGGCGGTGCGGTGATCGCGGTGCGAAGGTCCAGGAGCAATATCGCGTCGGTCGTGGCCACGAACGTCAGGTTCGTGAACTCAACGGTATAGATGTGCCCTGCGTTCACGTCGTAGTTGTAGGTGCCGGAGGCCCCGATCGTCTGCCCGCCGTCGGTGAGGCTGCCCGTGCACGTCGTCGTGAGCGCCACCTCGGCGGTCTCGTCGTCGACGAAGCTCGCGGAGCGGACGAGCAGATCGGCGAGGGTGTCCACGATCAGCGTCCATGTACCCGGGTAACCCACCCCGTACGTTCCGGTCGCCACGACCTCGGTGAGGCCGCCGCCGAGGGGCGTCTCGGAGACGAGCGTGGCGAGGTGCTGCGCGTATCCGCGCCCGGAGGCCAGGAGGAACTGTTCGTAGACGAAGATGTTGTCGTCTTCGCCGACAGCGTACCGGTAGAGCATTCGGTGGGGGTCGGTCGAGATGACCACGTTGCCGGAGTCGACGATCAGGACTTCCTTGTCGGCGATCGTGTCGTTGAGATCTGGCGCCGAGAGCGTCTGTTTTGCGGCGGTGCGCCAGACGATGAGGTTAAGGGCCTCGTCGACGTCCATCTCGTGATAGTTGAACGTATCGACGGCACGGTGTATGGGGTCCTGCTCGTAGGTGGCGTCGAGGCTGACCCCGACCTCCGTCGCGCTGCAGGTGACGATTCCCTGGTCCACCTCGTCACCCTGCCCGGCGTCGAACAGCACCGCGGGCAGACGCATTTCGAAGGTCGAGGTGAATCCGCCGGAGCACAGCGCAGCATCGCGCGCCGCAAGTTCCGCCAGGATGTCGCCGGCGGCCGGCTTGGCCGTCGTGCGGAGAGTAATCAGGGCGACCGAGATCGAGATCAACACGGTGATCGCGAGACCGCCTCCGAGCCAACGGTGGTGCTTGCGGTACATGAGGGGACTCCTCTTCGAACCTGTCGGTCGGGACTCTGCCGGTGGTCGGGACATCACGGGCACCCGCACTTCTTGCGCTTGCCGCGGTTGTCCGGACCCCTCAGCAACTTGCCCTTGCAGTTCGGCGTAACGCAACTGTCATAGAGCGCGTGGGCGAAGCACGTATCCCCACAGTCGTCGTAGTAGATCGTCTCGAACAGGTTCCACGCGACGTTCCCGCCGGGACACTTGGCTGCGTAGAGCCTCTGAATGCCCAGCGGTTTCTTCTCGGTCTTGTTCTCACACGTCGAGTTGCCCGTACGGTCGTGATGATCGCAGGTGTCGGTATCGATGATGTTGTTGATGCATGCCTTCTTGCTGCACGCCGCGCCGTTGACGTCATTGGCCCAGTGGAGGCACTCGTTGAAGTTCCGGCTGTAGTTGTGACAGTGATCACAGACCGGCGTGGCGTCGCCGCAGTTGAACGTGTCGCACGTCGGCCCCTCTCCCGAGAAGACGGCGTCGAGCGTGTCGCAGACGGCCTGCCAGACGTCGAGGCAGATGGTCTCGTCGATGATGCAACAGGCGCCGAGTACGATCGTCGGACACGGACCCCACGCGCCGATGACGACAAGGATGTCGCCGAAGTCGACGGCGCCGTTTCCGTTCAGGTCCTCGGGACAGCCGATGCACGGCCCCCATGCGCCGATGATCACCAGGATGTCGCCGAACCCGACGGTGCCGCTGCCGTCCAGGTCCGGCGGGCAACTGCTCGCCGGTTCGCACAGGACGTTCGAGCAGTTCGTCCCCGGCGGCTGCGGGACGGCGCCGATGTGTGCGCAGGAGTCGATGGTCAACTCGTGACAACTCCCGTCCGGGAAGCAACAGGCGACCGGGCCGGTGAGTACGCAGGTCTTGAACGCGTGGTCGACGCACATGCCATCCCAGATCGCGTCACAGCAGAACGGGTCGATCGCGCACACCGTCTCGCAGCACTCCACGTCCTCGCAGCCCGGGGTGCCGTTGGACTGGAAGCAGTCGCCGGCGCCGGGCCCACAGACCTGTTGGTCCGGGCAGACGATGAAGGAGCATTGGTCGTTCTCGATCCATGCCAGACCACCGGCGTTGATGCAGTCGGCCTCGGTGACGCCGTCCACGCACGTGCCGTCGGGGAAGCAGCAGGCGCCGATCGGGGGTCCCGGTGCGTCCGCGGGAGCGCGTGCTGGCGCGGCCGGATCTCGGGCGTGCGTCGAGATCGTAACGAGCAGGAATACGGGCACAATGATAGCGCACAGCCCGACCAGAGCGATTCGACGAGTCATAGCGATGTCCTGCAATCCGACCCACAAAGTACGCCGCGCGCCCGGTATGGCGCAACGCACTGACTTGTAACGCGCGAGGTTCAGTTGTCAACAGGAAGACGCGCAGATTCGTTCAGCACGGACCCCACGTCGCGATCACGACGAGGATGTCGGCGAAGTCGACGTTGCAGTTGCCGTTGAGATCCCACGGGCAGGGCGTGCCCGGGCATGGATCGGGGCACGGGCCCCAGTTCGCGATGATCTGGAGCGTGTCCTCGAACCCGACGGAACCGTTGCCGCTGAGATCGCTGGGGCACGGGCAGGTCACGACGCGAAGCTCCATGGAGTCGACGGCGGTGTCGTCGAGGACCTGGACGTCGAGACGCCCGCTGGCGTTCATGTCGTCGATGACGCTCGTCGTCGTTCCGCCGAACGTCGGGAGCGCTGCGAGGTCGAGGCACAGCGTGTACTCCCGTGGGGCATCCCACTCGCACTCGAGCAGGCCGTCGGAACCCGAGCAGAGACCCGTGCCCGCCTCGCCGAACCGGCTCGCCCAGAGGAATGCCGGAATCCCGCCGGTCGCCTGGAGGCGGATCTCGTCGTTGCATGCGTCGCCGGTGGCGTTCGCCTGGATACGCACCGTCAGCGTGCCACCGACGATCTTCTCGGGAAGCGCGTCGAACGTGTGGCACACCGATGCCCCGGCCGGAACCACGTCGAAGTCGACCGAGCCTGCGCACGTCGCCGCGAGCACGGCGCCTGGCGTCGCGGGTTCCGACGGAAGAGCGAAGTCGTCTTCCGTCCCGGCCGTGAGAACCGGGAACTCCGGCGACACGCACTCGCCCGAAGGGGCGCACACGTCCTTGCACTGTCCCGCGATTCCCACGCGGTAGATCGCCTGGATCTCGCCGACGCTGAGCAGGCGGTCGTGGATCTGCAACTCGTCGATCGCGCCGTCCATGAACGACGACGGGGTTGGCGATGGAATCGCACCCAGCAGGAGCGCGGTTGACGGATTCACCTCGCCCATACCCGCCGCGAGCACAGTGTTCTCCAGCAGGCCATCCACATACAGCCGGATGATCGTGCTCGGTCCGCGTTCCATCGTGAAGGCGACGTGATGCCAGTCGCCGTCGTTGATGAGCGACGAGCCCTCCGTGAGCCAGCAGAACGCCGAATCGCAGACCACGAAACGCGGCTGGCCGTGCAGCAGCGTCAACTCGTACCCGGGCGCCCCACTCTTGGCGAGGATCGGCTGGAAGCCCGGGGCGTTCGTGCGCACCCAGGTGTTCACCGAGAAGTCGTGGTCGTCGGGATTCAGCTCGCAATCGTCGGGTACGGTCGTGTAGGTCGGGGTCGGATCGAACCCGAGCGCCGCGCCGCCGACCTTCGGCTCGGGGCAGAAGAGCCCACCGGTGACCGCCCCATCGTGGTTGCCGTAGAGGTCGTCGGGCAGGCAGAGATCGGCCGCGTACCACGCCTTGGCGCCGGCGGGGGGATCGATGCACGCGTCGCATGCCGCTCCGATGTTGAGTAAGAGAACCGCGCCAAGAACGCCCGGAGGCGTGAGCTCGACGAGGTCGAGTCCCGGCGCACCGTCCCACTCGCACGCGTGCAGCCCGCTGGCGCCGCCGATGCTCGCCGTTCCGCCGAATGGGGCGGTCTCGGTCCAGCCGGTGCCCGTTCCGTCGTTGAGCAGACCGCGCAACGGTGGAAGAGCGCCCCCCCCGGTGAGGCCCCTGGAAACAACGAGATCGATATCCCCGTCGCAGTCGAAGTCACCGCAGACGATGTGTGAAGGAAATGGTCCGGCCGGGACGGGCGGGATGACCGTGAACCCGCCGCTCGCAATCGCCAGCAGAATGATGACCGTGTCGTTGCCCTTCTTGGCAATCGCGACATCCGGGAGCCCGTCGCCGTTGAGATCGCCGCACGCGATCCAGCTCGGCTCGGAGCCGATGATGAAGTTCGCCGACGCGGAGGGGAAGTTCCCGAGGCCGTCGTTCATGCGGACGCGGAAGAAACCGTCGCTCGCGCTGACGGTGGCGAGGTCCGGCGCGCCGTCGGCGTTGAAGTCGCAGATGCGAATGTCGGTCACGGCGCCCATCGAGTAGCTGGAGGTGAGGAAGGGGGGACCGCCGGTGCCGGTGTTGAGGTAGACCTCCACGAGCCCGGCGTCCGGGTTGCCGATGACGAGGTCCACCTTCGCATCGCCGTTGAGGTCACCGCTCACGATGAGGTCGCGGTTCCCGGGGAGCACGGCGAACGCGCTCGTATCCCACACTCCCAGGCTCGTCTGACGAAAGATCCGGAGCCGATCGTCGCCGATCCGCTCGTGGAGGCCGAACACGTCGGTCAGGCCGTTGCCGTCCCAGTCGCCGACGGCGATGTCCGGCATATCGGTTCCGATGTCGAGGATCGTCGGGCTGCCGAACCCGCCGGCGCCGTCGTTGTAGAAGATGCCGTACGTGTGGCCGCCGAAGTCGCCGGAGCCGACCACGAGGTCGGGCCCGTTGACGCCGTCCATGTCATGGCAGACCGTGCTCCCGATGCCGTCGAAGGCGATGAGCGTGCCCGGCTGCGGGTCGAAGTCGAGCTGGCCCGGTGCGGCGGCGGCGATCAGGCCTATCGCCGCGGCGGTCACGGAGATGACGTGGCGTGGGTTGATCATCGCTCGATCCTAAAACGGCCGAGCGCTCATCGCGAGGACTTTCCGGGGAACGCGGCGTCAACCGCCCTGTACGGTCACCACGACCGTGCGCTCCCGTGCCCGCACGTCGCACTCGAGGTGGAACACCTGCTGCCACGTGCCGAGCACGGGGCGGCCGGAGGCGACCGGCACGGTGATCTCCGGACCCAGCCACGTCGCCTGAAGGTGCGAGTGCGCGTTGCCGTCGTGCCACGCCTGCTCGTGGCCGTAGTCGCGTCCGGGCGGGATGAGCTTGTCGAGCACTTCCGGCAGGTCGCGCTCGAGCCCCGGCTCGAACTCGATCGTGCCGAGCGCGCCGGTGCTGCCGACGTTGAACACGTGGGCGAGCCCGGTCTCGACACCGGACTCGCGCACGATGCGCGTCACACGCTCGGTGAGGTCGGTCATGTGGCCGTGGCCGTTCGTCGCGAACTCGATGTGGTCCTGGTGGATCATGCCCGCAATCTAACGTGGACGTACAATGACGCGGGGCCGAGCCAGGAGATGAGCATGCAACGCACGTCACTCGCCATCATCGCCGCAATGGGCCTCATCCCTGCCGGCGGCGCCCTTGCCGGTGCCGTCTGCGAGACCGAGGTCGTGCTCGACGCGTCCGGAACACCGGTGCTGCTGTTCGGGGGCGAGATCATCGGGGTCGGCACGCTCGAGGGATCGGTTGTCACCGCGCGGCTCGACGTCACCTTCACCGCGACCGGTTCGTACGACGCGTCGGCGCTCGGCGTGTCGTTCCTGTTGCCGACGGGGGGCGTCGGCATGACCGGCGCGGCGGAGGGATGGTCGGGGCAGGGGACGTTCAACGCGTCGATCGAAACGACCGCGATGAACGGCGATCTGTATCCGCCCGACGGAATCGCGTTCTACACGTGGCTCGTCGGTGTCGCGACGAACCCGGAGGCCGGACCGATCACCGGATCGTTCGACGTCCTGAAGCTCACCCTGACCATGGGCCCGTGCCCGCTCGGCGATCTCGACGGCGACTTCACCGTCGGCTTCAGCGACATCCTCGTGGTGATCGCGAGCTGGGGAACGACGGGATGCGGCGAGCCGGTGGGTCCGTGCCACGCCGATGTCGACGGCAGCGGCGACGTCGGCTTCGGCGACATCCTCGCCATCATCGGGAACTGGGGGGACCACTGGTGTCCGGATTGTTTCTGAACCCAGGGCGGGAGGGGGGCCGCGTGCTCAGCGCGGATCCGACGCCTTCCAGATCTGTCCGCGCCAGTAGGGTCGCCGTCCCGACTGGATGGTGATGTAGTCGGGAACGTGGTTGTCGTAGGCGTCGTTCACGGCCTCGACTTCCGCGTCGGTCATCGGGAAGTTCGTGGTCGGGCGCTCCATCGCGTTTACGACGGTCGCGAACCGGGTCCTCGCGTCGTCGAGGATCTTGGCGTCGTCGCAGAGGTCGATGGCGATGGGGAAGTAGATCGTCCCGCCGCTGGTGAGCTGCGTGCGGGCGCGGTCGAGCAGATCGATGATGACGTCCGTACCGTCCTCACCCCCGGTGGGCACGTCGCTGGAGTACCAGCCCAGGGCCCGGGCCACGATGTCGGCGATGCCCGACACGTCGCCGATGATGACGTTCGCGCGGGTGTCCTTATACTCGGCGTGGTTCCGGAGCGGCTCGAAGAACGGGCCCTCGTGGATGTGAACGCGATCCTCGAGACCGTACTTGGCAACGTTCCTCCGGGCGAGTTCGCAATGCATGGGCACGGGATCGACGCCGTGGACCTCGGCGGCGCCCGCCATCGCGGCCATCACCGCAAGCGGCCCGATGCCGGTTCCGATGTCGAAGACGACGTCGCCGTCGTCGATGCGGATGGTGCGAGCAAACCGCACGGTGGTGGGGTTGGGGCGGAACGCACCGTCGGCGATGAACAACTCGAGCGGGGGATCGGTGACCCGAACCTGGATCGTCTTCGTGGATTGCTGGGAATCGATTGTCAACTCTGGACCCCGCCCCGGCACGCACCGAGAGGCATGAGTGTAACGTGGGACCCGAACCACCCGTCAGAGATTGTACCATCGCAGACCGGGGAGGATCAACGCCGTGCGCATCGCCCTCGTCCAGCAGCCCGCGACGCGGGATCGCGACGCCAACCGCGAGCGTGGCCTCGCGGCCGTGGAGCGGGCGGCGGAGCAGGGGGCCCGTGTCGTGGCGTTCGCCGAACTGGCGTTCGAGCCGTTCTATCCGCAGGAGCCCGCGACGCCGGACCGCGTCGCGCTCGCCGAGCCGATCCCCGGGCCGACGACCGAGCGCTTCGCGGAGCGCGCGAAGGCGCTCGGCATCGTGATCGTCCTCAACCTCTTCGAGCGCGACGGCGACCGCACCTACGACGCGTCGCCCGTCATCGACGCCGACGGCAGCCTGCTTGGCGTGACGCGCATGGTCCACGTCGCCGAGTTCGAGTGCTTTCACGAAAAGGGCTACTACGCCCCCGGTGATCGCGGGGCGCCCGTCTACGACACGCGGCACGGACGCATCGGCGTGGCGATCTGCTACGACCGGCATTTTCCCGAGTACATGCGCACGCTCGCCCTCGGCGGCGCGGACCTGGTCGTCACGCCCCAGGCGGGGGCGGTCGGGGAATGGCCGGACGGCTTGTACGAAGCGGAAATGCGGGTCGCCGCGTTCCAGAACGGGTTCTACACGGCGCTGTGCAACCGCGTGGGACGTGAGCCGCGGCTGGAGTTCGCCGGCGAGTCATTCGTCTGTGATCCCGACGGACGGGTCATCGCCCGGGCCGGGCAGGGGACCGAAGAGGTCCTGCTCGTCGACGTCGACCTGGGGTCCGCGGCCCGGTCGCCCGCCCGGCGGCTGTTCCTGCCCGACCGCCGTCCCGCCCTCTACGCGGGCTGGCTGCGGGCGTGAGGGCGCAGCGATTTTCCCGGAATCCGAAAGATCGGGGCGAGGTTCCCGTGGTGGATTCGTCGCCCCGGGTGCGTAATGGGTGTGCCACGACGCCCTCGACCCCCCCGGGAGCCTCATCATGAGCACGACCCACGCGCCCCGGAAGCGCGAGGAGGCCGGTTCCACCACCGACCCGCTCCGCCTGAACGACGTCGACCATGTCCGCTTCCACGTCGGCAACGCCAAGCAGGCGGCGTACTTCTATGCCCACTGCTTCGGGTTCCAGATCGAGCAGGTCGCCGACCTTACGACGGGCTCGCGCGACGAGGCGGCGTACCTGCTGACGCAGGGCAACATCCGGATGCTGCTGACCACGGGGCTCGGCGAGAGTCACCCGGCGCAGCAGGAGGTCATGCGGTACGGCGACGGTGTCAAGGACATCGCGTTCAACGTGGCCGACGCCGTCGCGGCGTGGGAGAAAGCAGTCGCCAACGGCGCCGAGCCCGCGTACGAGCCGATCGAGCGCACCGACGCGAAGGGTACGGTGGTGACGGCGGGGATCAAGACGTTCGGGCGCGTCGTGCACTCGTTCGTCTCCCGCACCGGCGGCTACGACATGGAGACCGTGAAGAACGGCGGGGTGTTCATGCCCAGCTTCGAGCGGATCGAGGCGCTGCCGCTGAACGACTACAACCGCGAGCACCCGTGCGGGCTCTACTACGTCGATCACTGCGTCGGCAACGTCGAGCTGGGCAAGATGAACCACTGGGTGTCGTGGTACGAGAACGTCCTTCAGTTCAAGCTGTTCAAGCACTTCGACGACAAGGACATCTCGACCGAGTACTCGGCGCTCATGTCGAAGGTCATGGACTCCGGGCGCGAGCTGATCAAGATCCCGATCAACGAGCCGGCCGAGGGCAAGCGGAAGAGCCAGATCGAGGAGTACCTCGAGTGGCACCGGGGCACGCCCGGCATCCAGCACCTCGCCTTCCTCACCGACGACGCGGTCGACAGCGTCGGCGAGCTGCACCGGCGCGGCGTGGACTTCCTCACGATCCCCGACGCGTACTACGACCTCGTCTGGGACCGCGTCGGCGAGATCCGCGAGGACCGCGAGAAGGTGAAGGACCTGCAACTGCTCGTCGATCGCGACGAGGACGGCTACCTGCTCCAGATCTTCACGCGACCCCTCCAGGACCGCCCGACCCTCTTCTTCGAGATCATCTGCCGACGCGGCAGCCGGTCGTTCGGCAAGGGCAACTTCAAGGCGCTGTTCGAGTCGCTCGAGATCGAGCAGGAGCGCCGCGGGAATCTCTAGCCTCTCACCCGGACCACTGCGAGTTCACCATGCCTTATTACACCAAGCTCGGCGAGATTCCCGCGAAACGG
This sequence comes from Planctomycetota bacterium, assembly GCA_024226535.1. Taxonomy (GTDB): domain Bacteria; phylum Planctomycetota; class Phycisphaerae; order Phycisphaerales; family SM1A02; genus JAAELP01. Next base: position 40,752 of record JAAELP010000155.1, on the reverse strand, counting down.
CACGTCCAGTTCCGACGTCCCGACGGCGCCTTCTACTCCGAGGAGGTGTTCGGCACGGAGGGCTTCGTGGGGCCGACGTCGACGCTCTACCACATTCACCCGCCGACCCAGGTCACCGGATGGAGCGCGATGTACTCGACGAAGCCCGACTACGTCGAGACGGACATCATGCGGATGCGGCACCTGCGCACGATGCAGATGCAGCCCGAGGGCGACCCGATCACGGGGCGCGTCGTGCTCTTCGGCAACGCGGACTGCGAGATGTCGATCTGCGTCCCCGCCGAGCCGATGGGCTACCACTACAAGAACGGCCAGGGCGACGAGTGCCTGTTCATCCATCACGGATGCGGAACCGTGTACTCGATGTTCGGTACGTTGAAGTTCCGTGAGCACGATTTCGTGGTGATCCCGAAGGGCACGATCTACCGGATGGAGTTCGACGATCCGGGGCCGGACGGGCCCAACCCGCGGTTCATCGTGATCGAGACCGTCAACGCGTCGCACATCCTGCCGCCTCCGCGGTACGTCAGCAAGAAGACGAGCCAGTTCCTGGAGCATGCCCCGTACTGCGAGCGCGACCTGCGCGTGCCGGAGATGCCGCTGGCGTACGACGAGCGAGGCACGTTCGAGGTGCGGATCAAGGCGCTGCACAACGTGCACGGCTACCACTTCGACTACCACCCGCTCGACGTCGTCGGGTGGGACGGCTGCTACTACCCGTACTGCTTCAACGCCGACGACTTCTCGCCGATCGTGGGCAAGCACCACCTGCCGCCGACGACGCACCAGGTCTTCGAAGGCCACAACTTCGTCATCTGCGCGTTCTGCCCGCGGCTGCTGGACTTCCATCCCGACGCGATCAAGGTCCCGTACAACCACTCGAACATCGACTCCGACGAGGTGATGTACTACGTGGACAAGAAGTACACGGCGCGCAAGGGCATCGAGGAGGGTTCGATCACCTCCCATCCGCAGGGCATTCCCCACGGACCGCACCCCGGCACGGTGGAGGCCACGCTCGACGCGACGGAGACCGAGGAACTCGTCGTAATGTGCGACACGTTCCGCCCCTTCCTCGTGACGCCGGCGGCGCTCGCCCTCGACGACGCGGAGTACCCCCAGAGCTGGCTCGGTGAGCATTTCCCGAAGGCCGCCGCCGCACGCGAGAAGGTGACGACTTGACCCACATGAGCGCCCGTTTCGTCTCGGGGAAGAACGCCCCTCCGTCGGCGGATGCATCAGTCGCCTGGGTCGACGACATCGCCGCGCTCATCAGCGAGACGCCGCTGCTGGAGATCCACCTCCGATTCGACGGCGAGCCCTATCGGATCTACGCGAAGTACGAGTCGATGAACATGACCGGCAGCGTCAAGGACCGCATGGCGGCGCACATCATGCGGCGCGCGTACGAGTCCGGCGAGCTGCGTCCCGGTGACGTCATCGCCGAGGCGTCCAGCGGCAACACCGGCATCTCCTTCGCCGCCATCGGACGCGCGCTGGGGCACCCGGTGCGGATCTACATGCCCGACTGGATGAGCAGCGAGCGGGTGCAGCTCATCCGCCACTTCGGCGCCGAGGTCGTCCTCGTGACGCGCAAGGAAGGCGGCTTCGTCGGCTCGATCGAGCGGGCGGAGGCGTACGCCCAGAGCCGCGAGCGCGTATTCCTGCCGCGGCAGTTCGACGCGCCCGCGAACATCGAGGCCCACGAGGTGAGCACGGGGCCGGAGATCGAGGAGCAGCTCGCGAAGTTTGATCGCGAGATCGACGCCTTCGTCGCCGGCGTGGGCACGGGCGGCACGGTCATGGGCGTGGGACGCTGCCTGCGGCGCCGAGGCCGGTCGGTGCGCGTGCATCCCCTCGAGCCCGCCGACTCGCCGACGATACGGACGGGACACAAGGTGGGCAAGCACCGGATCCAGGGGATCTCCGACGAGTTCATTCCGTCGATCGTCCAGCTCGACGAACTGGATCCAGTGATCGACGCGTGGGATGGTGACTCGATCATCATGGCCCAGTTGATCAGCCGCGAGCTCGGGCTGGCCGTGGGCATTTCCTCCGGGGCGAACATCATCGGGGCGATCCAGCTCTGCCGTGAGCTGGGGCCCGACGCGACGGTGGTCACCGTGCTTCCCGATTCGAACAAGAAGTACCTCTCCACGGATCTCTGCAACGACGAGCCGGTGCGCGAGGCCTTCCTCGCCCCGCACGTGGTGTTCGAGCGGTACGTCGCAGTGAGGTAGGAACGGGGGGGCGGGAGCCCTTCGGTGGGTCAGTCGATTCTTCAACGCGTGGCCGGTGGTGATCGCGGTGCGATGGATGAGTGCGTCGATCGCTACGGCCGTCTTGTTCGCGCGATCGCGGCACGCGTCTTCGGCCAGTTGGCCGACGTCGACGATGCGGTCCAGGAGGCGTTCGCCGCGATCTGGATGAACGCGTCGCGGTTCGACGGCATGCGCGGCAGCGAGCACGGCTTCGTGGCGATGATTGCGCGCCAACGCGCGATCGATCATCTGCGGCGCTCGCGACGCGCGTCCCGGCTCGGGTACGGGACCGAACCCATCGAGTGGTTCGAGAACGAGCCGCCGGTCGATCCGGAAGAGACGAGGCAGGAGATGGGGCCCGTGGAGGTCGCGTTCGACCACCTCAGCTCCGATCAGCAGCGCGTGGTGCGGCTCGCCCTCATGCACGGCCTGACCCGTGAGCAGATCGCCCGCCACGTCGGTTGCCCGGTGAACACGGTCAAGTCGCACTTCCGCCGGGGGCTGAACCGCCTCCGCGACCAGCTCTGCGTCGCCCCCGGGTGAGTTCGCATCACGAGGCCGCCGTGGACGATCGCGTCTGCGCCGCCGACGTGCGCTTCCGGAACGGGAGCGGCATGAGCGCCGGCGTCCGCTTGCGGTAGGCGAGGTAGTCGTCGCCGAGATACCGCACGAGATCGCGCTCCTCGACCTTGGTTCCGACGATGATGTACGCGGTCGTGACCGCCGCGAACAGCAGGTGACCCTGCGTCATCGTGGGCGCGGACCAGAACGCGATCAGGAAGCCGAGCATGAGCGGGTGACGCACCAGCCGGTAGAGCGATCGCTCCATGAACTTGTGGTTCACACCCTCGCGCCGACGCAGGTGCAGGTAGACCTGGCGGAGCCCGAAGAGGTCGAAGTGATCGATCAGGAACGAGCTGTAGAACACGATTCCGAAGCCAAGCAGCGAGACCCCGATCAGCACGCTGCGGAGGGCCGGCGACCCCACCTCCCAGACGATCTCCGGCATCGGTCGCCACTGCCAGAACGTGAGCAGCAGGATCGAGCTGGCAAAGATGACGAACGTGCTGCGCTCGATCGGCCGGGGCACGAACTGCGCCCACCATTCCTTGAAGGCGGGGCGGGCCATGATCAGGTGCTGGACCGCGAAAAGGGCCAGCAGCGCGACGTTCACGCCGATCGCCTCGCCCAGCCCGGCGGCCACGCCGGTGTGGAGCGTCTTCGGAACGACCAGCCCGGTGACGAAACCGATGGCGTAGAGGATCGTCACGAAGAACAGGGCGTAGGCGACGAGACCGTAGAGGAACATCAGGATGCGGCTCATCGTGCTTCTCCGGAGACAGGGGGAGGGCGGTACGCGTAAGGGGCGTTCACGGCGGGATCTTGCCGTCGTCGGAGGTGAGTGCGACAATCCCGGGGACGGGCGGACACGATCTTTCCGTTTTTCTTCGATGAGCAGGAGGTCGAGGGTGCCGGAAGACGCGAGCGGTGACGTGGTCGATCTTATGACCCGGGCGGGCACCGGTGACCCCGCCGCCGCCGACGCCCTCCTCCCGCACGTCTACGACGCCCTCTACGCCCTCGCCCGGCGGCACATGGCCCGCGAGCCCGCCGGCCACACGCTCCAGCCCACCGCCCTCGTTCACGAGGCATACCTCCGCCTGGTCGGGGCCCAGGACGCCGACTGGAACGGGCGCGGCCACTTCTACGCCGCCGCCGCCCAGGCCATGCGGCGGATCCTGGTGGAGCGGGCTCGACGCTACGGCCGGGACAAGCACGGTGGCGCTCGTCGGCGCGTGCCCCTCGATGGGCCGAGCCGTCGGCGGCGATCGACGAGCCGGCGGACATGCTCGCCCTCGACGAGGCGCTGATCGCCCTGCACGATCACGACCCCCGCGCCGCCCAGGTCGTCATGCTGCGCTACTTCGCCGGCCTCACCGTCGAGGACACCGCCCGGGCGCTGGGTCTTTCCGAGCGCACGGTGCGTCACGAGTGGAGCCACGCGCGGCTGTGGCTCTACGAGCGGATGGGCGGCGCCGAGGCGAACGGTGACGGCGATGGAACCTGAGCAGTTCGAGCGGGTCAAGATACTCGTCGCCGACGCCCTGGAGCGCGACCCCTCCGAGCGCAGGGCCTTTCTCCAGAGCGCCTGCCCCGATGACGAGACGGTGCGCGTGCGCGCCGCCGCGCTGCTCCGCCTCGCGCCGGAGGCGTCGACGTTCATGGAGCGGCCCCCGATCATCGCGTGGGCCGAGGAGCAGGAGGTCGGCGCCGCGCCGGACGACCCTTCCCCGCAGCGCGTCGGGCAGTACCGCATCAAGCGCCGGATCGCTTCCGGCGGGGCGGGGACGGTGTACGAGGCGGTCCAGGAGCAACCGCACCGGACCGTCGCCCTCAAGCTCCTGCGCGCCGACGCCGGCACTTCGGCGCTCGCCCAGCGCTTCGAGCGAGAGTCGGAGGTGCTGGCCCAGCTTCACCACCCGGGCATCGCCCACGTCTACGAGGCCGGCGTGCACGCCGACGGCGTCTGGCGCATGCCGTATATCGCGATGGAGCTCGTCCGCGACGGGCGGACGATCGTGGCGTACGCCAACGAGGCGATGCTCTGCGTACCGGAGCGCGTCGAGCTGCTCATCGAGGCGTGCCGAGCGGTGCAGCACGGGCATGACCGCGGCGTCGTTCACCGTGACCTCAAGCCGCCCAACATCCTCGTGGACGCGGCGGGGCACGTAAAGGTGATCGACTTCGGCGTCGCCCGCGTGCTCGGGCGCGGGGAGACGGCCGACATGACGATGCAGACGAGCGTCGGCGACATCATCGGAACGCTGCCGTACATGAGCCCCGAGCAATGTGGCGCCGACCCGGAAGCGGTCGGCCCCCGGGCCGATGTCTACGCCCTCGGCGTGGTGCTCTTCGAGATGCTCGCCGATCGCCTGCCGCTGGAGGTGGCCGGGCTCTCGCTCCACCAGGCGGTCGACGTGATCCGCAACAAGATGCCGGGGCGCCTGGCCCGCGTCGTGCCCGGGTGCGATCCCGATCTCGACGCGATCACCGCCCGCGCGCTGGAGAAGGAGCCGGGGCGGCGATACTCGTCGGCGTCGGCGCTGGCCGCCGATCTTCGGCGCTTCCTCGATCACCAGCCCGTGGTCGCGCGACCGCCGAGCATCGTCTACCAGACGCGCCTGTTCGCCCGGCGACACCGCGTGGCCGTCGCCGCCGGCGCGATCGCGTTCGCGGCGATGCTCGTGGCCACCGCCGCGAGCACGATGTTCGCGCTGGAGACCCGCAGCGCGGCGGCGGCGGAGGCGCGGCAGCGGCAGACCGCCGAGCGCGTCATCCAGCACCTGCGCACCATGCTCTCGTCATCCGATCCCCATGTGCAGGGGGCCGACGCGACGGTCATCGACATGCTGGACGGCATGATCGACCGGCTCGACACGGAGGGAGAGCCGCTGCCGGACGTCGAGGCGGCGGTGCGGAGCGCGATCGGCGAGACGTACCTCTCGCTGCGTCGTTTCGAGTCCGCCGAGACGCAGCTTCGGCGCGCCGCGGATCTCTACCGCGCCCTCGACCCGCGCAGCGCGGACCTCGTGATGGCCCTGAACAACCTCGGGATGACGCTCCGTCATCGCGGCGAGGTCGCCGCTGCCGAAGAGGCGCTGAGCGAGGCGGTGGCCGTCCTGCGCGGGCGACCGGACATCACACCCGTCGCGCAGATCCCGGTGCTTGCCAACTTCGCCACGATCCTGATCGAGCAGGAGCGGTACGAGGAGGCGGACCCGATCGTCGGGGAAGTCATCGCGCGGCGGAAGCAGGCGTACGGGCCCAGCGGCCTCCAGGTCGTCTCGAGCCTCCGCCAGCTCGGGCGTCTGCGTCAACGGCGCGGGGACATCGCCGGGGCCGAGCCTCCGCTCCGCGAGGCCCAGCGGATCGTGCAGGAGACGATCTCACCACGCCACCCGATCTTCCCCGCCACGCACACCGAGCTTGCGATCAACCTGCTGAAGCAGGGCAAGGTCGACGAGGCGGTGGGGTACGCGGCGGCGGGGTGGGATTCCGTGCGTGACGCCCGTCCCGTCAGCTCCCCCGACTGGGACGTGTCGATGCACACGTACGTGGACGCCCTCGCCGCCGCCGACCGCCGGGCGGCCGTCGAGACGCTGTTGCGGGAGAGCTGGGCCGCGCTGGCGCCCGCCGTCGGCGCCGACGACGAGCGAACGGTGGAGGTTCGCGACCGTCTCGCGGGTCTCTACGACGAGTGGGGCCGCGTCGAGGAGGCCGCCGCCACGCGACGCGCGAAGACGCCCCCGGGCGCGTCGCGGTAGACTCCACGCATGGCGGCACGCAAGACGGCGACGAAGAAGAAGGTCACGAAGAAGAAGACCGCGAAGAAATCCGCGCGCAAGAAGCCGTCGAGCTCGCGCAAGCGTCTGACGCCAAGCAAGGAGAAGAGGGGACTCTCCGGGGCGGAGATCGTGCTCACGCTCGGGGCGCGGGAAGTCGCGCCGCTGGTGCGGCAGGTCGAGGCGGCGGGCGGCGCGGCGATCGGCGCGTACCGTGAACCGCTCTCGGGTCGCCCGATGCTGATCGCCTCGCTTCCGCTGGCGTCGGTGGAGCCGACGCCGTTCCAGCGCGACCTCTCGCCGACACACACCAAGCGGCTCGCGGAGAAGATCGAGCAGAGCGGCTCCTTCCTCGATCCGCTCATCGTGGTGCGCGGTGACGACGGTCGTCTGTGGACACCGAACGGACGGCACCGGCTCGCGGCGGCAAAGGTGCTCGGGCTGCGCCAGGTCACCGCGCTCGTCTCGCCGGACGAGGACCTCGCGTTTCGCATCCTCGCGTTGAACACTGAGAAAGCGCACAACCTGAAGGACCGCAGCCTCGAGGTGATCCGCATGGCGCGCGGCCTCGTCGATCGGAAGCCGCGGGCGAAGGAGACGGCCTACGCCGAGCAGTTCGAGGCGCCGGAACTGCTCACGCTGGGCATCGTCTACGAGCAGAACAAGCGCTTCGCGGGCGGGGCGTACAGCCCGCTGCTCAAGAAGGTGGACCGTTTCGTGGACAAGACGCTGGGCCAGAGCATTCGGCAACGTGAGGGCTACGCGGCGCGGATCGAGGAGATCGACGCCCAGGTCAAGGAGATCATCGAGGCCCTGCGCACGCGCGGCTTCAAGTCGCCGTACCTGCGCACGTATGTCGTGGCCCGGATCAACCCGGTGCGGTTCCACCGCGCGAAGAAGGGCGAGACGAAACCCGCGATGGCGATCGGCGCCGCCCTGACCCGCATGGCATCCGCGGCCCGCAACTTCGACGTAGCATCCGTCCGCCAGGGCGACCTGGCGCTGGTCGCGGCGATCGCGCCGGATGACGAGTAGCGCGGCGGGGAGAGGTGGGAGACCCCTCTCCCTCCGGGAGAGGACAGCCTCGCGCAGCGAGGCAGGTGAGGGCGAGCGTCCTTGCCCGTTCGCTCACACCGCCTTGACCACGATCGCGGTCCGGTCGTCGGCGGCGCGGAGACCCGGCGCGAACCTCGTGATCCCGTCGCGGAGCGCCTCGACGATCCGGCCCGGGGACTCGGCGCGCGTCGCCAGGATGATCTCGACGACCCGGTCGGTGCCGAAGAGCTCCCCGGTGGCGCTGGTGGTTTCGAAGATTCCGTCGGAGAGCACGGCCACGATGTCGCCGGGGTTCATCGGGAACCGGACGCCGGACTCCAGGTCCAGCGTCGGCATGATGCCGAGCGGAATCGTGTCGGCGTCGAGACGCTCGACGAGATCGCGTTCGGCGTCATAGCGGAGGATCGGGCCCTGCCCCGCGCTGACGCACGAGAGCGTCCGCCCCGGCACGTCCAGCGCGCCGAGCCACGCCGTGATGAAGCGGCCGCCGGGGAGGTCGGCGTGAAGCTGCTCGTTCATGTGCCGGGCGATCCGAAGCAGGTCGTCGTCCTGCCTGACGCCCATCCGCAGCATCGCGCGCACCTGCGTCACGGACAGGGCCGGGCCGATGCCGTGCCCCGTCGCGTCGGCGAGCAGGAGCACGACGCGATCCGGCTTCTCGGATCCGGGCGCGGTGAGCGGGATGATGTCGTAGGTGTCGCCGGCGGTCTCGTCGGCGGGCTGGCTCCACGCGTCGACCTGGAAGCCGTCCAGTTCGGGAAGCGCGAAGGGGAAGGTGCTCTGCTGAATGCGCCGTGCCACGAGAAGGTCGCGCTCCATCTTCAGCAGGCTCTCGCGCGTCTGGCGCCAGAGCGAATCGTCGATGACCGAGCCGGCGATGCTGCCGAGCAGATCGATGAACTCCAGCTCCCAGTCCTCGAAGGGGCGATCGCCGAAGCGGTGGGTGATGTTGAGAACGCCGACGCAGTCGTGCGCCGTGTTCAGCGAGGCGATGATCGGCATGCTCACGAACGCTTCGCTCTCGTAGGGCTGATCCGGGATCGGGCCGGTCGTGAGCACGGTGCGCCGGACGCCGGAGGAGAAGACCTCGCCGGCGATTCCCTTGCCCACCGGCACTCGGACGCGCTGGCGCATCTCCGTGTCGATGCCGAGGGACTTGGCGATCGTGAGGAAACGCCCCGTGTCGTCGGGGAGCATGATCGACACGCGTCGGCTGCCGGACATCTCCGCCGCGGTTCGCACGATCTGGTCGAGGATGGTGTCGAGGTCCAGCACGCGGCTCATGCTGCGCGAGAAATCCAGGAGCACGTTCCACATGCGGGTCTGGTCGCCGCGGAGGTTGCGCAGCGTCAGGCGATCCTGCATGCCCGCGGCGCCGCTCACCCGCAACAGGAGATCGTGGGCGCGGACGGGCTTCACGAGCCACTCGTCGATCCAGGCGTCGGCGACGGAGGGCACGGTGTTGGTTGCCTTCGCGTCGAGGACCAGGACGATGCGCGGCTCGGCTCCGTGGGTGGCGAGCTTGAGGCGCTGCGCGGCCACGCGCCAGGTCGTCGCTCCCGCCGAGTCGGCGTCGAGCAGGATCGTGTCGGGCGCGTCGTGTTCGAGCACCGCGAGGGCGTCGGTCAGGGTCATCGCGTCCCGGACCTCGTAATCGGATTCCTCGAGGATCGCGCGGCACGCACCGCGCGCCGATCCGTCGGTGTCGACGATGAGAATCGTGCCGACGTTGCGGCCGGTATGCGGGGCAGGCACCGCGGATCGTGGGGCTGCGGAGTGTGGCATGGGGGGACCCTGCCCCCGGTATCGGCATTCGGATGAGGGGTCCGCACTCAGAAGGTGGAGATCGGGTCCGGGAACGGGTTATCGTGGCCGCTATGCTGCTCCGCATCCTCCCGATGCTCGTGCTGCTCGCCGGTGCCCCGGTCGCCTGGGCTCGACCGGCCTCGGCGGCGGGTGAAGCCCGGAACGTCGTCCTGATCCTCGTCGACGACATGGGCTGGGCGGATCTCGGCTGCTACGGCAACCGCCTCCACGAGACGCCCCGCATCGACGACCTCGCCCGACGCGGCGCGCGTTTCACCGATGCCTACGCCAACGGGCCCAACTGCGTGCCGTCCCGCGCGTCGCTCTTGACCGGCCGGTATGCCCCACGTCACGGCATGTACACGGTGAACGCCTCGGCGCGCGGGCCCGCCAACCGGCGCGCCCTCGAGCCGATCCCGAACGTGCGCGTGCTCGACGATGCGTTCGTCACCCTCGCCGAGGCGCTCCGGGAGGCGGGGTACGTCACGGGCTGCTTCGGCAAGTGGCATCTCGATGACGACGTGTCCGGGCAGGGCTTCGATCGCAGCCGGGCCGCCGGTCAGATCGGACACCCGCGCTCGTACTTCAGCCCCTACGACAACCCGTGGCTCGACGACGGCCCCGCGGGCGAGTGCCTCACCGATCGGCTCACCGACGAGGCCATCGGGTTCATGGACGAGCACCGGGCGCGACCGTTCTTCCTCTACCTGCCGTTCTACGCCGTGCACACGCCGGTGCAGGGCAAGCCGGACCTCGTCGAGAAGTACCGGCAGCTTGACCCGAGCCTGTCGCGGCGCAGGTCCGCGTACGCGGCGATGGTGGAGACCGTCGATCGGAACGTCGGGCGTCTGGTGGACGCGCTCGCCGAGCGCGATCTCGACGAGCGGACCGTGGTCATCCTGATGTCCGACAACGGCGGCCACGGGCGCTTCGCCTCGATGGGGTCACTGCGCGGCGCGAAGGGCGAGTTGTACGAGGGAGGGATCCGGGTTCCGCTGATCATCTCGACCCCGGGCGTGGCCGATGACGGGCGCACGGTGGATACGCCCGTGATCGGGCTCGACCTGTTCCCGACGATCCTCGATCTCGCCGGGGCGCAGCTTCCGGCGAACCTGCGGCTCGACGGCGTGAGCCTCGCCCCGTTGCTGCGGCGCTCCCCGTTGCAGCCCCGGCGCCCACCTCTCTACTGGCACTTCCCGTGCTACCTCGAGGCGGGTCGGCGGTCGGGCAGCCCGTGGCGCACGACGCCCGTCGGCGCGATCCGGGAGGGGCGGTACAAGCTGCTGGAGTTCTTCGAGGACGGTCGGCTGGAACTGTACGACCTCGCCGACGATCCCGGCGAGACGACGAACCTCGTCCACGTGCGGCCGGAGGTGACGCGGCGTCTGCACGACCGGATCGTCGACTGGCGGGGCCGCACGCACGCTCCGGTCCCGACGGAACCGAACCCGAAGTACGACGGCGCCCTGGAGGCGACGAGCTTCGCCTCGGCATGGGGATCGCGCACGCGGCGGGTCTGGATCGGTCCGGAGTACTGGGCGAACCGTCTCCAGGATTGGCGGGTCCATGACGGGAAGCTGGAGTGCGTCGAAGGCCGGCCGCGCTTCCCGCTACGCACGGCATTCCTGCTGACGCGAACGACGTCGCCGGCGCGGGCGAGCTTCGAGGTCTGCGTGCGCACCGGTTCGGCCGGCGACGCCGCGACGCCCGATGGCTTCTCCGGGTTCCTCATCGGCGCCGGAAGCGACGAGATCGACCACCGGCTCACGGCCCTCGTGCACCACCGGCCCGCCGCCGACGGGGGATTGCTCGTGGTGACCGACGCCTTCGGACGCGTCGACGTGCGCGACAACACGCGCGGCTCGCCGGGACGCAGCCAGTGGTCGATCGCCGGTCCGCTCGGCGCCGACGACGTGCCCGTGATCGAGCCCGCGTCGACGCTGGGCGACGGCCGCGCCGAGCCGCGCGGCGGAATCGACCTCAGGCTCTTCGTCCGTCCCGACGGCGACGGCTACATGCTCGTGGTCTCCGCGACGGACGCCGACGACGGCGCGCTGCTGAGCCGCAAGACCGTGCGCGGGTTGACGGAAGACGAGATCGACGGCGGTCTGGCGCTGGTCTCCCACCTCGGGCCGCACTTCTTCGAGGGCTGGACGGTCTACGGCCGGAAGGTGCGTCGCCACGACGATCGCGCGTGGGGGCCGGTTCTGGCGACGCAGTACACGCTCGCCGACGGCGTGCTCGAGCTGACGGCACAGTTCGGGCCGCTTGGCGAAGGCGACGCGCCCACGGCGATCCTGGAGACGCGTGATGCCGGCGGCGCGTGGCGCGAACGCGGCCGCGCGAGCATCATTCCGGAGAGCTGGACGGCGCCGTTCCGCGTCGACGGTTGGGATGGCTCGCGCGACACGCGGTTCCGGGTCGTCTATGACCTCGCCGGGGCCGAGGGCGGGCCACGTCGCCACGAGTACTACGGAACCGTTCGACGCGAGCCCGTCGACGCCGGCGCGCTCGTCATCGCTTCCTTCACCGGTCAGAAGACGTACACGGGCGGACTCCGGTGGAACCACGAGGCGATCTGGTTCCCGCACGCGGAGATCGTCGACGCCCTGCGCGTGCACGATCCGGATCTCCTGTTCTTCAGCGGCGACCAGATCTACGAAGGCGATCTCGATCCGGCCCAACGGAAGCCCGAGGACGCGGCCATCCTCGACTACCTCAACAAGTGGTACCGGTGGTGCTGGGCGTTCGAGTCGATCACGCGCGATCGCCCGACGATCACGATTCCCGACGATCATGACGTCTACCACGGGAACCTGTGGGGTGCCGGTGGGCGTCGGGCCCGCGCCGCTGACGGCCTGACCGCGCAGGACTCCGGCGGGTACGTGATGAGCCCGCGCTTCGTGAACGCGGTCCACCGTACGCAGACGAGCCACCTGCCAGATCCCCCCGACCCCCTCGACGCCGAGCCGATCGGCGCGGGGTACACGGTGTACGCGACGACGATGCGGTACGCGGGCGTGAGCTTCGCGATCCTGGGCGATCGGCAGTTCAAGTCGTCGCCGTCGGTGACGGTGCCGGAGGGCAAGGTCGTCAACGGGTGGTTCCGCAACCCGGACTTCGATCCCGCGGCGGATGCCGACGTTCCCGGGGCGGTGCTGCTCGGGGAACGACAGCTCGCGATGCTCGAAGGCTGGGCGGATGACTGGTCCGGCGGAACCTGGATGAAGGTCGTGCTCTCGCAGACGCCGTTCGTCAACGTGGCGACGTTGCCGGCGGACGCCGAGAGCGGCGCGGCGATCCCGTCGATTCCCTACCTGCCGCCGGACGAGTACCCCGACGACCATCGGCGCGCCGCCGACGCCGACTCCAACGGGTGGCCGCAGAGCGGGCGCGATCGCGCGGTGCGCGCGTTCCGCCGCGCGTTCGCGATCCACCTCGCCGGCGACCAGCACCTCGCGAGCCTCGTGCAGTACGGCGTGGATGACTGGCGCGACGCCGGCTTCGCGTTCTGCGCGCCGGCGATCGCGAACACGTGGCCGCGCCGCTGGCAGCCGCCGCGGCCCGGGGCCCGGCGCGAGCCCGGCGCCCCGCGGTACACCGGCGACTACCGCGACGGCTTCGGCAACCTGATGACGGTCTACGCCGCGGCGAACCCGGTGCGCTCCGGCCGCTCCCCGGCCCGGCTCCACGATCGAATGCCCGGCTACGGCATCGTGCGCCTCGAGCGTGACACGCGGTGGATCACCTTCGAGGCATGGCCGCGTGGCGTCGATCCGTCGGACCCGGCGGCCGAGCAGTACCGGGGCTGGCCGCGCACCGTGGCCCAACTGGACAACGGTGGGACCGGCCGGCGGGCCTTCCTGCCGGAGCTGGAGGTCCGCGGCCTCGACCGGGCCGTCATCCGGGTCGTGGACGAGACGACCGGCCGCACCGAGTGCTCGATCCGTCTGGCCGGCATGCGGTGGCGACCGCCGGTCGAAAGCGTCGGTCCGTACGCGATCCACGTCGGCTGCCCGGACCGCGACCGCTGGCAGGTTCGTGGGGGTCTGCGGCCAGTCGAGGCGGGGCAGCGGGGCGAGCCGCTCGTGGTCCGATTCGATTGACGGGCGTCGATCTCCCAGACCCGCCAAACCCACCAGGAGTGCCCTGAGGGCGGTCGGGAGCGGTGATCACTGTGTCCGGTTGCAACCGGGCGAGGTTGGGAGACGTACGGGTGAACGAGGTACGGGCTCGATGAGGAGCTCGGAGGCCGTTCTAAGCTATATCGGGATGCGAGGTTGAGGTGCCGGCCGTTCTCGCGCCGGCTCAAGAGGAGCTTCCAATGCACCAGTTCTGTACGGGATTTGTCCGGTGTGCCGCGGTGGCGGCGCTCATCGGTTTCGGAGGTCTCACGGCGAGCGTCGAGGCGACGCCCCCGGGCCCCCGGTCCGGATCAGAGATCCAGTCCAAGGACGCGACGCTCTGGCAGATCCACGAGTACATCAACGCGAGCATGGGGCTCAGCCGCAGCGAGCTTGTCACCGTGGAGTACGACCACGTGTACGGCGTGCCGCTCGCGACCACCGTCGAGATCGACGGCCAGGCCTGGACGATCGATCTCGCGCCGCATTCCGTGCGCGGGTCGGGATACCGGGTTTATCGCTCGGATGGTCCGGATCACCTCGAGGAGGTCGAGGCGGGGCCCGTGAACACGCTCCGCGGTGTCGTCCTCGAGGATGAGGGCAGCACGGTCGCCGGCGGGATGCTCGAAGACGGCATGCACGCGGTCATCACCTTCTCCAACGGTGAGCGTTGGTGGGTCGAGCCGGTGTCCAACTTCGTCGCCGGGCTTCCGTTCGAGACGCACGTGGTCTATCACGAGCTCGACGTGCTGCCGATCGAGGGCTCATGCCCGGTCAACGACAAGCTGCTGGCGGACGAGATGGGCCAACCGACCCAGGTGGAATCGGACGGCGCCGCTGACGGAATCGACGACCTGTCGCTCGCCGAGCTCGCCATCGACGCGGACTTCCAGTACTACCAGGAGTGGGGATCCTCGATCCAGAACGTCGAGAACCGCGTCAACCTGGTGATCAACACCATCAACTCGCAGTACGAGTCCGAGGTGCAGATCAGGCACGGGGTCGTGGCCATCATCGTTCGTACCTCGCAGGTGTACACGACCAACTCCGCCGGCGGGCTGCTCGACCAGTTCCGCAGCCGGTGGCTGAACAACCACGGCGACATCGTGCGTGACGTCGCCCACCTCTTCACGGGCCGGAACCTGAGCGGAAGCACGATCGGCATCGCGTTCACGATCGGCGGCATCTGCACGAGCAGCGCGTACTGTCTCGCCCAGAACAACGTCGGCAACTTTTCGTGCGAGACGGACCTCTCCGCGCACGAGCTTGGTCACCTCTGGGGCGCGTTCCACTGCGATCCCTGCACCACGACCATGCGGAGCAGCCTCAACTGCGCCAATACCTTCATCCAGGGATCGATCAACTCGATCGTCGCCCACCGCAACAGCCGGTCGTGCCTGAGCGGCGTCTTCTGCGACGCCTCCAGCCTGGTCCCGAGCAACGAGCACATCACGAACGTCCAGTATGCGGGTGTGAACAACAGCAGCGGCACGAGCGCGTACTCCGACTTCACGATCATCTCCGGATCCGTCCAGCTCGGAGAGGCGGTGCCGTTCAGCCTCACGATCGGCAACGCCAACTCCAACGACCTCGGCGGTGTCTGGATCGACTGGAACCTCGACGGTGACTTCCACGACGCCGATGAGACGATCGATATCTCGATGTCCGGCCCCGGTCCGTACTCGACGGTCATCAACGTGCCTGGCCACGCGACGATCGGCGACACGCGTCTCCGCACCCGCATCCAGCGCAGCACGCAGAACCCGGTCGTCGATCCGTGCGGCACGACGTCCCGCGGCGAGGTCGAGGACTACGGGATCCGCGTGCTTCAGGCGGACGCCCCGACGAACGACGACTGCGCGAACCCGATCGTGGTCAGCCTCGGGAGCACGCCCTTCTCGACCTTCGGGGCGACGACGGACGGCCCGTTCGAGCCCGCGTTGTGCGACAGCGGTGAAGACGAGGACATCGCGGCGGACATCTGGTTCGAGTTCACCGCGCCGTGCGGCGGCAACTTCACCGCCAGCCTTTGCGGCAGCGACTATGACACGAAGATCGGCGTGTACACGTCGCCGTGTCCGGTCGGATCGCTCGAGGTCATCGCATGCAACGACGATTTCTGCGGGGTGCAGTCCGAGGTGACCTTCGGCGGGTTCGCCGACACCACCTTCCTGATCCGCATCGGTGGGCACACGAGCGCGGCGAGCCCGCAGGGCGCGGTCGGCACCGGCACGGTGGTGATCACCGCCGCGTGTCTCGACGCCGGCGGCTGCTGTCTCACCGGCGGAACCTGTGAGCTGACCAACCCCGGCGACTGCTCGACGATGGGCGGCACGTTCCAGGGCATCGGTACGTCGTGCTCACCGAATCCGTGCACGCCGCCGGATCCGACGGGCGCGTGCTGCGCGACGGATGGCACCTGCTCGGTCGCGACGGCCGGCGACTGTGCCGGCACGGGCGGCATCTACCAGGGCGACGACATGCCGTGCTCACCGAATCCATGCACGCCGCCGGATCCGACGGGCGCGTGCTGCGCGACGGATGGCACCTGCTCGGTCGCGACGGCCGGCGACTGTGCCACCACGGGCGGCACCTACCAGGGCGACGACATGCCGTGCGATGCGGGCACCTGCACGCCGCCGTGTCCGGCCGACCTCGATGCGTCCGGTGACGTCGGCTTCGGCGACATCCTTTCGATCATCTCCGCCTGGGGTCCGTGCGGCGTGCCGTGCCCCGAGGATCTCAGCGGCAACGGCAACGTCGATTTCGCGGACATCCTGGCGGTGATCGCGGCCTTCGGTCCCTGCCCGTAAGACCGCTCATGCTCGCTCTTCACCTCTCCCCGACCGCGGGGAGAGGTTTTTCTTTAACATCTGTTCAGCGTCGATAGCGCACGCTGAAGGTCGCGCCGCGCATCGCGTTCATTATAATCCCCGCATGGCCGATCTCTCCGTCACCGTCGATGGCCTGACGCTTCCCAACCCGTTCGTGATCGGGTCCGGACCGCCGGGCACGAACGCCAACGTGATCGGCAAGGCCTTCGACGAGGGCTGGGGCGCGGTTATCGCCAAGACGATCAGCCTCGACGCGACGAAGGTCGTCAACGTCGCGCCGCGCTATGCGCGGATGCGCGCTTCCGGCTCGCGGGAGGTGCTGGGCTGGGAGAACATCGAGCTGATCAGCGATCGCCCGTTCGACGTCTGGCTCGACGAGTTCCGGAAGATCAAGAACGACTACCCCGACCGCGTGCTCATCGCCTCGATCATGGAGGAGTGCGAGCGGGACGCGTGGGTGGAGATCATCGAGCGTTGCGAGGAGACCGGGGTCGACGCCTTCGAGCTGAACTTCTCCTGCCCCCACGGCCTGCCCGAGCGGAAGATGGGCTCGGCGATGGGCCAGGATCCGGAGATCCTCGCGGAAGTCTGCGGGTGGGTGAACGCCGCGGCGACGAAGCCCGTGTGGGCGAAGATGACGCCGAACGTCACGTGCATCGTCGACCCCGCGCGGGTCGCGCTGGAGGCCGGGTGCGAGGGGATCAGCGCGATCAACACCATCCTGTCGGTGATGGGCGTCAACCTCGACACGCTGCGCCCGGAGCCGACGGTCGAGGGCTACACGGTGCCCGGCGGCTACTCGTGCAAGGCGGTGCGCCCCATCGCCCTCCGCATGGTGATGGAGCTTGCCACGATGATGTTCGGCGGCGGCTGCGGCGCCCCGATCCCCGAGGGCGATGAGCTGCCGATCGCCGGGGCGTTCCTCGACCGGAGCCTCTCGGCGATCGGGGGCGTGGAGACCGGCGAGGACGCGGCGCAGTTCCTCCTGCTCGGCGCCCAGACCGTCCAGGTCTGCACGGGCGTGATGATCCACGGCTACAAGCTCCTCACCACGCTCGCCGACGGTCTCAGCGCGTTCATGGACAAGCACGGGTTCGAGCGCATCGAGGATTTCCGCGGGCACAGCCTTCGCTACTTCACGACGCACGCTGAACTGGTCCGCCGGCAGGCGGAAGTGAAGGCCGCCGAGCGGGCGGCGAAGGCCGGCATGGTCACGAAGGACGCGGCGTGGGAAGGTGACCGGTTCGTGGAGCAGAGCGACAAGCTGGTCAGTCGCGGCAGCGACGAAGAGAACTGAAATGGCCATCCTGATCAAGAACGGTCGCGTCATCACCGCGACGGACGACTACACCGCGGACGTCTATTGCGAAGGCGAGACCGTCCGCCGCATCGAGGCGGAGATCGATCCCGCATCCGTGCCCGGCGCGGAGGTCATCGACGCGTCGGGCAAGTACGTCTTTCCCGGTTTCATCGACCCCCACGTCCATGTGTACCTGCCGTTCATGGGCACGTACGCGAAGGACGACTACGGATCCGTGTCGAAGGCGGCGCTGCTCGGGGGCACGACGTCGCTGATCGAAATGGTCTGCCCGTCGCGGACGGAGGAGCCGGCGGAGGCTCTCGAGCTGTGGCGTGGCAAGGCAGACGGCCTCTCGGCGTGCGACTACACGTTCCACATGGGCGTGACGCGGTACGACGACGCCGTGGAGTCGCAGCTCCGCGAGATCGTCGCCGGCGGGATCGCGTCGTTCAAGGTGTTCCTCGCGTACAAGGGCGCGTTCGGCGTCACCGACCCGGAGCTGTACCACACGTTGCGGCTCGCCCGCGAGCTCGGCGTGATCGTCACCGCGCACTGTGAGAACGAGACGCTGATCGACGAGCGGCAGCGCGAACTGCTCGCCGCCGGCAACGGCGATCCGGGCTTTCACGAGATTTCGCGTCCGACGCTGGTCGAGGCGGAGGGCGTGAACCACCTGATGACGTTCGCCGAGATGACGAGCGCGCACGTCTACGTCGTGCACACCTCCTGCCAGCTCGCCGTGGACGCGGCGCGGCGCGCGATCGACCGCGGCGTCCGGGCGTGGGTCGAGACGGTCATCCCGTACCTCGTGCTCGACAACTCCTACGCGGAGCAGCCGGGATTCGAAGGGGCCAAGTACGTCATGTCGCCGCCGGTGCGGGACAGCTCACAGCAGCCGTTCCTCTGGAACGCCGTGCGTGATCGCCTGATCAGCACCGTGGCCACGGATCATGCGCCCTTCGACTTCGAAGGCCAGAAGGAGATGGGGCGCGGCGACTTCACCAGGATTCCCAACGGCATCCCCTCCGTGCAGAACCGCATCGAGCTGCTCTACACGCACGGGGTGGCCACGGGGCGGATCGACCTGCACACCTTCGTCGACTGTGCGAGCACGCAGGCGGCGCGGATCTTCGGGCTCGAGGGCAAGGGAACGGTCGCGGTGGGGGCCGACGCCGACCTGTGCATCTGGAATCCGGACCACACCGGCGTCATCTCCGCGAAGACGCACGCGATGGCCACCGACTACAGCGCGTTCGAGGGCTGGGAGATCACGGGGAGAGCGGACACGGTGACGGTGCGCGGCGAGGTCGTGGTGCGCGGCGGCGAGTTCGTCGGGGCGCACGGGCACGGGAAGCTGCTGAAGCGGGTTCCGACGCACTGAGCGTGGAGATGGCGGGGATGGCGGGGATGGCGGGGATGGCGGGGATGGCGGGGGTGGCGGGGACTATTTGGCTTCGCCGATGGCGACGTCGAGCACGCTGAGCATGAAGTCGATGTCGGCCTCGGTGAGGCACATCGGCGGCTTGATGCGCAGGACGTTTCCGAAGTAGCCGCCCTTGCCGACGAGCAGGCCGAGGTCCTTGGTGCGTTCCAGGACGTCGGCGGTCTGTTGCGTCGCGGGCTGCTTCGTCTTCCGATCGGTGACCAACTCGACGCCGACCATGAGGCCGCGGCCGCGGATGTCGCCGATGAGCGCGTGCATGCGCTGGAGTTCGCGAAGCCCGTCGAGCAGCCGCTTCCCGACCTGCTTCGCGTGCGCCTGCACGTTCTCGTCGAGCAGGACGTCGAGCGTGGCCATCCCCTGCGCGCAAGAGACGGGGTTGCCGCCGAACGTGTTGAAGTGGACCCGCGCGCTGAGCGTCTGGGCGATCTCCGACCGCGTGACGCACGCGGCGAGCGGAGCGCCGTTGCCGATGCCCTTGGCCATCGTGACGATGTCCGGCACGACGCCGTGGTTCTCGAAGCCCCAGAAGCCGTCGCCGGTGCGCCCGAAACCCGTCTGGACCTCGTCGGCGATGCACAGGCCGCCGGCCTTCCGGACCTGCGCGTACACGGCCTGGAGATACCCCGGCGGCATCTCGACCACGCCGCCGACGCCCTGCATCGGCTCGCAGATGAACCCGGCGATCTCGCCGCTCGTGCCGTGCTGGACCAGGCTCAGGACGTCCGCGGCGTACTTGGCGCCGGCGTCGGGGTCGTCGTAGCCGTGAGGTCCGTGGTAGCGATCCGGGAGTACCGCGTGGTGCACGCCGAAACTGTGGGGCACGTTGAACTTCCACGTGCTGTGGGCGGTGAGGGCCATCGCACCCTGCGAGCCGCCGTGGTAGGCGTTGCGCAGTGCGATCATGTCGTAGTTGCCGGTGAACGCCCGCGCCATCAGGACTGCCGCGTCGTTCGCCTCGCTGCCGCTGTTCATGAAGTAGACGACGTCGAGGTTGCTGCCGGCGGGGAAGGTGCCGGCGAGCTTCTTCGCGAACAGCGCGATGTTGGGGTGCAGGTAGATCGTCGTCGTGTGCTGGAGCCGCTCGTTCTGCTCGCGGACGGCGTCGATCACCTTGGGATGGCAGTGGCCGACGCTCACGGAGACGATGCCCGCAAACCCGTCGAGGTAGCGCTTGCCCGTCTCGTCGAAGAGATACTGCATCTTCCCCTCGACGATCATGATCGGGTCGCGGTACATCGTGAGCAGGGCGGGCGTGAGGTACTCGCGACGCATCGCGAGCACGTCGGCCTTGCTCGGGCCGGTGTAGGGAACCGGCGACTGGTCGAAGGGGGGCAACGTCGGGGCGGTCGTGGTCTGGGTCATGGGGCACCTCACCTGGAAGCGCCCATTCTACTCGCCGGGGCGTTGGTCCGCCGGGAGGGCCCGCCCGCGCATCAGCACGTAGTAGACGATCACCGACAGCGGCAGTCCGACGAACCACGCGTAGCTGTAGATGTGGTCGAAGAACGCGGGGAAGTACGACATGCCCGTGGCCGCGTTGATGAAACCCGGCAGGTTGGGCAGGACCGCCAGCACCAGCGTGATGATCGCCCGCCAGTTGACGCCGCCGTAGATGCCCTTGGGGTCGTAGAGCGCATCGAGGTCGAGGCGTGTCTTCCGCAACAGGAAGTAGTCGCACAGCATGATGCCCGCGATCGGCCCGAGCAGCGCGCCGTAGCCGATGAGCCACGTGAAGATGTAGTTGCCGAGGTCGTTGTACAGGTACCACGGCATGATGATCACGCCGATGAAGCACGTGATCAGCCCGCCGACGCGGAAGCTGATCGCGCGGGGCGCGATGTTCGAGAATCCGTTGGCGGGGCTCACGACGTTCGCGGCGATGTTCGTGGACAGCGTGGCGATCGTCAGCGCGAAGAGGGCGATCACGACGACGGTGGTGCTGCCGAGCATCGGCACGAGGGCGACCGGATCCCAGATGGCCTTGCCGAACAGCAGCACCGTGGCCGCGGTCACGACGACGCCGATGAAGCAGAAGAGCGTCATCGTGGTCGGCAGGCCGATGATCTGACCAGCCGCCTGAGCGCCCTGCGAGCGGCAGTAGCGCGTGAAGTCCGGGATGTTCAGGCTGAGCGTCGCCCAGAATCCGACCATCGCCGTGAGCTGCGGGAAGAACACCGCCCAGAACTGCCCCGGCCGCTCGAACCGCGACTTCTGCGCGAACAGCGCGCCGATGTCGTCCACCTTCGTGACCGCCCAGACGAGCAGCGCGACGCCCATGAGCAGCAGGAACGGCGCCGCCCAGGTCTCCAGGATCTTGATGCTCTCGATCCCGCGGAGAACGACGATCAGGTTGAGGAACCAGAACCCGAGGAAGCAGAGGAACTGCGTGAGCGTGATCCCGAGCCCCGGCAGCTTGTTGGTGTCCAGGGCGATGTCGATCCAGTCGAGCGCCCCGAAGATCTGGTAGATCGCCCACCCGCCGATCCACGTCTGGATGCCGAACCATCCGCACGCGACGAGGGCCCGGGCGATCGCCGCCACGTGGGCGCCGCTCGTTCCGAAGCTGGCCCGCACCAGAACCGGGAACGGCACGCCGTACTTCGTTCCCCCGTGCCCGTTGAGCACCATCGGCACGAGCACGATGACGTTGCCGAGCATGACGGTGAGCACGGCCTGCCACCAGCTCATGCCCTGCGCGATCATGTTCGCCGCGAGCGTGTACGTCGGAATGCACACCGCCATGCCGACCCACAGCGCGGCGAGGTGCCACATCGACCACGTCCGCTGCTCGATGGTGGACGGCGCGAGATCTGGATTGGAGAGGGAGCCGCTCACCCGCCCCTCATCGTCACGTCGCCGCCGAGGCCTCCGAAATCCGTGTGTAGCTCTCGGGCCGGCGGTCGCGGAAGAACTGCCAGACGTTGCGGACTTCGCGGATCTCGTCGAGGTCGAGGTCGGCGACGACGACCGCGTCGCGATCCCGCGGACCCTCGGCGACGATCTGCCCGCGGGGGTTGCAGAAGTAGCTCTGCCCGTAGAACTCGCCGATGTTCCACGGCGCCTCGGTTCCCACGCGGTTGATCGCCCCCACGAAGTACTGGTTGGCGACCGCGTGCGCCGGCTGCTCGAGCTTCCAGAGATGCTCGCTCAGGCCCGCCACCGTCGCCGACGGGTTGAAGACGATCTCCGCCCCGTTCAGCCCCAGCTCCCGCGCGCCTTCCGGGAAGTGCCGGTCGTAGCAGATGTAGATCCCGATTCGCCCCGCGCTCGTCTGCCACACGGGATACCCGAGGTTCCCCGGCTTGAAGTAGAACTTCTCCCAGAACCCGGGCTGGCAGTGGGGGATGTGGTGCTTGCGGTACTTCCCGAGGTACTCGCCGTGCTCGTCGATGAGCGCCGCGGAGTTGTAGAACACGCCGGTCATGTCCACCTCGTAGATGGGCACGACCAGGATCATCCGGTGCTTCTTCGCGAGGCCCTGCATGAGCTTGACCGTCGGGCCGTCGGGAATCGGCTCGGTCATGTCGTACCAGCGCATGTCCTGCTCGGCGCAGAAGTACGGTCCGTAGAACAGCTCCTGGAGACAGCAGATCCGCGCGCCGTCCGCCGCCGCTTTCGCGATCAGCTCGACGTGCTTGTCGATCATCGCCTGCTTGATCTTCTCCAGCGCCGAGTCCCCCGGTTCATCACACGTCGCCTGAATCAACGCCGCCCGCGTCACCCTCGGCATGTCGTCCACCCTTCGTGCCTGCGCGCCTTCGTGCCTACGTGCCTCCCGCCCCTCACATCCACCGGCTCACCGTCACCCGGTACTCCGTGTAGAACCGCACCGCGTCGTCGCCGTTCGCGTGCAGCGTGCCGAAGAACGAGTCCTTCCAGCCGGAGAACGGGAAGACCGCCATCGGGGCCGGCACGCCCACGTTGATGCCGAGCATGCCCGCCCCCGCGTTCGTCTGGAACCGCCGGGCGTGATACCCGCTCTCGGTGAAGAGCACCGCCATGTTGCCGTACGGGGAGCGGTTCATCGTCGCTAGCGCCGCGTCGAGGGTGTCTTCTCGCATGATCGAGAGGACGGGGCCGAAGATCTCGTCCTCGGCGACGCGCATCCCGGGGCGCACGTGATCGAGGATCGTCGGGCCCACGAAGCATCCGGTGGCGGGCAGTTCGGCGTCGCGTCCGTCGAGGACGACCGTCGCGCCCTCGTCGGCGCCGGTGCCGATGTACCCGAGCACGCGCTCGCGGCTCGCCTCGTCGATGAGCGGCCCCATCTGCACGCCCGCCTCGTCGCCGGCGGCCACCTTGAGGCCCCGCGCCGCCTCGGTCACGGCCGGAACGAACCACTCCGCCGCGTCACCCACCGCGATCGCGACCGAGCCGGCGAGGCAGCGCTGCCCCGTGTTCCCGAACGCCGAGCCGATCACGCCGTCGATGACGGCGTCGCGGTTCGCATCGGGCATGATGATCATGAAGTTCTTCGCCCCGCCCATGCACTGCACGCGCTTGCCCGCGGCGGAGCCCGTCTGGTAGACGTGCTTCGCGACGCGCGAGGACCCGACGAACGAGACGGCCTTGACATCGTCGTGGGTGATCAGGTGATCGACGACCTTCGGACCGCCGGTCACGAGGTTGAGCACGCCGGGCGGGAAGCCCGCCTCGCAGGCCAGCTCCACCTCGCGCACCGCGCACATCGAAACCTTCTCCGACGGCTTGAGCACGAACGTGTTGCCGCACGCCACCGCCATCGGCCACATCCACAGCGGCACCATGATCGGGAAGTTGAACGGCGTGATGCCGACGCACACGCCGAGCGGCACGCGGTCGACGGCGCTGTCGATCCCCACGCCGCCCTCGTCCTCCGTGCGGCAGAAGGAGCTGGACACCGCGATCTGCGGCAGCGAGCGGCCCATCATCAGGGACGGCGCGGCGCACGCGAACTCGACGCAATCGATCCCGCGCCGCACGTCGCCGTTGGCCTCGGCCTTCGTCTTGCCGTGCTCGGTGACGATCATCGAAGCGAGCTCCTCGAAGTGATCCTCGAGAAGCTGTTTGTATGCGAACATCGCCTGGCAGCGCTCGCCCACCGGGGTCGCCGCCCACGCGGGGAACGCGTCCCGGGCCGACTGGACCGCCGCTTCGGCGCTGGCCACGGCGTCCAGGGAGACCTCGGCCAGGCGCTCGCCCGTCGCCGGATTCACGTTCTCGTGGATCGCGCCGTCGGCGTCGCCCGCGACGCGTCGTCCCTCGATGAACTGCTCGACTCGCGTGGACATGTCTGTGGTTCCTTTGCATGGACGCGGGCGGCCGGATCGTGCCGCGCCCGCCGTCATCTCGGCCAATCGTATCCGACCCTCGCGTGGCGTGGGGCTCAGTCCGGGAGGCACGGGCCCCAGGCGTAGATGAGCAGCAGCAGTTCGGCGAAACCGATGGACCCGTCGCGATCCAGGTCCTCGAAGCAGATGCCCGGACACGGTCCCCACCGGGAGATCACGGTGAGCAGGTCGGAGAACCCGACACGCGCGTCGCAGTCGAGGTTCTCGGTGAAGCAGGTGTTCGGTTCGCGCTGCACCATGTACAGGCCCTGGTGCGTCGGCTCGCCCGCCACCACGCCGGCGCTGAACACGACGAACGCGCCGGAGTCGCTGATCGCCGACACGCCATCGGTCACGTACTCGAGGGTGAGACCGTCCACCTCGGTGACGCCGGGAATCGCGAGCGGGCGACGGTTCATGAACAACGCGAACGGCAACTCCTCCCACGGCTCACCCGCCCATTGCCCGTGCCAGAGGATCTCCCCGTGGTCGTTGGTCCGCACGGCGTTCGTCTTCGTGAGCGTCGCGTGGCCTCCGCCGATGTGGTCACCTTCCTGCAGGAACACCGAGTCGTCACGGGTGATGACGACGTCGGAGTCGCCGTGGGATCCGATCTGAGATTCGCCCCGGATTACGTGTGTGCCTGCCCCGATGTCCGCCCCGCCGAGGATCGCCCAGTGTTCATTGGGCACCGCCAACGGGCCCAGCACGCTCGCCAACTGCTCGATCGTGAGGTTCGCCGGGTCGTCGTAACCGATGCGGTAGTACCCGGAGAGCTCGTAACCACTCGGTGCCAGGACATTCAGCCGCGCCAGCACGGCGCCGTCGTTGTCGGCAGCGACACCGCCGCCGTCGATGAAGTACCAGGCGGGAGCGTGCAGCGGGTCTTCTTCCCGGAGGATCACGTGCTCCGTGTACGTCCCGCCGGCATCGGGAACCAGGAGCAGCACCACGAAGAGACCGGTCGAGGGTGTTTCGTACACGTACGCCGTGAGGACGACGCGGCCGGCGTCGTCGATCGATCCCCCGTAGATGGCGCCGTACGTCGACCCCGGCGCGAGCTCCTCCGCCTCGGCGGGGCCGTGCTTCCACGCCAGGAGTTGCCCGTTCGCGTAGTAGCCGTAGTTGGTCCCGCCCGGAAGCCCGTCGAGGCCGACCGCCCAAAGCACGTCGCCCTGGTTGTTGGTGTCCATCCCCAGGATCGACTTCACGGTCGTCCCGGCCGGCTCGTCCGGCGCGTGGCCCGTTCGCACGAGCACCTCGCCGTTGGCGAGCAGGGCGGTGACCGCCGGGCCGGCGTCGTTGTTCACCGAGATGCTGGCGACCCAGTCACCGCTGTTGGTGACCGCCACACGCTGGACGGTGCGCAGCGTGCCCAGCGACTCGATCGGAAAGCTGTCGGGAGACAGGATCGCCGTGATCGTGCAGTTCGCGGCCTGCGTGGCGTCCACACCGCAGAGCACGACGAACGAGATGACAGCCGCGATCGTCCTGGTCATGGTTCTCGTCATCGGCGTCGCGGGGCCGGCAGCTTGAGGGTGTGGCTGTCGCCGCCGTCCCGCCACCGTTACGATGGCCGTCGTCTGCAGGAGCGGTCATGACGTCCACTGAAACACCCCGTCCTCGCCCCGCGCTGCGCTTCGAGTCGATCGCCGATGTTCTCACCGACGTCGAGTCCCTCGACGGCGAGTCCGTCCGCGCGACCGGCACCTGGACGCCGGCGCAGATCGTCGAGCACCTCGCGGGCGCCATCGACTGCTCGATCGACGGTTACCACCTCCGCGCGCCCGCCCTGGCGCGCATGAAGGCGCGGTCGATGAAGGACCGGGTGCTTCGCGACGGGCTTCCGACGGGCATCGGCCTCAAGGGCAAGCTTCGCGACATGCTGCCCCCGGAGAACGTGACGTGGGACGCGGCGGTCGCGCACTTCCGAGACGCCGTCGCCCGGGCCGGCCGCGAGCCGATGGACGCCGATCACCCGTTCCTGGGCGTCCTCACCAACGACGAGTGGCACCAGTTGCACTGCCGTCACGCGGAGCTGCATCTGGGGTTCGTTGAGGAAGCCACGTAGCGACGAAGGGACGAAGCGACGGAGTGTCAGCGGTTGCGATTGTCCCGCAGGAGCACCGACCGCATGATCGGCGTGTTGCCGTGCACGGTCGTGAACTCCACGGGCGGACCGGGGCGGTCGTAGGCGAAGTAGAACCGGTTCGTCACCGGTCCCGGGTCGCCGCCGAGTTTCTCGATCTCCTCGTCCGTCAACTCCACGACGACCGCGTACGCCCAGCACTCGAACCGTCCCGCCGGCACGTCCCGCGTCGCAAGGCTGCGCGTCGTGCGGTCGGAGGGGAATGCGGCGTGGTCGCGCAGCTCCTCCCACGTCGCTTCGCTGCGTTCGGATTCGCCGATCGGCGTGCCGTCGAGCGTGCGATCCTCGGAGACGATCACCGCGCCCGCTGCGCTCGTCGAGACGAACTGCATCGCGTGCAGGACCGACGGCTGGCCGGGTTGCTCGACGCGGAACACGAGCTGGGTGCCGGTCGGGTTCGCGCGACGGATCGCTTCGGCGGAGTACGGCGGCGGGGTCAGGCTTCCGTCGTTCACGGCGGCGGGACCGGATTCGCAGCCGGCGAGGAGAGCGAGCACGACGAGGGAAATGAGGCACTTCATGGATAGGGACTCTACCGCAGCCGCCCTACAATCGCGATCACCATGAAGACGATCACCGTGTACTGCGCCGCTTCCCGCCGGCTCGACCAGGCCTTCCACGACGTCGCCGAGCAGGTCGGCGGCGAGATCGGCCGTCGGGGTCTCCGGCTCGTCTACGGGGGCGGATCCGTGGGCCTGATGGGCGAGGTCGCTCGCGCCGCCCGCGCCGCGGGGGCGTCCACGTTGGGCATCATCACCCAGACGCTGGTCACGATGGAACAGGCGGACGAGGAGTGCGACGAGATGATCGTCGTCGAGACGATGCGCGAGCGCAAGCGTCTGCTCACGCAGCACGGCGATGCCTTCCTCGTGCTGCCCGGCGGCATCGGTACCTACGAGGAGATGTTCGAAGTCATCGTCGGTCGCAAGCTCCGCGAGCACGACAAGCCGATCGGCGTCGTGAACAGCCACGGCTACTACAACCCGTTCGTGAGCCTGATCGAGCACGGCACCGAGCACGGGTTCATCGAGGAGTCCATGCACGAGCTTGCCTTCGTGCACCCGGACCCGGTCACGGTGCTGGATCACCTGGCCGGTGTTCGGGCCATCGCCCGAGGCTCATAAAGCCGCGGTCCGCGTCAGCCGAGGAGGAAGATATGGGACGATCGCTCGTACTGCTGTTGATCGCGCTGGCGTCGCTGGTCCGCGCCGCCGGCGCGGCTGGCGCCGCGGACACCGCCGCCGACCGCGCGCTGAACGAGGACGACCTGCGCGGCCTCGCCTGGCGGAGCATCGGTCCGGCGAACATGAACGGCCGGATCGCCGCCATCGCGGTGGCGCCGGGCAACAGCCGCACGTTCTTCGTCGGCTACGCCACCGGCGGTGTCTGGAAGACGACGAACAACGGAACGACCTTCACGCCCGTGTTCGACGAGCACGAGACGGCGTCGATCGGCGCGCTCGCCGTCTGCGACGCGCCGCCGGACTGGGCGGGGTGGGACGACGAGGAGCCGGACCCCGGCGCCGAGGACGTCGACGAGGACGCCGCCGAGGACGCCGACCGTGGTCGCGCGAAGATCGTCTGGGTCGGAACGGGTGAGGGCAACGGCCGGAACAGCTCGTCGTGGGGACACGGCGTCTACCGATCCACCGACGGCGGCGGAGCGTTCGAGCCCGTCGGGCTCGCCGACACGCACGACATTCCCGCTCTTGCCGTCGATCCTCACGATCCCGACGTCTGCTTCATCGCCGCCCTCGGGCATCTCTGGGGATCGAACGCACAGCGCGGCGTCTACCGCACGACCGACGGCGGCCGCACATGGAAGGCGGTGCTCCAGGTCGACGAAGAGACCGGCGCGTGCGACGTGATCATCGATCCCGACGACCCCGACGTCATCTTCGCCGCGCTCTACGCGCGCCGGCGCACGCCCCACGGTTTCCGCGCCGGGGGCGGGGCGGGCGGGATCTACCGATCTCTGGACGGGGGGGACCGGTGGCAGAAGCTCAGCGAGGGCTTGCCCGAACACACGGGGCGTATCGGGATCGACATTTGCCGGAGCGACCCGTCGATCGTCTGCGCGGTGGTGGAATCCGCCGACGGTGGCTGGGTCGGCGGTCCGTTCAGCAACCGCATGCGCGGCGGTGGCGTGTTCCGCTCCTCCGATGGCGGCGACACGTGGACGCGCATGACCGACTTCAACCCGCGGGCGTTCTACTTCTCGCGCATCCGCATCGATCCCGTGAACTCCGACCGCGTGTACCTGCTCGGATGGGGGCTGTACGTCTCCGACGACGGCGGCCGGACGTTCCGCGCGGGAGCCGCGAAGGCTCCGCACGTGGACTACCACGCGATGGTCATCGATCCCGATGACACCGATCACCTGCTCATCGGCACCGACGGTGGCTTGTATGCCTCGTGGGATCGCGGCAAGACCTGGGACTTCCACGACCACGTGGCGGCCGGCCAGTTCTACAACGTCGCCGTCGACGACTCCGATCCGTATCGCGTCGGCGGGGGCCTCCAGGACAACGGCACCTGGGTCGGCCCGAGCGAGACGATCATCGAGGCCACCGGCGGCGGCTGGGGACGCAAGGGCGCGATCACGAACCGCGACTGGCGTTTCATCTGGGGCGGGGACGGGTTCCACCTCGCCTTCGACCCCGAGAATCCGAACATCCTCTACGCCGAGTCGCAGGGTGGAAACCTGCATCGCATCCACCGCGACACCGGCGTCCACCGCACGCTCCGGCCCTCGCCGAGGGAGGGACAGCCGCGGTTCCGGTTCAACTGGAACGCGCCGTTCTTCATCTCGCCGCACGACCCGACCACGCTGTACTTCGGTGGCAACCACGTGTTCCGGCTGACGGAGCGGGGCGACCGGTGGGAGCGCATCAGCGAGGACCTGACCGCGCAGCGGCCGGAGGAGATCGTGGCCGTCGGCTCGGACGCGGAGACGCACGGCACGATCGTCTCGCTTGCCGAGTCCCCCCTCGTCGAGGGGCGGCTGTGGGCGGGCACCGACGACGGGCTCGTGCACGTGACCGACGACGGCGGGGAGTCGTGGACGGACGTCACGCCCGACGCCGTCGACGGGCTGTACGTGTCGAAGATCGAACCGTCGCGTCACGACGCGGACACGGCGTACGTCGCCGTGGACGGTCACCGCAGCGACGTGTTCACGCCGATCCTGCTCCGCACGGACGACGCGGGCGTCACGTGGAAGTCGATCGCCGGCGACCTGCCGGACGGCGCGCCGCCGAAGGTCGTCCGCGAGGACCCGCGCAACGGGGACGTGCTCTACGTGGGCACGGAACGCGCCGCCTACGTCACGATCGACGGCGGTACGCATTGGATCCGGCTCAACCACGAGCAGCTTCCCACCGTCGCGGTGGACGACCTGGCGATCCAGGTCCGCGAAATGGACCTCGTCGCCGGCACGCACGGCCGGTCGATCTGGATCCTCGACGACATCTCGCCGCTCTCGCAGCTCACGTCGGAGGTGCTCGCGTCACCGCTGCATGTCTTCTCGCCGCAGCCGGGCCGACCGCGTCACTACCTGCGCTACGGCGGGCTGTGGAGCGATCGCATGTTCGTCGCCCCGAACCCGCCCCGCGGCGCCGCGATCAGCTACTGGATCAGCGCGTACGCGCCGGACGACGTGAAGATCTCGATCGCCGACGCGAGCGGCCACGTCGTGCGCACGCTGACCGGCTCGAACCGCCCGGGGATCAACCGCGTCCACTGGGATCTCCAGCCGGCCGAGGACCAGCGCCTGGGCAACGACGACGGCCTGACGCAGTACGTGGCGGCGGGCGCCTACACCGTGAAGGCGACTTTGGGTGACCACGCCGGGCAGACGACGCTGGAGGTCGGGAACAGCGTCAACTGACTCAGCAACCGCCCACCAAATCCAAAAGCCGAAATTCGAAATCCAAAATCCGCAACTCCAAGTTCTTGATCCTCAACCCGTCAATCCCCAATGGGGGATGGCGGACTGTGAATCAAGAACCTGGGGTTGCGGAATGTGAGTTGCGGATTTCGAATTCCGAAGTCTCAATCCTCGAGCCGTCAGCCCCGCTTCCCCAACGGTACGTAGTTCCTCGGCTCGGAACCGAGGTAGACCTGGCGGGGACGCGCGATCCTCTGCCCTTCCTCGGTGAGCATCTCCTGCCACTGCGCGATCCAGCCCGAGGTCCGCGGGATCGCGAACAGCACGGTGAACGCGCGGGAATGGAAGCCCATGGCCTCGTAGATGATCCCGGAGTAGAAGTCCACGTTCGGGTACAGCTTCCGCTTCACGAAGTAGTCGTCTTCCAGCGCGATGCGCTCGACCTCCATCGCCAGGTCGATGAGGGGATTGCGCCCCGTCACCTCGAAGACCTGTTCGGCGGTGTCCCTGATGATCTTCGCGCGCGGATCGTAGTTCTTGTAGACGCGGTGGCCGAAGCCCATCAGGCGGCCCTTGCCCTCCTTCACGTCCTTGATGAACTTCGGTACGTTCTTCTTCGAGCCGATCTCCCGGAGCATCTTGAGCACGGCCTCGTTGGCTCCGCCGTGCAGCGGTCCGTAGAGCGCCGCCGCGGCTCCCGCCGTCGCCACGTACGGATCGGCGTGGGAGCTGCCGATGCTCCGCATCGCGTTCGCGCTGCAGTTCTGCTCGTGATCGGCATGGAGGATGAACAGGATGTCGAGCGCCTTCTCCAGCACGGGGTTCGCCACGAACTTGTCACGCTGCATCTTGAACAGCATGCTCATCAGGTTGCCGGTGTAGCTCAGCCCGTTGTCCGGGTAGACGTACGGCAGCCCGCGGCGGTGCCGGTAGGCGTAGGCGGCGATCGTCGGCATCTTGGCGATGAGCCGGTACGTCTGGAGCTTGCGCGACTCCTCGTTGTGAATGTCCTTGGCGTCGGGATAGAACGTGGACAACGCGGCCACGGTGCTCACGAGCACGCCCATCGGGTGGGCATCGTGATGGAAACCCTCCATGAACTTCTTCGTGTTCTCGTGGAGCATCGTGTGGAGCGTGATGTTCTCCTCCCACTCCGCGAGCTGCTTCTCGTTCGGCAGGTGCCCGTAGATGAGCAGGTACGCGACCTCGAGGTAGCTGCTCTGCGTCGCCAGTTGCTCGATCGGATAGCCGCGGTGGCGCAGGATGCCGCGTTCACCGTCGATCATCGTGATCTCGCTGCGGCACGAGGCGGTGTTCGTGAACGCAGGGTCATAGCTCATCAGGCCGAAGTCGTCCTCGGCCACCTTGACCTTGCGGAGATCCAGGGCGCGTATCGCCCCGTCCACAATCTCGATCTCGTAGTCCTTGTCGGTCCTGTTGTCTCTGATCGTCAGCGTGTCTTGACTGGGCATGGGGCGAGCTCCTGTGCGCCTCTGTGGCATTCTCATGATCCGCCCGGTATGGCCCGGGTCCATGGGGTGGAATCCCGATATTCGATCCCGACCGGGGGCATGCGGCCGGGCCGCGTCTGATAATTACCCGCCTGACGCGTGTCCGGCGGTCCGTGGTGCGGTTTCGTGCCGTTTGACGCACGCGGTGAAATGACCTTCACTCGTGGCATGAGGCGGCTTCTTTACGTTCTCGCGGCGTGCTCGCTCATCGGCTGTGCGTCCGGATCGGCGTCCAGCCCCAGGTCGGCGCTCGCCGCGGAGTCGGGATTCGAGCCGCTCTTCGACGGCCACACGCTCGCCGGCTGGCGCGTCGTCGGCGGGGGGGCGACCTATGCCGTCGAGGACGGGGCGATCGTCGGGACCGTCGGACCGGGGCCGAACACGTTCCTGCGGACCGAGCGAGAGTTCGGCGACTTCGAGCTTCGCCTCGAGGTGCGTCTGGAGGTGCCGGGGAACTCCGGTGTCCAGTTCCGGTCGCACCAGCGCGACGACGGACGTGTCTACGGCTACCAGTGCGAGATCGATCCGTCCGAGCGCGCCTGGTCCGGTGGCATCTACGACGAGGGCCGCCGGGGATGGCTCGCCTCGCTCGCCGACGAGCCCGTTGCCCGTGGCGCGTTCCGTCTCGACGGGTGGAACGCCTACGTGATTCGCGCCGAGGGCGCTCGGCTGCGCACCTGGGTCAATGGGGTGCCGTGTGCCGACCTCGTCGACGGCGCCGACGCGCGAGGGTTCGTTGCGTTGCAGGTGCACTCCGGAACGCAGGGCCGCATCCGGTGGCGCCGCATCCGGCTGCGGGAGATCCGTACCGATGCGTCGTGACACGCGCTGCCGACGCCGGGTCCGCATCGCCTCGGCCGGCGCGTTGCTCGCGCTCGCGTCGATCGCCGCCGCGCAGCAGGGCGACGTCGCCGGCGAGGAGCAGCCGCCGCTGCCGCCGGAGCTTCAGCTTCCGCCGGCGCCGGTGCTGACGCCGGACGAGGCGCTGGCGGGATTCCGCATCGAGGAGGGCTTCCGCATCGAGGTGGCCGCCGCCGAGCCGCTCGTGGAGGATCCCGTCGCGATCGCCTTCGACGCCGACGGGCGGATGTGGGTCGTCGAGATGCGCGGGTACATGCCCGACGTGGACGGCCGTGCCGAGTTGAACCCGGTCGGGCGCATCGTCGTGCTCACCGATCGCGACGGGGACGGCCGGATGGACACCGGGCGTGTCTTCATGGATCGGCTCGTGCTGCCGCGGGCGGTGCTGCCGGTGCACGACGGAGCGCTTGTAATCGTGCCGCCGGACCTGCTCTACTGCCGCGACACGAGCGGCGACGGCCGCGCCGACTCGCGCATGCGGCTCGAGGAAGGCTTCGGCGGTCGCGACAGCCCCGAGCACGCCGGCAACGGCCTTCTCCCCGGGCTCGACAACTGGATCCACTGCTCCCAGCACCCCGTGCGCTTTCGGTACGACGGCCACCTGCTGCACCGGCAGGCCACACCCGGGCACGGCCAGTGGGGGATCACGCGCGACGACGTCGGCCGCATCTACTACACGACGAATGCCGATCCGCTCCGCGCCGATCTCTTCGGCCTTCAGTACGCGTCGCGCAATCCCGCCCATCCGAACGTCGTCGGGATCAACGAACGCATCGCCCATGACTTCCGCGTCTGGCCGATCCGGCCCACACCGGGCGTCAACCGCGGGTATCGCGAGGCCGTGCTGACACCCGAGGGGAAGCTCGCAGAGTTCACCTCCGCCTGCGGCCCCGTCATCTATCGAGGCCAGACGTTCCCCGCGACGCACGATGGCAACGCGTTCGTCTGCGAGCCCGCGGCGCACCTCGTCAAACGCTACGTGATGCGCGAGCACGAGGGGCGCCCGGTCGCCGAGCCCGCGTACGAGCGGCGGGAGTTTCTCGCCTCCACCGACGAGCGCTTCCGGCCGGTGAACCTGCGGGTGGGTCCGGACGGCGCGCTGTACGTCGTGGACATGTACCGCGGCATCCTCCAGCATCGCATCTTCATGACCACGTTCCTGCGCAAGCAGGTCATCGCTCGCGGGCTCGACACGCCGGTGGGCCTGGGGCGGATCTATCGCATCGTGCCCGAAGACACGGAGCCGATCGAGCCGCCACGGCTCGCGGGCGCCGCCGACGAAGATCTCGTCGATCTGCTCGCCCACCCGGGCGGCTGGTGGCGGGACACCGCGCAGCGTCTGCTCGTGGAGCGCGGCGCGCGGGATGCCGCGCCGCGGCTCCGGCGGCTGCTGGAGGCCCCCGACCCCGTGACGAGGCTGCACGCGCTCTGGACGCTGGAGGGCGTCGGCGCGTTGACGACCCCCGACGTGCTCGCGGCGCTGGACGATCCCGACCCCGTCGTGCGGGCGAACGCGGTGCGTCTGGCGGAGCGGTGGATCGACGACGAGCGGGTGCTCGAGGCGCTGGCGGCGCGGCTCGACGATGACGCTCCGGGCGTGCGTGGTCAGCTCG
Source organism: Planctomycetota bacterium (assembly GCA_024226535.1). Classification (GTDB taxonomy): domain Bacteria; phylum Planctomycetota; class Phycisphaerae; order Phycisphaerales; family SM1A02; genus JAAELP01. The sequence continues at coordinate 6,252 of JAAELP010000155.1, read as the reverse complement.
CCTTCTCGCTGGGGGAAGCCCGCTCCGGCGGCGCGCGGGCGCTCATGCGCCGGGTCCTGACCCGCTGGGCCGACGACCGCCAGGTGCGGTCGGCGGTCGTCTCGGGTCTCGCCGGTCGCGAACTGCCGTTCCTGCGCGGGCTGCTGCTCGACGAAGCGTGGCGCGACGACGATCCCGGACGACGGGTCGCCGTCGCGGTCATCGCCGACTCCATCCTGCGCTCCGACTCGCCGCAGGCGATCGCCGGCCTCCTCGATATCGCGGTCGCGGCGCGCCAGGCCCGGTGGCAACGCGAGGTGATCCTCGATCGCGTCGCGGCGGTGATCCAGCTCGACTCGGACAACCCGCGGCGCCTCCGGCTCGCCCGCGCTCCGCGCGGCTGGGAGCAGCTCGTGCAGCCGGCGGGCAAGGAGCCGGCGGTCGAGATCGCGCGGCGTCTGGACGGTCACCTCGACTGGCTCGATCGCCTCTCGGCGCCGCCCGCGGCGGGCACCAGCATCGACAAGGCGCTCTTCGAGCGTGGTCGCCGTCTCTATGGCCTGTACTGCTCGACGTGTCACCAGGTGAGCGGACGCGGGCAGCCCGGGGTCGCGCCACCTCTCGTGCGCACGGAGATGACGCTCGGCTCGCCCCAGCGCCTCATGCGCATCGTGATGAACGGGATGACGGGTCCCGTCGAGGTGAACGGGCAACGGTTCGATCTGCTCATGCCCCCGGCGCCGATCTACGGCGACGAGGCGATGGCCGCCGTGCTCACGTACGTGCGCCAGTCATGGGGCAACGACGCCGAGCCCGTCACCGCCGAGCAGGTCCACGGCGTCCGCGAAGCCACGCGCAGCCGCCGCCGCCCGTGGACGTGGGCGGAGTTGAGCGAGTTCCAGGACTGAGCCGGCAGGGGAGACGACCGGTCCTCGTTACGGGCACGCATTACGGGCATGGTCCCCACGCTCCGATCACCGCGAGAATGTCCGCGAAGTCGACATCGCCGTTGCCGTTGAGATCCTCGGGACACGGCTCGCCGCAGGGGCCCCAGGCGCTGATGATCGCGAGCATGTCGCCGAAACCGACGTCGCCGGAGTCGTTGAGGTCCTCGAGGCAGGGTGGCGACAGGCACTCGTTGAAGATGATCGACACCGAGTCGCCGAAGCTGTTGGCGGCGACGAGATCGAGATCGCCGTCGCCGTCGAGATCGCCGGTGTCGACCGAGCCGGGATCGCGTCCGGCGCCGTAGACGGCCCCCGGCGTCAGGTTGCCGCTGCCGTCGTTCCAGATGACCGAGACGGCCTGGATCGGCTGATGTCCGGCGGCGACGTCGAGGTCGCCGTCGTCGTCGAGATCGGCGAGCACGATGAGCGACGGGCCTCTAGCCGTTGGTGCATAGACGGCCGGAGCGAACGTGCCGTCGCCGTTGTTCGGAAGCACCGCGATGTGGTCACCAAACCCATCGGGTACCACGATATCTTCGTCGCCATCGCCGTCCATGTCGCCGATCGCGACCGAGAACTGACCCGTTCCGGCGACGTACTCGACGTGCGGCGCGAAGGTGGCGTCGCCGTTGTTGAGCAGGACCGAGACCGAGTCGCCGCCCGCGGGGCCGAAGAGGCCATTCGTCACCGCAAGGTCCAGATCGCCATCGCCGTCGAGGTCGCCAAGGGCGACCCCGAACGGGTTCTCACCGACACCGTGGGTGACGTGGGTTGCGAACGTACCATCGCCGGTATTCAGGAGCACCGAGACATCGGCGCTTTCGTTATTGGCGGTGACCAGATCGATGTCATCATCGCCGTCCACATCGCCGGCGGCCACCCCGCGCGGATCAACTCCGGTGGCGTATTCGACGCCCGCCGCGAACACACCCGTGCCGTCGTTGAGAAACACGGATACATCGTCGCTCCCGGTGTTCGAAACGATCAGGTCTGGCGTCTCATCGCCGTCGAGGTCGGCCACGGCCAGGCCTTGCGGGAAGTCGCCGGCGTCGTAGAAGGTGCCGGCATCGAAGTGACCGAGGCCGTCATTGAGCATGACGGTGACTCCGTCGGAGCTGCGCTGGGCGACGGCGAGGTCGGCGTCTCCGTCTCCGTCCGCGTCGGTGGCGACGACGATTGCCGGATTGCCGACCGCGTAACGCACGTCCGTTCGGAACTCGCCTTCGCCGCGGTTCAAGAGCACCGCAACGTCCCGGCTGTATTGGTGGCCGGCTACCAACTCCGCGTCACCGTCACCGTCGACGTCACCGATCGCCACCGCCTCCGGTCCGCGTCCGACGTCGTACGTGGACCGCGGACCGAACGTCCCGTCGCCGCCGTTCAGGAGGACCGAGATCGTGTCGTCGGTTCGATCGCCCACCGCGAGATCCGGATCGCCGTCGCCGTCGATGTCACCAGCGGCCAGCGAGACCGGGTACTCCCCGACGGCGAGGATCACTTGAGGCTCGAAGCCGCCGTTCCCATCGCCGATCAGGATCGACACGGTGTCGTCGTCCCTGTTCACCGTCACGGCGTCGAGGTGCCGATCGCCGTCCATGTCGTTCAAGGCGATGGCCGCGGGTGCGGCTCCCACGCCGAACTGCGTCTCCGTCGCGAACGACGCGTCGCCGTTGTTCGCCATGACCGCGATGATGTCGGCGCCGATGTTGGCCATGACCAGGTCGAGGTCGAGGTCGTCGTCGAGGTCGCCCAGCGCGACGTCCGTCAGGCCATTGACCGCCTCGTAGATCGTGAATGCGGCGAGCGTGGCGTCACCGTTGTTGAGGAAGATCGACACGCGGTACTGGCTCGTCACGGCGATGTCGAGATCGAGATCGCCGTCCAGGTCCCCGATCGCGAGTGCGTTGGGCCAGTTGTCGGCTTCGTACACGGCTGAGAGCGCAAAGACGCCGTGTCCGTCGTTCAAGTGGATGGTGATCTCATCCTCCGAACTCCAGATGGCCACGAGGTCGCGGTCGCCGTCGCCGTCCAGGTCGCCGGTGGCCACGTCGTCCGCGCCGTCGCCGTACTCGACCGGCGATGCATACGTGCCGTCGCCGTTGTTGAGCATCACGGCTGCGTCCGGCGCCATGGCCAGGTCCGGGAGGAGATCGCCGTTGAGGTCAGCGAGTTCCGCGTTCTTGACACCGATGACCGCCCAGTAACGGAGCTCGCTGGCGAAGGGACACCCCGGCGGCGTCGCGCCCGCGCCCGTGGCGAGGGTGGTGACGGTGAGGGCGGTCAGGAGTACGCTCTTCACGTCGCCTCCTCCTTCACCCCGATCCTAGGCGGTCACGTCCCGCTCTTCACGTGCCGCTCGAACCAGTCGATCATTTCCGCGAGCACGTGCATGATCGACTCCTCGGCGCGGTAGCCGTGGCTCTCGTGGGGGAGCATGACGAGCCGGACGGTGCCGCCGTTGCCCTTGACCGCGTGGAAGAGGCGTTCGGACTGGATCGGGAAGGTCCCCGAGTTGTTGTCGCGGCGTCCGTGGATCAGCAACAGCGGCTCGTCGATCTCGTGGGCGTGCATGAACGGCGAAAGCTCGAAGTACGTCTCCGGCGCTTCCCAGAACGTGCGGCGCTCGGCCTGGAAGCCGAACGGTGTGAGCGTGCGGTTGTAGGCGCCGCTTCGCGCGATCCCGGCCCGGAACAGGTCGCTGTGGGCGAGCAGGTTCGCGGTCATGAACGCGCCGTAGCTGTGGCCGCCGACGCCGACGCGGGTCGGATCGGCCACGCCGCGCCGCTCCGCCTCGTCGATCGCAGCCCGGGCGCTGGCGACGATCTGGTCGATGAACGTGTCGTTGACGGTCTCCGGGTCGGAGCCGATGACCGGCATCGTCGCGCGGTCCATGATCGCGTAGCCGGCGAGCAGCAGGAACAGGTGCGAGGTTCCGGAGATCCTCGTGAAGCGGTGCGGTGAGCCGCGAACCTGCCCGGCTGTGTACGGGTCGTTGAACTCGCGGGGGTACGCCCAGACGATGAGCGGCAGCGGCCCGTCGCGCTCCCGGTCGTAGCCGGGCGGCAGGTAGAGCGTGGCTGAGAGGTCCACGCCGTCGTCGCGCGGATAGCGGACGATCTCCTTGCGCACCGAGCGAAGCTCGGGTTGCGGATCGGCGAAGTCCGTGAGCCGCGAGCGCTCGCCGGTGTCGAGATCGATCGCGAAGTAGTTCGGCGGCGCGTCGGGCGCCTCGTGCCTCGTGAGCACGCGACCGCCGGGGCGCTCCAGCACGTCCACGACCTGCTCGTACGCGCCGTCGGAGCACTGCCAGAGACGCTCGGTCTCCAGCGTCTCGAGGCTGAGGCGGTCGAGGAACGGGCGGTCGCCCTCGGGCGAGGCGCCGGAGCCGGTGAGCCAGATCCATCCGCCGCGCAGCATCGCGACGCGCCGGCCGTCGCGGTTCGTCGTCATCATCGGGCGCCCGGGATCGCCGTAGCGGTCGCGGATGCTGCGGTCCCAGACGAGCCGGGCCGGATCGGGCGCGCCCGGGCTGAGCAGCCAGGTGCGTGTCCAGCGCCGGTCGCGGTCGTACTCGCCGACGAGGCAGAGGCTCGAGTGTTCGATCCACGTCATGCCCTGGACGCGGTGCTCCGTGCGGTGGAGTTCGCGGGGCTCGCCGTCGAACGGGGCGTCGAGGTTCATGATGCGGTCGCGGTGCGGCACCTCGTTCTTCGGGTTGCCTTCGTCGAGCGCCTCAGCCCACAGGAGGCGTTGCGAGTCGACGACGTTCTGCCAGCGGATCCGGCGCGGTCCCGTCGGCACGCCGCCGATCGGCGTCCGGTCGGCGAGCGGTTGGTCGGCGATGAGCGTGACCTCGTCCGTGCGCAGGTCGCGGACCTCGACGAGCTTCGGGAAGGAGCCCATCGTGACCTGGTACGAGTACGGCCGGACGACACGCGACGTGAGCAGGTAGCGTGCGGTGGGTGACGGGTCGACCGCCGCGTAGATCGCGGGCGCGCCGACGTCGCGTCGCTTCCATCCGCCGCCGGGGATGATCTGCACGAGAGCGAGCTGCTCGGTGAAGTAGTGGTCGAACAACGCCTCGTCGTGCGGGTCGGTGAGCAGGTCCTGGTACGTGCGCACCGGCGACGTTCGGTTGGCCGCCTCCTGGACGATCGGGCCGTCGGGCACGGCGGGGCGTTCGGGCGTGGCCCCGCGGCCGGCGGGAACGAAGCGAACGAGCAACCGAACGCTGTCGGGCATCCACGAGACGGTGCGCCCCGTCGCGTTCAGGTGCCCGTCGATCCGGGTCAGCACGCCCGTGGCCACGTCGTAGACGGCGAGCGTCACGCCGCCGTCGTCGGTCACCGTGAACGCGAACCGCTCCCCGTTCGGCGACCACCTCGGCGTGCCGATCCCGCGCCCCGCCGGCAGCGGCACGGCGACCTCCGGGCCACCGTCCAGGGGCCGAACCCGGATCCCGGTGATCCCGGATGTGCGGTGCGGCCCGTTCGTGTTCGGGTTGATCCGCCGGCCGGCCAGACGCAGCATCGGCTGCGCGAGGTCCGACAGCATCGGCATCGGCCGGTGTTCGATCAGGAGCATGTGACGCCGGGTCGGATCCACGCTGACCGAAGGCAGCGGCGGCGCTGTCAGCATCTTCACGATGTCGGCGGGAGGCTTGCGGTAGGGCTCGCCCGCGTGCGTGACGGCGGTGTGGAGCACGGTCGTGGCGACGATCAGACCGAGGAGAAGGGGGGAAAGACGTCTCATGCGGAATCTCCGGATCTCTGCCGCGGGTCGGGGGGGGCGCATTTTGGACGTTCGCGCGCAGGCTGGCCCATCCGGGAGCATAGAGCATCAACGGTGGGGTATCGTGCGAGCATGAGGGCCGGCCCATGAGAGATCCCGGAGTGACGACGGGCCGACGAGGGTTCACGCAGACCGAGATGGTCGTCGTGATCGGGATCATGGCCGTGCTCGTCGCGCTCCTGATGCCGAGCCTCGGCAGCGCGATCAAGACCGCCCGCAAGCTCGAGGACCTCAACCGGCTGCGGCAGATCGGCATGGCGTGGACGCAGTACTCCCAGATGCATGACGACGCCGTGCTGCCCGGCTACCTCAGCGTGGCAGCGCAGGACGACTGGAACGTCCAATACCGGTACGCCGACGGCGAGGTCATGAGCCCGGCGCCGAACTACACGCCCACGGGCGATCCCGAGGGGAACATGGCCGGACCGTGGGTATGGCGGCTCATGCCGTACCTCGACTTCGACTTCGACGTCATGCTCGGGTATCTCGGGGACGAGGGCGGGAAGATCGACACGAGGCGTCGCGCCCTGGACAT
>JAAELP010000154.1 GCA_024226535.1 Planctomycetota bacterium | reverse complement strand
GTCGACGTCGCTCCCGAAGAACCGCAGCGCGCCCGGCGTCGTCTTGAGCACCTCGTCCTGCGTGGTGATGGGACCGGTCACGACGGCCTGGTCGCCCGCGCCGTCGAACGTCGCGGCGCCTTCCAGCGTGAACCCGTCCACGACGACGTTGCCCCCCAACGTGCAGGGGTCGGTGATCTCGATATCGGCGATGCCGTTGATCTCGCCGTCGAGGTCGATGCTCGTGCCCGCGGAGAAGGCAATCGTGGATCCGGCGCCGGGCAGGATCGTCCCCGTCACGTGGAGCATGCCGTTGGCGGACTCGAGGTAGCTGGAACCGGTCACGTCCAGGGAGAGCACGTCCGCATCCACGGTCATGTTGCCGTCGGAGAGGTACCTCGCGCTGGCGGTGACCAGCGGCGCTTCGATCAGCAACGCGCCGGTCGCCACGACGACCTCGCCGGCCGTCACCGCCGGGTTGACGCTCACGATGGTCAGGTCGCCGGTCGTGGACTTGAACAGATCGCCGTTGGCCGTGAGCGTGGCCGCGTCCACGGTCTGGTTCGGGAAGGACGCGTTGATGCCGTCGAAGAACCCGTCGGCGTTGAGCACGATGTCGCCGGTGGCGATCAGGTCTCGCTCGACGGCGAAGGGATCGTCGATCGTGATCGAGGCGGCCCAGACCTTGTCCACGAAGACCTGCGCACCGGCGAAGGTCGCCGGTCCGCTGACGTTCACCGGCCGCCGCAGGTCGAGGTCGCCGGTGCCGTCGCCATCCGCGTCCGCGTTGCAAGTCAGGGCGAATGCGCCGTTGACGTGGTTGAAGGCTCGAAGCAGACCGCGCGCCTCGAAGACGACGTCGATCGGCAGCGAGAACATCACGTCATCGTTGAGCGTGAGCTCGGATGCGGCCTGGAGCGTCGTGTTGCCGGGGACGTTCGCCAGGTCGAGGGTCCCGAGGGCCACCGTCCCCGCCGCGAGGCTCTCGTCAAAGGTGATCATGAAATCGCTGAACTCCGGTGGCGTCGTCGGGCTGCCGCCGACGATGATGTCGCCGGACCCGAGTGCGTTCATGCCGCTCGATCCGGCGAGGGTGTTCGGTTGCTCCCCGGTCTTGCCCGACCCGGCGGCAAACGCGACGGCGGCCACCGCGCAGACGGCAGCCACGATGCGCGCGACGACCGTCGCGGCACGATTCACGTGGAAACGTGACATTGGATCCTCCCGCCGGCTCCCGTTTCGCTACTCCTTCTATCCCGCTCCGGACCCCGTGACAACAGGGAGAACACCCGGAACCGGGGACGAAGCGCCCGTCTTGCCTATCCCCTCCAACTTCCCCGTTACGATGCGTCCATGACGCATCCGGCGCTCCCGGTGATCGTGATTCTCTGCTCCGCGCTCGTGGCCCATCCCGCCGTGGCGCGTGCGGCGAGCGACGACGGCACGCTGGAGTCGAGCCCGCCCCCGCACCCGACGCTCGACCCGCGACGCCTCCACGTCTACGCCCAGCTCGTCGAGCTCGACTACACGCCGCTCGACGCCCGCGACGCCGTCGCTCAGCTCACCGTCGCCGACCTCGACGTGTTCTGCGCCCACCCCGGCATGCTCCAGCGGGCCGGGGCGATGGACGTGCAGACGCAGGCGTTCATCGTCGGGGCGATCATCGTGGCGGTGATCGTGCTCCTGGCCACGAGCAGCGACAGCACGACGGTCGTGATGATCAACTGATGCGGCAAACGCTGGCGGCGATCGCGATGCTCGCCCTTGCCTGCTCCGGCTGCTCGTCACCGCTGCTGAGCAGCACGCCCGAGTCACGCCTGCCCGACGGTGCCGGGTACGACCTCGTCGCGGGGGTCACCGTGCCCGAGGTGCGGGGCGTCGCCGGCTGCGGGGCGCAGGCCCTCGCGGCGGCCCTCGCTCGCGAGGATGCGGCCGTGGATCCGACGGCCCTCGCCGAGGAGTTGCCGTGGCACGACATCGGGGCGACGCCGGTGGACCTGCTCCTGGAAGCGCGGCGGCGCGGCGCCGACGCGAGCATCCACCACGGCTCGTGGGACGATCTCGTAGCCGGGGCGCACCGCGGCGAGACCATGCTCGTGATGTTCGACGGCGCCGTCGAGGTGCGCACGTTCACGGGGCGGATCCCCGCCGCGAGGAACCTCCACTGGTCGGTCCTCGGCGGTGTCGCCCACGACGGCTCGACGGTGTTGCTGGCCACGACGCGACGCAGGTACCACGTCGTCGATCGCGAGGATTTTCTACGTCGATGGGAGCCGGCGTCGAACTGCCTGATCAGGATCGGTCAGGGAACGGCCGCGTCGACGACCTCGTCGGCCCACTGATCGCGAATCACCGTCTTCATCTCCGGCGTGGACATGAGGAAGTTCCCGCGGCGTCCGCGCGAGCCGGCGAACCACTTCCAGAGAAACGCGCCGCTCACGACCTCCGAATCGTCGATGGCGTCCAGCGCCGCATGCATGCACCGCCGCTGGATCTCGTCGGCGTGCTCGCCGCCGGTGCGGTATTCCCACGGGCGCACCGCCGCTTGCGCCGAGCGGTTGTAGCCCAGCTCGGCGAGGATGACGTTGCGCCGGTGCGTGCGCCCGAATGACTCGAGCTGCTCGACGAGCTGGCGCCACGAACGGTTCAGCTCGCGTTGCGTCGGCAGGTCGTCGTGATCGACGAGCGGGAAGTAGGACTGGATGCCGATCGCGTCCAGGGCATCCCAGAACGGGACCTTGTCGTACTTGTCCCAGTTCGCGGCGTAGGTGAGCGGCGTGCTCAGACGCGTGCGCACCGACGCGATGATCCGGCGCCACTCCGCCTCGCGGTGCGTCGTTCCCTCCAGCTCGGTCCCGACGACGAAGGCGTCGGCCTGCCGCGTGAGGTCGGCGACCATCGTGATCCAGCGTTCGTAGGTGTCGAAGAACCGCCGCCACTCGTCCTCGGTGTCGAAGCGGATCCGGCCCCGCCACTCGAACGACGACCCCCAGTAGGCGATGTGGGGCTTGATCATGATCTTCAAGCCGAGCCGGTGGGCCTCGCGGATGGGGCGCGTCAGCCAGACGGGATCGTCGTACAGGCTGTCCATGCGCGACCCGCCGACGGTGCCGTCCTCGCGGATCGCGGCATAGGGATGGATCGTGATCCAGTTGACGCCCATGGCCTTCAGCTCGGCCATGGACTCGACCATCTCGTCGCTGCCCCAGATCCGCCCGGCCCCCTGGCAGGAGATCGTCATGCCACGCACGCGGCGGTGGGCGTCGGCCTCGCGCCCGACGGCGTCGGCGGTCGGGGCCGCCGGCGTCAGCGCGGCGGTCGCCGCGAGCGCGAGGGCTGAGATCCAGCCGGTCCGTACGGTCATCGCGTGCCTCCTGCTCCGAGCGCGTCACGAGTGCCAACGATGATAGAGCGCCACCCCAGCCACCCGCCGCCCAACCGGAAATGGGGTCGGATCTGCTGTTCAGCGGGCGGCAACCGCCGCGGCACGATCCCGCAGCACGGGCTCGCCGCGACGCTTGCGGTCGAAGAGGTCGAGGTACCGGGCGACGTAGTCGAGGATGCTCGTCGCCTCGGGGATCTCCGGGTTGTTCGTCGACCCCATGGGATCGAAACGCATCCCGATGAACCGGTCCACGGCGTCCTGCGTGGTCAGGCCGTACTGAAGGGCGAGGCTGAACGCACGGCAGAATCCCTGGATCAGGCCGGAGAGGGTCGAGCCCTCCTTGCTCATCTTGATGAAGATCTCGCCGGGCGTACCGTCGTCGAAGAGACCGATCGTGAGGTACCCCTCGTGGCCGGCGACCGAGAACTTGTGCGTGGTCGAACGGCGGGTGGAGGGGAGGACGCGGCGCTGGTTGCTGGTGACCATCGGTACTCCACGGGGATCGCGGGGCGCCAAGTCTACACGGCGCGGGCGACGATGACGACCGGGTTGGATTCGAGGCCGACGCTCTCCTCGCGACATGGCCTGCGTCACCCACATCGTCCACCCCGGCGACCGGCCTGCACAATCTGTCGTGGTTCTCACATGCTGGACAGCCGCCATGCGACCACGGCCGCGGCGACGACGCCGAGGACGGCTCCCAGAGCCCTCCGAGCGGGCGTCGGGACCCGCTGAGCGGTCGCGACGGCGGCCCCGACGAGCAGCAGGATCGCCCCTTCGGCCGCGAACGCCCCGAACCCGTAGGCGACCCGGGTGCTGACCTCCGGCGTCTGCCCGGCGATGATCCGCACCGCCAGCGGGGTCATGTGCGCCACGGAGATGATGCCGATGCCGAAGAGCGTGCCCAGGGCCGCCGACCAGCCGCCGATTCGGAGGGCGGGGTCGCCTCCACGGGAGATCGCCGCCGCCCCGACCATCGCCCATGCCGCCGAGGCGACCATCACGGCACTGCTCACCGCCGCCGCCGCGCCGTCGGCCACGAGCACCCGGCAGGCCCCCTGCCCTGCGGCGCACAGGAGGGCGACCGGCACCCAGGCGGCACCGGCTCCGTCGCCACCCCTTTCGGGCGCGCGGGTTTCGGCCTCCGCGGCCGACGTCGGCGTGTTGAGCCACAGCAGGACCGCGGCCAGCGCGAAGGTGCACTGCCCGATCCAGACGGTCAGGTCGTGGGCGGCCCCCAGCATCAGGAGCAGCATGCCGGCCCCGCCGCACGCCAGCGGCAAGCCCGGATCGACGCCCGCCCGGGGGCGGGGCGGCCCGACGAGCAGCACCGCGGCGACCGCGAACACCCCGACCCACGCCGGCGCCCCCACCGCCGTCCACCCCGTCGGGCGCACGGATTCGCCCACGTCGCCGGCGGCGACGAGGAACGGGAGGACCACGATCATCGGGGCCCAGACGTCGGAAACAACCGCCGGGCTCGGGTCCGCCGCGATCAACGGAAGCACCCGACGCACGAGTACGCGCAAGCCGACGACGGCGAGCAGCGCCTGGACTGTGAGCAGCGCGATGGACGACGCGGGCATGGGGGCGGAGTGTAGCTCAGTTGACGGCGTGGGTCGGACGCTCGGACCGCGAGTCGGCCGCGCCGCGCAGTCGATGCCGCAGCACCGTCAGCAGCGACTCGTCCTCGAGGTATGACTCCGGCGGGCGGTAGTACACGGTCGCCATGCCCGCCGCGTCCACGTCGCCGACCATGCGAAGCGATCCCTTCGCGGCCTCCATGCGTTCGGCCAGCTCGCGCGGGCGGGCGGTCTTGAAGATGATGTCGCGCTCGTGCCGCGCGATCGAGCGGATGCCGAGCCGGCTCGCGGAGATGCGGATGTCCGCCTGGTCGATCATGAGGCGGGCGCGACGCGGCAGTTCGCCGTAGGCGCTGACGAGCGCGCGGGAGACGTGCTCCAGCGCGCCGTGTTCCGGGGCGCGGCTCAGACGCCGGTAGGCATCCATGCGCCGCGCGTCGGAGGGGATGTACGCGCTGGGCAGTGAGCACTCGATGCCGAGATCGACGACGCATTCCGGCGGGCGGGCGCCTCCGTCGTCCTTGAGGTCGCGGACCGCCTGCTCGAGGAGCTGGCAGTACATCTCGTAGCCGACGGCGGCGATGTGGCCGGACTGCTCGGCTCCGAGGAGGTTGCCGGCGCCGCGGATCTCGAGATCGCGCAGGGCGATCTTGAACCCGGCCCCCAGCATCGAGAAGCTCTCCAACGCGCGGAGCCGCTTCATCGCGGTCTCGCTCACGGTGCGGTCCTTCGGGAGCACGAGGTAGCAGTACGCGCGGTGCTTGTAGCGCCCGACACGCCCGCGGAGCTGGTGCAGCTCCGACAACCCGAACATGTGCGCGTTCTGAACGACCATCGTGTTCGCTGTGGGAATGTCGATCCCCGACTCGATGATCGTCGTGCAGACGAGGATGTCCGCGTCGCCGCGGATGAACTTCAGCATGACCGACTCGAGCTCGCGCGACGGCATCTGGCCGTGTCCCACGAGGATCCGGGCGTCCGGAGCGAGCCTTTGCACGTCGTCGGCGACGGACAGGATGTCGTGCACCCGGTTGTGGACGTAGAAGATCTGCCCCTCCCGGGCCAGCTCGCGGGCGATCGCCTGCTTGATCCGGCGCGGGTTCGGCGGCACGACCTCGGTGACGATCGCCCGCCGGTCCAGCGGCGGCGTGGACAGCGAGCTGATGTCGCGGAGGCCGAGCATCGACATGTGCAGCGTGCGCGGGATCGGCGTCGCGCTGAGCGTCAGCACGTCCACCGTGGCCCGGAACTCCAGCAGCCGCTGCTTGTGCTCCACGCCGAATCGCTGCTCCTCGTCGACGACGACGAGGCCGAGGTCGGCGAAGCGCACGTCCTTGCTGAGCAGGCGGTGCGTGCCGATCACGATGTCGACCTGGCCGCGCTTGAGGTCCTCGACGATCGCGTCCTGCTCCTTCTTCGTCTTGAAGCGGCTGATCGTCTCGACGCGGAAGGGATAGTCGGCGAAGCGCTGCCGGAACGTGCGCTCGTGTTGATCGGCGAGCACCGTGGTCGGCACGAGCACGGCGACCTGCTTGCCGTACTCGGCGACCTTGAACGCGGCGCGGATGGCGACCTCCGTCTTGCCGAACCCGACGTCGCCACAGACGAGGCGGTCCATCGGCTGCGGCCGGGTCATGTCGCGCTTCATCGCGACGATCGCGGCGAGCTGGTCCTCCGTCTCCTCGTACGGGAACTCGGCCTCGAACTCGCGCTGCCAGCCGGTGTCGTCGGGATAACGGACGCCGGGCAGCGCCGCCCGGGCGGCCTGGAGGCGGAGCATCTCGGCGGCGAGGTCGCGGACGGCCTCGGAGACCTTCTCCTTCTGCTTCTTCCAGCGGCGCCCGCCGAGCATGGACAGCTCGGGGCTTCCGGTGAACGCGCCGATGTACTTCTGGACCAGCTCGATCCGCGACGCGGGCACGTTGAGCCGGGCCCTCTTCGCGAACTCGAGCGTGAGGAACTCCGCCGGCGCCCCGTCCTTGGTCTCCAGCGTGCGCAGCCCGAGGAACCGCGCGATGCCGTGCTCGCGGTGCACGACGAAGTCGCCCACCTGGAGATCGACGAACGCATCCATCGCACGACCGGCGGCGAGCCGGCGCACCTGGCGGCGGGTCTGGTAGCGGTTGAGCAGCTCGTGGTACGGCACGAGGGCGAGGCGTCCACCGACGCCGGACCAGACGAACCCGCGATGCAGGTAGCGGGTTTCCCCGGACACGGCGACGCCCGGCGCGAACTCGTCGCGCAGCTCGTGGAAGCGCTGGCTCTCGCCTGCGTTCTGGCAGAGGACGGTCGTCGTCGCATCGCCGGCCAGTTCCGCGAGGTCGCGCACCGCCTCGCCGGCGTTCTCCGGGAAGGCCGGGAGCAGCTCGACGGGAAGATCCACGCACCGCGCCGCGTCGCTGCCGGCGGTGTACTGGTTCACGTCGAGCACGGCGTGCAAGCGCTTGGCGAGGCCCTTCATCACGTCGGGAGGACCGATGATGCCGCGGGCGTCGACGGCGCGGTCGTAGTAGCTGCGCCCCTGCTCGGTGATCTCCAGCACCTCGGCGAGCACGGCGAACCCGTTGGGCGAAAGGAACTCCGTGAACGGGATCCCGTCGTCGCTCTGAAGCTCCTCGGCGGATGCGCCGACGAGGTCCAGACGCTCCAGCCGGCGGTCCGAGCCCATCGAGTCGAGGTCGATCGCGCTGATCGACTCGACCTCGTCGCCGAAGAGATCGAGCCGGCTCGGCTCGGCCCCGGCGGGGAAGATGTCGAGGATCCCGCCGCGCACCGCGAACTCGCCGGCCGACTCGATCGTCTCCACGCGCCGGTAGCCACGCTCGTCGAGCCACCCGGCGATCTCGGCGAGGTCGAGCCGATCGCCGGGCCTGATCACGCGCAGCATCGTCCCGAGCGTTCCCGCCGGCGGCACCGACTGCATCAGGGCCTGGATCGGCGCGACGATGACCGGCGGCGCGTTGCTCTCGGCGAGACGCGTGAGCAGGCCGAGCCGCTCGGCGAGCAACTCGAGGTTGACGTTCGTCTCGCCGGGGACGATCTCCATCGCGGCCAGGCGGACGGCGTCGATCCCCAGGCCCGCCAGCTCGTCGACGGCCTCGTCCGCCTCGTCGAGGTGCGCGACCACGAGCAACACCGGACGCCGCGTCGCCCGGTGCAACACCGCCGTCGCCACCACCGTGCTCGACCCGGCCACGCCCCGCGCGGAGCAGAACCCCCCCGCCTCCACGTGCCCGGCCATCGCTTCGACAGCGGGATCAGCGGCGATGGATTCGAGCCAGGACATGTCTCACTACCTCGGCGAACGGTCGGTGCGCGCATGAGCGAGCCCACCGGGGTTTCTTCCGGGGGGTCGCCACGGTCTGTTCGGTGATCCTAGGCCGTCTACCAGGTCCTGTTTGACGGCTCAGAACCTCGCCTGAGCACGGTCATTTCCGTCGTGGCGGCGTCGCCGATTCTCGACGTATCTCCCAGATATGTCATCGATTCGGCTCCTTGCCACAACGAAAAGCACCGCACCCAGTCGAGTCCCTGAGCCGTCAAACAGGACCTAGTGGTGTCCGCCAAACAGCTTGTGACTTATCGGCGCGAGATCGTCGTCGCTGGCAAGGCGACGCGACGCTGGC
>JAAELP010000153.1 GCA_024226535.1 Planctomycetota bacterium | reverse complement strand
TACTGGTGTAAAAGTGGGAATTGTTCGTTGAAATGTGGTGGTTCCGCTTGGAAATACGATTGTTGCGCTTGGAAATACGACGGTCGCGCTTGGAAATACGACGGTCGCGCTTGGAAAAAAGGCGGTTCCGGTTGGAAATACGACGGTTGCGCGTGGAAATGCGATGGTTCCGTTGGTAAATACGACGGTCGCGGTTGGAAATACGACGGTTGCGCTTGGAAATGCGACGGTCGCGGTTGGAAATACGATTGTTGCGCTTGGAAAAACAATTGTTCCGCTTGGAAATACGATTGTTGTCGTTGGAAATATAATTGTTGCGCTTGGAAATACGATTGTTTGCGCTAAAAACGAGCTGATATCGGCTGAAAGTCTAGAGTTAAGGGTTGAAAGTCCGGAGTTGCAGGCAACAAGAACAGAGTTACGGGTGTCAGGGGGTAGTTCCGGAGGGTTTGGGAGCCTGTACTGTTAGCGGGAGTCAGTGTACTGTCGGTCGTGGCTTTTGAATCTTTGGTGGAAATTATTGTACTTTTGGTCATAGCGCCGGTAGTTTTGGAGGGAGGCCTTGTTATGGTGGCGACAAAGGAAGTCCAACCGGCTGCGAGGAGGGGGGGCTTTTTGTTAGCGATGGTTCCGGTTGAAAATACGATGGTTCCGGGTGGAAATACGACGGTCCCGATTGGAAATACGGCGGTCGGGGTTGGAAATACGACGGTCCCGGTTGGAAATACGACGGTCCCGGTTGGAAATACGACGGTCCCGGTTGGAAATACGGCGGTTCCGGTTGGAAATACGGCGGTCTTTGTTGTAATTACGGCGGTATCGGTTGGAAATACGACGGTCCCGGTTGTAATTACGACGGTTGCGTTTGAGATTGCCCTGGTACGGGGAGATTCTACGGCGGATTTTTTGGGAATTGGGTTGGTTGGATTGGTAATTGCCCCGGTTCCGGAAGGAAATGTGACGGTCTTTTCGGTAATTACGGCGGTCTTCTCAGTAATTACGGCGGTCGTGAAAGGAAATGCGGCGGTTCCTGAAGGAAATGTGACGGTCTTTTTAGTAATTACAATGGTTGCGCTTGGAAATACGATTGTTTGGGCTAAAAATGAGCTGATATCGGGTAAAAGTCCAGAG
>JAAELP010000152.1 GCA_024226535.1 Planctomycetota bacterium | reverse complement strand
CGGCAGCTTGTATTCGATGAGCATCTTGCGCTCGTGGTAAATTTTTATGCAATCGGGAAATTGGATCACTTTTACATAAAATCGTTTCAAACCCGGAACCCAGAAAAAATTACCGTCGAACGGCACGTATCCGTATTGATCGATTCCTCTTTCGTGTTCGATATACGGCGGCACAATCGGGCCGATTTTGTTCAAATACGCCCGTTCAGATTCGAACGCCGCGGCCGGGATCAGACCGCTTTTTCCTATGGGCCTGTTTGCCCACCTGACCGTGGACCATTCAAACGCCTGCATGTTCAAATCCTCGAGGTCCTTGAATTTGCGGCCTGGAAAAAAATTGGTTTCAACGGTGAAAAAACTCCTTTCATTGCCGGCTTTTCTGTTGGCATGACCTCTTTCATGGCAAACGAATTCGAACTGGTAATGCCTGGCGAATTGTTCCATCTCGGCAACAATGACCGCATTTTTTCCGATTCCCCGAAGACGGGCCAGATTGGTATTGTCAATAATGCAATTGGGCGCGCCGTGTTTCCAAAACATCAGAGCTTCATGCAAAAAACCCTTCATTTTGAAGCGGTTGAAAGACCGGAAAAATTTCAGGTAACGCAGTTTCGAAAATCGAAGATAAATCATACTGGCCACCAGTCGTGTAAGGCTGCCGCCAAGCCTGACTCTCGTGTAAACGGTAGTGTCATGCTGCATCTCGGCGCCGGGTTCGTCGGCAACCTGCCCGCAACGCTGATTTTTCGGTTTTCCAAGTTCGAGTTGCCGGATTTTTCGGCTCAATGTGGAATATCCGATCTCTATGCCATGCTCCTCGGCAAGTTTTTCATACACTCGCTGAATGTATCCGTCACATTCGCCATGCAAACCGATGAGCAACTCCTCGTCAATGACGATATGGTCGGATCGTATCGAATCAGG
>JAAELP010000151.1 GCA_024226535.1 Planctomycetota bacterium | reverse complement strand
ATGACTCGCCGTCTTTGAATCGTCAACTCGTGACAGCCGGCGCGACAGGTCGGCGGTGCTGAAGCGTGCTTTGCAGACAGGGCGCGTCAGGTTGTCACGAACGAATTTCCAGACCGCACGGTACACCCCCATCGTTTGGTCGCTCTTGGGGATCCCTGTGGGGGAAAGTGGCTACGCCGTGTCGCATAACGCCGGTAAGGCGTCGACGAAATGCGTCAAGTTACCCTGGCAATCTCTTCTCCGTGCTCTCCGTGGTTCTCCGTGCCCTCCGTGATAACCCAGAGTCCGACCGCGTCCATTGGTGCGACGTCGCCGACGGGTGCCAGATCGTTTTCATCTCGACGAAGGGCTCGATCGTCCACGGTGGCTCCGTCGCGTCGATGTCGTGCCAGTCGTCGTCGAGGGTCGACCCGTTCACCATCACTCTTGTAGCCAGATCGGCAGGAGATGCAGCAATGCCCGAGATCTGAGTCCGCGTAGGTGGCGCGCTGGACGGACTACTCAGTATGAGAAGGCCTGAGCGACAAGCGGAACCAAAGGAACGGCACTGGCGATCGTGAGCATCGCGAGAGTTCGACTCGCGGCCGGTCCCTTCCGGAGAGCGGAGACCGCGAAGCCGCACGCGAAGACGAGGGAGACCACCACGACAATCGTCACAGGTTGTGGCCGGCTGCTCCCCAAGACCAGGGTGACCCACCACGAGCAAACGGCACATGCAAACGCCGCAATGCCCTCCCAGCGGAACGGCCGGACGACAACGATGAGGACGAAGGCCATGCACGGAAGGATGATGAACAGCGCCTGACCCACCCGGCGAAAGCCCGCAAGGTCATGCACCAGCGCACCGGTGAGGAACGTCGCGGTCCCGATCGCCGGCACGAGAGCAACGAGTGTGCGAAGCGACGAAGACAGTGGGCCTCGACGCTCTTGTACGAGAAACCCGAACCCGAGCAAGACTGCGAGCGTTGCGAAACCACAGGCTGCGACCGCCAACTTGATCGCGTCGTGTGGGCCAAGCAATGTCTTGAGAATCGCCGGCGTGCGGCCTGTGAGAAGCCGCGGCAGTATCAGAGAAACTGAAACGATGACGCTGCATTCCGCAACGAATCGGGTGAAGGAGAACTCGAGTTGACGGCGCGACTTGCCATCTCGTCTCATGACCCCATGAGCCTTGTGCCTTTCCTGTCCTTTGTCCTGTCCCTCCGCCACGTACTCATTTCATCGGTGGGGGCGGGAAAGGAAACGGCCAGAGTGGTGGCTGCTGCGGTGGCACAGGCTGGCGGGGGGGAGCCGGGGTCGGCGTCGTTGGTAGAGCCGGCTCGCCGACGCACGCATCCCAGCAATCGAGGAACTGCGCGCCGCAGACGAGGATCGCTCCGCCCGCAGCCAGGCAATCGATCAGTTGAAGACCACACTCTGCGCAGTCCGGTGCACCCAACTCGAGCATCGCGCGAGGATGATCTGATTGCGGTCCCGGTGCCGTGCTGCTTACGGTGCCGTTGCACGTCACCACGACGACCGCGGCGAATCCCAGAGAGCTTCGGTTGCATCTTCGCATCGGGACCTGCCTCCAGCGCATCGGGGAGTCACGACTCTTTCGATGCTACCATCATCTGATCGAGCACAAGCGCTCTTGCGGAAGCGCGACACCATGGCGGAAACGCAGGCTCAATCTCCAAACAAGCTCAGCCCGGGTTCTTTGCGACTGGGGGGCGCGCTCATCCTGGTCATCGCGACCGGTATTGGCGTCTGGTGGGTCGTCAGGTCTGCTGAGTCGACGCTCAAGGGAGAGCCTGGAGCGGCGATCACCACCGCGGAGCCCGAGTCTTCGACGCAGGCACTTGACGAAGTGCACGAAAGCGAACCAAGCCAGCCATCCGAAACTCCGTTGACGCGCCTGGATCGAGGCGCCGGCAGATCCGGTACCGACACTGAGGAACAACCGGCCGCGGCCCGACCAACTCGAGAAGTCGCACTTGATGAGGAGCGCTCGGCACCGCCAGATGGCAGTGGCCCCGTCAAGCAACCCCGCACGGTCGCCCGACGCAACCCCATCCTGCCCCCCGACGCTTCGGACGAGGATCTCAACGAGTACCTCCGCCACATCTACAACGTGTGGTCAGACATCTGGTGGAACGCACGTGACTATCGCCGGCGCACGCCCCACCCGTGGACGATCCCGATTCCGTTTACGGGCATGACGAAGGATGACGTGGCAGCGGGCTTCTGGCCGGAGGATCCCACCGCGCGGCGTGTCGTGCGAGAGGAAATGCAGGAACACCTCGCGCGCCTCGAGATCGCCCGGTCGCTGGGCGGGGACTTCGAGCCGACGTGGACGCGAATCTTCGATCGCTTGAGCAACCTCTCCGAGCATCAGCTCAACGGGTTCCTGGCCGAGCACCGGCTGCTGTTCGGTCAACCGCGCGTCATGGCCGCTCTGCGTCGTCCCGGTGAAGCAGATGACTCCGCGCTCGCACGATGGCTGAACGCGTCAAGCACTGATTGACCGCGGGTAGAACGCGAGCAGTTGCCTGGCTCCTGCGACGCCATCCGTCACGAAGGGATGCCGGGTCAGATCTGCGCTGGAAAGTAGACCTTCCAGGCCCGACCGATCCGACGCATGTGCACCTGGCGTCGAATCGAGGTGTTCTGATTCGGGACGACCGTGACAACTGCCGTATCGTCGTGGATCTCCTCGCTCACGGTGGAGTCGAGATCGCAGTCCTCGCATGACGCGAGGTAGAGCAGTGTCGCGAGATCGTGGACCACGCCCGGACCGGTCCCCGATTGCAGGGCCTTGGCAACCGTCGCCGCCGCCTGGCCAAGAAAATGGCCGGAGATGTCTCGGTCGTTTCTGAACTTCGTGAAGATGAGCCAGAAGAGGTCGGTCGGATTGGCCGTGCACCCGATGATCTCCGACGACTGCGTCATGTCCTGTGTCCCGCGTGCCTACGTCGCCGACGGGTGCCAGATCGTCTTCATCTCGACGAAGGGCTCGATCGTCCACGGCGACTCCGTCGCGTCGGCGTCGTACCAGCCGTCGTCGTCGAGGGTGCGGGCGTGGACGCGGGTGATGTTGTCGGCGGCGAGTTGCTGGAGCGTGATGCGTTGGGGCTCGTCGAGGTTCGCGGCGGCGATCGCTTCGATCTCGCGGTGGCTGGCGACGTGCTCGAGCAGCTCGGTGCGGTGGGCGGTGATGATGTTGACGGAGCCGGCGGGGACGTCGGACGTCGCGCAGACTTCGCTGAGCAGCACGGCGGGCAGCGGGTGAACGGCGCTCGCGACGGCGACGATCGTGTTGCCCGCGCACAGCGGCGGGGCGAGCATCGACACGAGCGAGAGCAGCGGCGGCTCGTCGGGGACGAGCAGGGCGACCACGCCCGTCGCCTCGGGCACGGTGAAGTTGTAGTACGGACCGACCACCGGGTTCGCGCCGCCGAGCACGTGGGCGATCTTGTCCGCCCAGCCCGCGAAGCAGACGAGGCGATCGACCGACGTGTCGACCTCGCGTCGCGCTTCGCCGAGCGTGTAGCCCGTGGTGGACCGGATCGCTTCGACGAACTCGCCGCGGCGGCCTTCCATCATCTCCGCCATGCGGTAGAGGATCTGCCCGCGGTTGTACGCCGAGCGTGACGACCAGCGGCCCTGGGCCGCGTGCGCCGCGTCCACCGCGTCACGCACGTCCTTGCGCGAGCCCTGCGACACGTGCGCGAGCAGCTCGCCGTTGGCGTCCTCGGCCGCGAAGGTGCGTCCGGACTCGCTGCGCACGAACGCCCCGTTGATGTACAGCTTGCAGGTCTTGACGACCGAGAGACGCGACATGGTCAGGTCAGCTCCACGTAGGCGCGCAACCCGTGCTGGCCGCCCTCGCGCCCGAACCCGGATTCGCGGTATCCGCCGAAGGGCGACGCGGCGTCGAACCGGTTGTAGGTGTTGCACCAGATCACGCCGGCCTTGAGCCGCCGCGCCATCTCGAACATCCGGGCGCCCTTGTCCGTCCACACGCCGGCGGCGAGGCCGTACGGTGTGTCGTTGGCCCGCGCGATCGCCTCTTCCGGTGTTCGGAACGTCATCACGACGAGCACCGGGCCGAAGATCTCCTCCCGCGCGACCACGTGCGACGGTTGCACGTCGCTGAAGAAGCACGGGCGGCACCAGTAGCCCTTCTTCGGCAGCGCGCCGGCGCCCGTCGCCGACACCTGGTGGAACGTCGCGCCCTCTTCCTGGCCGACGTCGAGGTAGTGCTCGATGGTCTTGAGCTGCGCCCTGGAGTTCACCGCGCCGACGTCCGTGTTCTTGTCGAGCGGGTCGCCCACCCGCAGCGAGTTCATCCGGTGCTCGAGCTTGCGGATGAACGGCTCGCGGATCGACTCCTGGACGAGCAGACGCGAGCCGGCGCAGCAGACGTGACCCTGGTTGAAGTAGATCCCCTGGACGATGCCCTCGACCGCCTGGTCGATCGACGCGTCCTCGAACACGACGTGCGGGCTCTTGCCTCCAAGCTCCAGCGTGAGCCGGCGGCGGCGCTCGGCGCAGGAGCGGGCGATCCGGCGCCCGACCTCGGTCGATCCCGTGAAGGCGATCTTGTCGACGTCCGGATGTTCGACGAGCAGACGGCCCGTCTCCGGCCCGCCGGTCACGATGTTCACGACGCCGTCGGGAAGCTCGACCTCGCGGCAGATCTCCGCGAAGCGCAGGGCGGTGAGCGGCGTCGTCTCCGCGGGCTTGAGCACGCTCGTGTTGCCGCACGCGATGGCGGGAGCGATCTTCCACGCCAGCATGAGCAGCGGGAAGTTCCACGGGATGATCTGGCCGCACACGCCGATCGGGCGCGGCGTGCGCCCCGCGAACGCGCAGGCGAGCTTGTCGCACCAGCCGGCGTGGTAGAAGAAGTGCTGCGCGGCGAGCGGCACGTCGATGTCGCGCGACTCCTTGATCGGCTTGCCGCCGTCCATCGTCTCCAGCACCGCCAGCTCGCGCGAGCGCTCCTGGATGCGCCGCGCGATCCGGAAGACGTACTTCGCCCGCTCCTGCGGCCGCAGCTTCGCCCACTTCGGCTGTGCAGCCCGCGCCGCCGCGACGGCCGCGTCGACATCCTTCGGACCGCCGTCGGCGATCTCCGCGAGCGTCTGTTCCGTCGCCGGGTTGATCGTCGGGAAGTGCTTGCGCGATTTCGGGGCGACGAACTTGCCGCCAATGAAGAGACGGCAGCGGTCGTCGATCTTCACGGGCGTGCGCTCGGGGGCGGCGCTGTACTCCCAGGGAACGCCGTCGGCGGGCGCCGCGGGCGCGTCCGGTGCCGTCGTGTCCTGGGGGGAAGGCGTGGTCATGGCGGGCTCCGGTCGGTGATCCTACGCCCCGGCGAAGTCGTGGAACGCCGGGTACCGACCCGTCGTGTGGAAGATGACCTGGCGCAGCAGGTCGTCGAGCAGGCTGGAGGCGCCGAAGCGGAAGAGGTCGGGCGTGAGCCACGCGTCGCCGAGCGTCTCCTTGACCATCACGAGGTAGTGCAGCGCCTGCTTGGACTTGCGGATGCCGCCGGCGGGCTTGACGCCGAGGCGCACGCCCGTGGCGAGGAAGTGATCGCGCACGGACTCGAGGAGCACGAGCGTGGATGCCATCGTCGCCGCCGGGGAGATCTTGCCCGTGGACGTCTTCACGAAGACCTCGCCGTCGCGCAGCGGCTCGGCGCCGGGCACGGAGGTCGCGGCCTCGATCGCGAGGTCGCTCGCGTGGCGGATGGCGTCGTACGAGCCAAGCTCGCCCGTCTCCAGGATGATCTTGAGATGCGCCGCGCCGCACGCGGCCTTGATCCGGCGGATCTCGTCGGCGACCTCCTCGAAGCGCCCCGAGAGGAA
The DNA here is from genome assembly GCA_024226535.1 of Planctomycetota bacterium. Lineage (GTDB taxonomy): Bacteria > Planctomycetota > Phycisphaerae > Phycisphaerales > SM1A02 > JAAELP01. The sequence goes on along the minus strand of JAAELP010000151.1, from coordinate 31,867 downwards.
CGCGCCGCGGTTGATCACCATGTCGATCTCGTCGGCGCCGGCCTCGACCGCTGCGTGCACGTCGTCGACGCGCACCTCGATCGGGTACTGGCCGGAGGGAAACGCGGAGGCGACGGAGGCCACCTTCACCGTCGAGCCCGCCACCGCCGCGCACGCGACGGGGACCAGCGCGGGGTAGACGCACACCGCCGCCACCGGTGGCAACGGTTCGTCGAGCGGTCCGCCGTACGGCTCGATCGCGCGTCGGCACAACGCCCGCACCTTCTCCGGCGAGTCGCACCCCTCCAGGGTGGTGAGATCGAGCATCGAGACGGCCAGCCGCAGGCCGCGGCGTTTCGCCTCGGTCTTGACGGACCGCCGGGTGAACGAGGCGGCCCGCTGCTCGAGCATCACGGCATCGACGGTGTGGGTCACGACCCCAGTGTACCGATGCCCATGGGGCGGCGGTAACCTTCTTGCAGCACGAGAGTTATGTATCCGATCGCCGTTTGTGGATCGGGGGGTCGCGCAAAACCGACGCTTTTCCGGAATGTTCCCGGATCTCGTACAGGTATACTTGGGACGGATTCATTTGCCCCCGGAAGGGCTCGGTGAGAGGCTCGTCCTCTCCCGAGCCTTTTTCATTTCCACAACTCTCAATCGGGCTCCGAGCCCAGGTATCGCAGGGCGTTGCTCTTGATGAGGCACCGCACCGGGCGTCCCGGCTCCAGCGCCATCTCGCGCACCGTCTGGTGGCTGACCTCCACGAGAACGGGGGCGCCGATGTCGACCTCCGCCAGGGAGCGGTCGGCGTGCGTCGAGACCCGCGTGACGAGCCCCCGAACCTGGTTCCGGATCGAGATCCCCTCAACCGGCGCGAGGGCGAGGGCGATGTCCTCGGGCCGGACCGCCGCGAGCACGCTCGCGTTCTTGGGCAGCGTGGTGATTGGGCCGACGAGTTCGGTGTCGGGCGCGTCCGCGGAGCCGATCAGGCGGAAGCGCGACATCCCCGCCCGCTCGTCGTGCACGAGCAGCCGCAGCCGCAGCACGTTGACCGGACCCAGCTCGCGCAGCCGTTCCCACGCCGGCGTGTCGCGGACGATCTCGTGCAACGCGCCGTGACCGGCGATGCGTCCTTCATCCACGAGCAGCAGGCGATCGGTCAGGGAGAGGATCTCCGTAAGGTCGTGGCTCACGTAGAGCATGGGGATCGGGAAGCGATCCCGGATCCGGGCGATCAGGGCGAGGAAGCGCCCGCGTCTGGCAAGGTCGAGCGACGAGACCGGCTCGTCCAGCAGCAGAACCCGCGGCCGCGCCAGCAACGCCCGCCCGATCGCCACCCGCTGGCGTTCGCCGCCGGAGAGCGTCCGCGGGCGGCGTTCGACCAGGTCGCGCAGGCCGAGCAGGTCGACGATCTCCTCGAGCGTCGGCGAGCCGTCGTCACCGCGCCGCATCCCGTAGCGGAGGTTGGCCAGCACCGTTCGGTGGGGAAAGAGCCGATCGTCCTGGAACACCATGCCGACCCGGCGCCGGTGCACCGGAACGTCAACGCCCGCGGCGGGGTCGAAGAGCACGGTGTCGTCGAGGGCGATGCGTCCGCCCGTCGGCCTCAGGAGGCCGGCGACGAGGTGCAGCAGCGACGTCTTTCCCGCCCCGGACGCGCCGAAGACGCCGGTGACGACCGCGTCGGTTCGGAACGCGTAGTGCAGGTCGAGGCCTGCGGCGGTATGGCGGACGTCAACGTCGAGCATCACCGTCTTCCCAGCCGCGCGGAGACGCGCCGCGCGAGCACTTCCGACATGAGCAGCGCCGTCAGGGACAGCACGATCGAGATGACGACGAGACGCATCGCCGGCGCGTCGCCGCCGGGGACCTGCGTGAACGTGTAGACGGCCAGCGGAAGCGTGCGGGTCTCGCCGGCGACGTTGCCGGCGAACGTGATCGTCGCGCCGAACTCACCGAGCCCGCGCGCGAACGTGAGCACGACGCCGGTCAGGATGCCGGGCAGGGCCAGGGGCACGGTGATCGTGAGCAGGCGCCGCCAGGTTCCGGCCCCGAGCGTGCGCGCCGCGTCCTCGAGGCCCCGATCGACCAGCTCGATGCCGAGCCGAGACGCGCGGACGAGCAGGGGAAAGCCGATCACCGCCGCCGCGATCACCGCGGCCGTCCGCGTGAACGCAATCTCGATGCCCAGCGTCTCATCGAGCCATCGTCCCACCACCCCGCGTCGTCCCAGGACCAGCAGCAGCGCGTAGCCGGTCACCACCGGCGGAAGCACCAGCGGCAGGTGGATCACGGCGTCGAGCAGCGCCTTGCCGCGGAACCGCCCCCGGGCGAGCACCCAGGCGCAGAGCACGCCGGGCACGACGCTCACCACGACGGCCCACAACGCCACCTCCGCGGACAGGCGTACGGCGGTCCATTCGGAGTCGGTGAGGAAGGCGAGCACGAACGGAGAGAATACCGGCTGAGAGACGGACGCCCATGGGAGGGAACCCCTCTCCCCCCGGGAGAGGACAGCCTCGCGTAGCGAGGCAGGTGAGGGCGGGCGTCCTTGCACGCTCGCCCCTCACCCGGCTCGCTTCGCTCGCCGACCTCTCCCCGCGGCGGGGAGAGGTGGGAAAATCGAGCAGCGAGGCAGGCGAGGGCCGGATCACCTTTCGCGCGCGGCGGTGAACCCGTGTTCCTCGAACACGGTCAGTACCTCCGGTGTCCGCAGGAACGCCACGAACGCGGCCGCGTCGTCGCCCGCTCCCGCGCAGACGGCCACCGGGTACTCGATCGGATCGTGATCCGTCTCCGGGATCAGGTGCGCGACACGCACGGCGTCGTTGGCGTGGGCGTCGGTGGCGTACACGATTCCCGAGTCGGTTTCGCCGATCTCGACGAGACGAAGGGCAGCGCGCACGTTCGGCGTCGTGACGAGCCGGCCGCGCAGAACGTCCCAGGTGCCGGTCGTGCGCAGCGCCTGTTGCGCGTAGGTCCCGGCGGGCACGTACTGGGGGTCGCCCAGCGCGATGCGGCCCTCGAGCGCCGACGTGCCCGGCACCGGTTGCTCATCCGCGCGCCGAACGATGACGATCCGGTTCCTCAGGAACGGCCGCCTCGACCGCAGCAGCCCTCGCGCCTCGAGGTGATCCACCCACATCCGGTGCGCCGAGAGGAACACGTCCGCCGACGCGCCCTGTTCGATCTGCCGCGCGAGCGTGCCCGAGCCCGCGTAGCTGCACGTCACGCGCACGCCGGTCGCCTCCTCGAATCGCCGCGCGGCCTCGTCGAGCGCGCCCGCGGTGCTCGCGGCGGCGAACACGCGCACCTCCGGTTCCTCGCTCCCGCCCGAACAGGCGCCGAGCAGCAGGAGCCCGATCAGCCCAGCGAGATACGCGGGTCGACCCATCGGTACATCACGTCCACGACGAGGTTGAAGATGATGAGCATCGTCGCGTACGTGAGCACGACACCCATGATCAGCGTGAGGTCCTTGCTCAGCACCGCGTCCACGAAGTGCGTGCCGATCCCCGGCACGGCGAACACCTTCTCGACGACGAACGACCCCGTCAACGCGATCGCGGCGGCGGGTCCGAGATAGCTGAGCACCGGAAGGAACGCGTTCTTCAGGGCGTGCTTGAGCACGACCTTGTATTCCGGGAGGCCCTTGGCGCGCGCGGTGCGGACGTAGTCCTCCTCGAGTTGCTCGATCATCCCGAACCGCGTGAGGCGGGCGATGTACGCGGCGAACGGCAGCGAGAGCGTGATCGCCGGCAGCACGAGGTGCGAGAACCCGCCCCAGCCGCCGACGGGGAAGATCTTCATCTGCACGGAGAAGACGACGAGCAGAACGGTCCCGATGACGAACGTCGGCAGGCTGATCCCCACCAGCGCGACGAGCAGCGTCGCGAGGTCCGCGAGCGACCCCGGGCGCACCGCGCCGATGACGCCGGCGGTGAGCCCGATCACGCACGCCACCAGCATCGCCGTGAGCCCGAGCGAGATGGACACGGGCAGGCCCGCGGCGAGGATCTCGTTCACCGTCCAGTTCTCGTGTTTCAGGCTCGGGCCCAGGTCGAAGGGCCGGTCGTGGTCGCCGAACGCCCAGCTTGCGCTCGTCGCCTTGCCGAGGTAGTCCCAGTAGAAGCCCCAGTAGCTGTCGAGCCGGTACTGCTCGAGCATCGCCTGCATGACCTCGTCGGACGGGCGGCGCCCCTCCGGGTTCTCCAGCGGATTGCCGGGGACGAGCCACGCCAGCGTGAAGGCGATCGTGTACACCACGAGCAGGATGAGCGGGAGCTGAGCCAGCCGTCGGACGATCAGGCCGGCCATCAGTCCTGCACCTGCATCTGCCAGAGGAATTGCGTGAGCCGCGGGTGCGTGCTCAGGCCGCGGACACGCCCCGGCTCGTACATGTACACCTGCATGAGCTGGCAGAGCACGATCATCGGGTGGTCGCCGTCGGGTCCGAAGAGCACCTCCTCGCATTCCGCGAGCTTGCGCATGCGCGTGTCGCGATCGCGGATCACGGCCGCTTCGTCGAGCAGGCCGTCCACGACGTCGCTTCGGTACTTGCGATCGTTGTTGCCGTCGGTCGACCGGCAGATGTCGAGGAACGTCGTCGGGTCTCCGTAGTCGCCGTACCACCGGCCGCGCGCGATCATGAACCGCCCGCGCTTGAGATCCTCCCGGTAGAACTTCGTCTCGGCCGGGCGCAGCTCGACGCGCACGCCCAGTTCGCGCTCCCACTGCGCCTGGAGGTTCAACGAGATCCACTTGTAGCGCGGCACGTTCGTCGTGTAGAGCAGATCCACGGTGGGGAACGGCACGCCGCCGCGGTCCACGAGACCGTCGCCGTCGGAGTCCGTCCATTCCGCTTCCGCGAGCAAGCGCCGCGCCCGGTCCGCATTGTGCTCGAGCCCCTCGGGGCTGGGATAGCCGTCGATCGAGTCACGCGGAATGAGCGTCGTCGCGACCGGTTCGTGCAGACGCGTCACGAGGTCCACGATCATCTGCTTGTCGATCGCGGCCGAGAACGCGCGGCGCACGCGTGCATCCGAGAACGGATTCGGCGCGCCGCCGGCGAGCGTCGGCCGGCAGTTGTAGCTGAAGAACTCGGTCCCGAACGTCGGGAACGCGCGGATGTTGCGACGCTCGTGCGGTCCCGGCGGCGGCAGCGAAGCGAGGATCTCGTCGGTGGTCAGGCCGTCGTCCTTCGCGACGGCGATGCGGTGGGCGAACCGCTCCTCGTACGCCTCCAGCTCGTGGAGCATGTCCGACTCGTACTCGGCGCTGACGTCGGCCAGCCAGTCGATGCGTCCCGACTCGAACGCGAGCACCGCGGTGTTCGTATCCTCGATCGTGAGGGCGAGGATCGAGTCGGTCCGGATCTGCTCGGGGGTGTGGAAGGTCTCGCTGCGCTCCAGGCGCAGATCACGTTTGTAGCGCCACTGGCGCAGGCGATGGGTGCCGTTGCCGACGTGGTGGTCGGGGCGCGCCCACCCGTGCTTCTGCTCCAGCTTGCCGGTCTCCGGCGTGAGACGCACCCAGCGGCGATCGGCGAACGGGGGCGGCTCGGCGTGGTGCCAGCCGTCGGCGGGCACGGTGCCCTCGGGCCACCCCTCCACCGTCGGTCGGTGGACGGGGAAGAACACGCCGAAGCAGAGCAGGTCGAGGAAGTACGGGGTGGGCCGCCGGAGACGTACTTCCAGGACGTGGTCGCCGTCGGCGCGGAGCCCGACCGTCTCGGCGAAGCGTCGCTCGGCCTGCTCCCACATCCACCTCGCCTCGTCGGCGCGCACCAGTTCGAGAACGCCGACCCACGCGCGGCACGCGTCGACCTCGGCGAGATCGGCTTCGAGATTGCCCCACGCCTCTTCGCGCAGCGATGTCTCCAGAACGGCCAGTTCGGCGCGGACCCGCTCCGGGTCAGCGGCGGCGGCGAGCCGATCGGCGATCGTCGCCGGGAGCGTCTCCGTGGCGTCGGTGAGCCCGCGCAGCCGCGTGATCAGCGCCCGCACCGACTCCGGGTCGGGCGCCTCGTCGTCGCTCCAGGGATTGGCCACGAAGCCGCGGGTCTGGAGCACGCGCCACTCGAAGAACGCCTCGGCCCCGTCGATCACGAAGAACAGGTTGGAGTAGTCGGCCGCGGTGTCCGGCAGCACGGCCCGCATCCACGAGTGGATGAAGTCGTGCGCCGTGACCGGCTGCCCATCGGACCACCGCGCGTCGGGGCGCAGGGTGAAGGTGTACGTTCGACCGTCCTCGGAAACCGACGGCAGCGCGACCGCGACCGCGGGCACGATCGAGAAGTCGAAGTTGTTCCAGCGGACGAGACCCTCGTAGAGCAGGTGCGCGAGACGCAGGTCCTGCACATAACTCATCCGCTGCGGATCGAGCGTGAACACCTCGTTCTGGTTGACGAAGACGAGGTCCGCTTCCGTCGGCGTGTCGTCGAGCCAGACGACGGCCACCAGGGCGGCGGCAATGAGCGCGAGCGGCGCGAGGAGCTTCATCGCGGGTCAGTCTACCCAACCGACCGTCGCGGAAGGGGTCCACCGGTCAATACGGCGCGTTGTTGAGGATGTCGTCCCAGAGGTCGAGATCCGCCTTGTAGCGGGTCTCGTCGCCCATGTCCCAGTGGTGCTTCATGTCGGTCTCCGGCGGGTCGGCGCTCCGGACGAACCGATCGATGACCGTGAGGAACCGCTCGCAGAGGTTGATCGTGTTGCCGGGTTGCCCGTCGTGACGCGGCTGCTGCTGGGCCATCGCCCAGTGTGCGGTCGCAACCTCGAGCAGCGCCCGCAGACACGGACCGAGCTGACGTCCCAGCTTCTTCTGGAGGGTCTGCGAGTCGGTCTCGAGGTAGGCATTGCGGAGGCCGTGCAGCACCGGGTAGACCGCCGCGAGCATGCCGATCGGATCCTCGGTGGCGGACGCGGCCGCCGCCCGCTCACCCACGCTCTCCAGCACCTCGATGAGGTACCCCTGGATCTGCTGTCGCGGGGCCGCCTGGAGTTTCTCCATCTGCCCGGCGGCGAAGATCGCGAGGCCGAGGTGGCGGAGCGTCAGCGGATCGGTCTCGACCTTCGCGGCGGCGGCGAGCCGCCGCGCGGCGGTCGTGATCTTCTTCGGCATCGCGTCCTGGAAGTGCCGGTTGCGGAAGAGCTGCTCGCACCCGCGCGCCGCCGTGAGGCGATTGAATCGCTGGTCCTCGTCTCGGACCGACACGTGACGCAGGAGGGTGTCCAGCGCGCGCTCGGTCCCGAGATTGGACATGACGATCAACGCGTTCGCGGACGTGTGCGGGTTACCGCTGGAGACGATTCCCTCCAGGCCGTCGAGCGACGCCCGGCTGTACTTGTCGAGGAAGATGCCGCTCGTGGAGCCGCGGGCCACCGGCGAGATGAAATCCCGGCGGATGTCACGCACCTCGGCCGGATCGTCCGCCGCGTCGCGCAGGCGATCGAGCAGGTCTTCGACGTACGATTCGATTCTCCGAACCTCGTCCGGCGACAACGAGTTGGCCGATGTCAGACCGGTGATCGACTGCGGTGCCGCGAACGCGGCCGCGGTCGAAACCAGGAGCGCCAGCAGCGCTGGCGCCACGCGCGCCATGACAGGATGGTGAGCCATCGTTGCGAGGAACTCCAGACCAGGCCAGCGGGGTCGCGGCCCGAACCACCGGGCGGATCGAGCCGTATCAGAGCGATCCTGCAGTGTAATCGATAACCGCCACCCGACGGAGGCTGGCGGCACCCTCATCCGACCCCTATCCGGTTCGCAGGGCGGTGAGGGGCGGATCCCGAGAACAGAGGGCCGGTTCGCGAGCCCAATCGCATCGAAGCGGAGATTTGCCGCACATCGGGCCGATTTCTAGAGTGCCCGGACGGGATGCGTTCGGTATCCGCGGGGTGCCCGGAGCCCCTCCGTGAGGAGTACGCCCATGCGAGCAGGCCGCGCGCGACCAGGAGACCCGAGGTGGGTGGCGGCGGTCGCGGTGACGATCGTCTCGCTCGCGCTCGCCGGAACCGCTCTCGCGGAGCCGGTCGCCGTGCCCGTCGAGCAGAGGCTGGCGATGCAGTTCGCCCGCATCTCCACGAACCTCATCAAGGGGGAGGCGGAGCTCTCGCTGCGCAACATCGAGGCGGCGGTCATGCTTGCGCAGGAGGCGGTTCGGCTCGACCCGAAGAACGCCGAAATCTGGCGGCTGGTGATGCGGATGGCCATCCTCGCCGAGCGCGAGGATCTGCTCTCGCAGGCCGTGGACCAGATCACGCGTCTCGATCCCGCTGACGACGTGGTGCGTCTCATGCGGATCAACCTCGCGCTGGAACGCTACGACAGCGTCGAGCAGCGCATCGCCGCCTATGAGCGAGTCCTGGAGCCGAAGGTCCGCAATCAGCTCGGAGTGCCGGTCGCATCGCGTCTCATGCTCGACCTCGCGTTGCTCCAGCGTCGACACGGCGACCTCGACGGGTTCGCCATGTCGCTGGGCGAAGCCGCCGCGATCGATCCGGCGAACCGTGCCGCGGCCGCGATCGCCGCGGGCTTCTTCCGCGTGAACGTCGCCGATCCATACGCCGAAGCGGAGCTGCTCACGAACCTCCTGATCGCGGACCCGACCGACGTCACGATCCAGGCCGCGCTCGCGGAGCTCTTCCTGCATCATGGGGCGTACGGTGGCGCCGAGCGGTTCTACAGCCTGTCGTCGCGCAACCAGGACGAACTCCGGGTGGCCCCCGCCGGCGAGTTGCTCGGTGACCAGGCGGTCGCCCACTGGGCCAACGGCCACTCGGACGAAGCGCTTCGCCTGATCCGGGAGCGCCAGCAGGCATTCGACCAGCAGCTTCGCGGCGACACGATCCGCGAAGACGCCGGGCTCGATCCGCTCGAGCGTGCGAGGATCACCGCGCACCTGCGTCCCACGCTGGCGGCGGTGCGAGCGGCGATCCACGTCGCGGAAGGCTCCGTGGACGCGGTCCGCTCGATCACGCGGGCGCTCGCCGCGTACGACGCGGTCATCGCCGCGGCCGAGGAAGCCGAGGACCCCGATCCGGCCACGGTGGCACGTCTGCGTCTGGAGAAGGCGTGGGTCGGCGTGTGGCTGAGCGGCGATGACGAGCTCGTCGCCACGCTCCTCGCCGAGGCCGAGCGGTACCAGCCGCTCAGCGACACGGCGCGAGCGCTCTTCGAGGGCTGGCGGGCGTTGCGACGCGGTGAGTACGACGTGGCCCGCGAACGGCTGGAATCGCTTCCCGGCGACGAGGCCGCCGGCCACCTCGGGCGGGCGCGGATCGCCGAGGTCCAAGGTCGCCCGAAGGAGCAGGCGCGGGCGCTGCTGGCGGCCGTCCGTGCCCAGCCGGGATCGCTGATCGGCGTGGAAGCGGCGAATCTCCTCGCGACGATCCTCGGGCGTCGCGTGCCACCCAGCGACCTCGCGAAGCGGCTCGAGGAGCTGGCGGCGTCGATCCCCGGTTTCATCGATCGCTATCCGGACAACCCGACGCTCGCGCTGGGCCTGCGTCTCCGGCCCATTGCGTCGCGCTTCTCGCCCTACGAGCCGGTGATCGTCAACGTGGAGATCACGAACAACTCGCCGTACCCGCTCGCGATCGACCGGAATGGCCCCGTTCACCCGCAGGTCATCCTCTTCGCGATGGGGTCGTTCCCGCAGGTCGGCGGGGAGCGACCGAGCGAGATGATCGTGGTGGACATCGATCGGCGACTGCGTCTGGAGCCGCGCGGGAAGCTCACGGTCCCCGTCGATCTGCGCTGGTACGAGATCGGGCGAGAACTCTACACCAACGCTCGCGGCGGGATGTTCGTCGAGCTCCGGGGCACGCTCAACTTCCGGGCGACGCCCCAAGGGGCGATCCTGCCGTCGTTGCTCGGCGTCGAGCAGCCGACGATCACCCTTCGCGTGGACGGCGCGCGGATCACGAGCGAGTGGGTTACGGAGTCGATGGCCGCGCTGGAGAACCCGACGGACACGGAGCTGGTTCGGCTCGGGTTGCTCGGCCACGTTCTCGCCGACCGCGTCACCCTGCTGGAGCTCATGGAGCGCGAGCGGGACGAACTGCTCCCGAAGACCGATCCCGAGGCGAGGCAGCGCGTGATCCAGCTCGACGAACTCATCGAGCAACACAGCGCGGACCTCGTGTTCGAGCGTGAACCGATCGTCCAGGCGTTCCAGAAGATGAACGGTCGATCGCAGGCGTGGCTGCTCGGTGCGCTGCCGGCCACGGCGCTGCTCGAACCCATCCGCGACCTCGCCAAGGTCAGCGAGAACCGGCTCGTCCGATTCATGTACCTGATCTACCACACCAACTCGGTCGACGACCCGCTGCTCAACGCCGTGCTCGAGTCGGACGACGAGGGGCTGAAGCTGCTCGCCGTCGCCACCCGTGATCGGCTCATCCGCCAGGCGGAGATCCGGCGCCTCCCCTCGGCGACGAGCGGGGCGTCGTCGCTGGAGCCGTGACTGAGCCGCGACGGGCGGGCACCGTGCGACCGTACGTCCGCTTCGCGGTCGGCGTCGCGTTGCTTGCCGCCGCCGCCGCGCTGCTGTGGTCCCGTCGCGGAGATCTCGCCGCGGCGTTCGAGGCGGCGCAGGCTCCCCGGCTCGGCGACGTCGCCGGTTTGCTCGCCTGCGTGGTGGCGAACGTCGTCCTGACGGCCGCGTACCTGCGTCTGATCCTGTCGCGCTACGGTCGCGTCGGCGGGCTGGAGATGCAGGCGGTGATCGCCGTCGCCACCCTGATGAACTACCTGCCGATGCGCCCGGGCATGTTCGGACGCATCGCGTACCACCGCCGCGTGAACGGCATTCCGGTCGCGTCCACCGCGCGCTCGATCGTGGAGGCGGCCGGGCTCAGTGCCGCCATCGCGCTGTTCCTCGCCGCCGTCGCGGCGATCTCGGCGGCCGGGGGGTGGTCGCTCTGGTACGGGGTGGCGATCCCGCTCGCTCCGCTCATCGCGGGGGCGTGGTGGTTCCGCCGCACGCGATGGCTGCCGGCGGCGCTCCTGCGGTACCTGGAGGTGCTCGTCTGGGCGCTCCGCTACCACCTCGCGTTCGCGATCATCGGCACGCCGGTGTCACCCACCGCCGCCCTGGCCTTCGCGTGCGTCGGCGTCATCGCGACGATGGTGCCCGTGGTCGGCAACGGCCTCGGCCTGCGGGAGTGGGCGATCGGCCTGCTCGCCCCGTTCCTCGCCGCCGCGCCGCTGGAGATCGGCGTAACGGCGGACCTGGTGAATCGGGGGGCGGAGCTGATCGTGATCGGGACGCTGGGCTGCGCGGGCCTCTGGTGGCTGAGCCGCCGGACCCGGTAGCACCCCACTCTTCTCAGTCGGGGGTGATGCCGAGGTCGCGGGTGGTGAACAGCGCGTCGAACCGGTAGCCCTTGCCCTCGATGTTCTCGCGGGCCCCTTCCTCGCGGTCGATCACCGCGATGATCGTCGCGACCGACGCGCCTTCGGCCTCGAGCACGGCGGCCGCCTCCAGCACCTGGCCGCCGGTGGTGGCGACGTCCTCGACGACGGCGACGACGTCGCCCGGCTCCAGCCGGCCCTCGAGCTGGCGGGCGGTGCCGTAGTCCTTGCGCTGGTTGCGGATGAACACGCAGGGGAGGCCGCTCGCCATGGACGCCGCCGAGACGAGGGGGATCCCGCCGAGTTCCGCTCCGGCGAGCCGGGTGACGCCCCCCGGCAGCCGCTCCGCGAAGAGCGTGCCGAGGGCGGCGAGGATGTCCGGCTGGGTCGAGAAGAGGTACTTGTCGAGGTAATAGCTGCTCGTGCGCCCGCTGCGGAGCGTGAACTCGCCGCGGAGCAGCGAGATCGCGGCGATCCGGCCGGCAAGCTCGTCGCGGGTCAGGGTGGGCATGCGGGCATGGTAGCGATTCCACCCGCCGCTTCGGCGCCGGTTCGCTCCGTCGCTACACTGCCCACGTGACCTCCGTCTGCTTCTACTTCCAGGTGCACCAGCCGTTCCGGATCCGCCGCTACTCGGTGTTCGACGAGGATCCGTTCTACTTCGACAACGAGGCGAACCGGAAGATCTGCGAGAAGGTCGCGGAGAAGTGCTATCGCCCCGCGACCCGCCTGCTGCTCGATCTCGTCCGTCGTCACGAGGGGCGCTTCAAGTTGGCGTTCGCGGTGACGGGGACGGCGCTCGATCAGTTCGCGGAGTGGGCGCCGGACATCATCGAGATGCTCCAGGAACTCGCCGCGACGGGTTCGTGCGAGTTCATCGCCGAGACATCGCACCACTCGTTGAGCTTCCTCTTCTCACCGGAGGAGTTCGACGCCCAGGTCGCGCGGCACTGCGAGCGTCTGAAGAGCCTGTTCGGGTGCGAGCCGACGGTGTTCCGCAACACGGAGCTCGCGTACGCCAACAAGCTCGCCGAACACCTTCAGCGGCAGGGGCGGTGGCGCGCGGTGCTCAGCGAGGGCGTCGACCGGCTGCTGGGATACCGATCGGCCAACTACGTCTACCTGCCTCCGGCGGGATCCGGCATCGAGGACCCGTCCGGCGAGCGTGTGCGTCTGCTGCTCAAGAACTACCGGTTGAGCGACGACATCGCGTTCCGCTTCTCCGACCGCAACTGGTCGGAGTGGCCGTTGCGCGCCGAGACGTTCGCGGAGTGGGTGAACCAGATCAACGGCGACGGGTACCTCTGCAATCTCTTCATGGACTACGAGACGCTCGGCGAGCACCAGTGGGAGGACACCGGGATCTTCGACTTCCTCGACGTGCTGCCGCAGATGATCTTCGACGTGAACCCGGGGCAGAACGACTTCGTCACGCCCAGCGAGGCCGTCGAGCGATACACGCCGATCGGCGTGTACGACGTGCCGGAGCCGATCTCGTGGGCAGACACCGAGCGGGACCTCACCGCGTGGCTCGGCAACGCCATGCAGCAGAACGCCGCGACCGAGCTGTACGGCCTCGAGAAAGCCGTGAAGGCAGTGGACGAGGCCGACGACCCGTGGCTCCTCGAGGACTGGCGGAAGCTCACGACGTCCGACCATCTCTACTACATGTGCACGAAGTTCTGGGCCGACGGCGACGTCCACAAGTACTTCAGCCCGTACGACTGCCCGTACGAGGCGTACATCAACTTCATGAACGTGCTCGACAACCTGCGGTCGAGGGCGGAGCATGCAGGGGCGAGGCTGGTCGATGCGGCGACGCCGTGACGAAGGGCTGGCCTACCGCGGAACGCTCGCGGCCATCTTGGGATCGGCGACCATCTCGAAGGCGATGCTCTCCTCGGACTCGGCCCCCGACGCCTCGTCGCGAACCTGGATCTTGAGCTGGTAACGGCCCACGGACAACGCCTTCGGCAGCGTGATGAGCTGCGTCGTGAAGAAGTCGCGACGCTGGTTGGCGGTCACGTCCACCGCCTTCTGCCATGACTCGCTCCACACGGGGATACCGTCGCGATCGCTGTAGATCTCCAGCCGCTGCGACACTTCCGTGACCCACTGCCCGCGCTCGTTGGCGCGGCTCGTGAAGCCGTCGATCTCCAGGTAGAGGATGAACTGCTGCTCGGCGTGGGCGAGGAACGCGGTGCGATCGAACGGCTCGAAGTCGCCGAAGCCTCCGACGCGCCAGCAGAGCCGGGCCGTCGGCAGCCCGAGCGACGATTCGGGGACGAGGGACTTCTGGAGATCGTTCACCGCAAGCGCGATTGCCTCATCGGCGCGGGCGGATCCGTCCAGCGAGCCGCCGAGACGCACGAAGAAAGCGTGCAGGTCGCGTAGCACTTCCTGTTCGGTGTCGGTGAGCTGGCGATCGGCGCCGTCGGGCAGCTCGAGCTGCGGATCGACCAGCGACATCGCGGCGATCGCGATCAGCTCCCGGATCGGCTGATCGCTGTCGATCGACGCGCGGTAGAGCTTCTGGCGGAGACGCACGAGATCGACCCGCATGTCGTCGACGGCGATCACGTTCGCCGACGCCGCCGGCGGCACCGCGACCGGCTTCACCTCCAGCGGCGGAGCGGGATCGCGGGCGAGGGGCCCGGGACCCGTGGGGGTCGTCGCGGCGGTGATCGCGCCGGGCGAGGTCCGCACTCTCGGCGGCTCGTGCCACTGGATGCGCCCCGGTGGCGGCGTGGTCGCGGCGGTGGTCTTCGTCTCTGGTGGCGCCGCCCCCGTGGCGGGCGCGGCGGCGGGCTTGGCGTCGCTCATCGCCCGGCGTCGCATCTCGTGCAGCGCATCCACGTCGCGCTGGGCCTGGGCCGCCAACGCGGCGCCGTCGGCGGACCCGTCCCAGGATGCATCCGTGGTGGTTTCGATCGGCGCGAGCGTATCCGGCGCCCCCGGATCCGGCGCCATCGCCGCGGTGCCGGGGGTCGTGTCACAACCGGCCACGCCCAGGGCGACGCCGATGAGCGGCATGATGAACGACGTTCGCGGCTTCCGGTGACGCATCGGTGCCTCCTGCATGTTCCGGCCCTCCTGGCAGCCCGTTGAAAAAGTCGCGCGGGCTGCGAGCGGCCCAGATCCGCCAGCTCTGCGTCGCCGAATCTCGGCGTATCTCCCTGGATATGCCATCGATTCGGCTCCTTGATCTGACGAATCTGGTCGCGCTCTCGCCGCGCGGGACTTCTTCAACGGGCTGCTGGCCATCCGCGTCTCGAGAATCTGCGGCTCGGTCAGCCAAGCGTATCGGCAATCTCCACCGCGAGCACTTCAAGACTGCGCGCGGAGTGGCCGACCCCGCTCTTGGCCTTCTGGTCGGTGCGGATCGCATCGGCCAGAAGGTGGGCGAGACGGCCCGGTCCCACGGCCTTCGCGGCGGCGAGCAGGGTGTGCCGCTCGTTGCCCCAAAGACGCAGGTCACGCGCGATCGAGCCCGCCGCCTCTCCGCGTCGCAGAAGCTGGCTGGCGGCGTGCGTCTTGCGCAGCATGTCGGTCATCGCCCACGTGACGAGCTGCTCGGGCTGTCGGGAGATCTCCAGCAGCTCGCGAATCTTGCCCACCGAGGCCGCGGCCGACCCCGACAGGAGCGTGGACTGGATCGCCCACGCCTGCTCCTCGCGGCTGAGCCCGACCATCTCGCGGATCGCGTCGGGGCCGATCTCCGCCCCCGGGCCGACGTACGCGGCGAGCTTGCCGAGTTCGGCGTCGAGCCGGGCGAGGGCCGCGCCGGCTCGCTCCACGAGCATCGAGGCGGCCTCGGACGTGATCGAGCACCCGTATTCCTTGCGGCTGCGGCCGGCGCACCACGCGACGGCGGTCGCCTCGTCGGGCACGTCGCACTTGATGATCGCCCCGACCTTCTCGACGGCCTTGTCGAGGCGACCGGGACGCCAGGTCTCGGCGCGGAGGAGCAGCGTCGCGCTGTCGACCGGCGCGGCGGCATAGCGCTCCATCAGCTCGCGCGGCGACTTGTGACCCGCGGCGGTCTCCTTCGCGGCGGCCAGGAGCTTGTCAGCCTGGTCGACGATGACGAGCTTGTGCGTCTGGAGCAGCCCGTAGCTGCGAAGCTCGTCGAGGACGACCGCCGGCTCGACGCTCGTGCCGTCGAAGGTGAACTGCTCGATCTCGCCGTGGGCGGCCTCCAGCGCCTCGACCAGCCGCCGCGTGTGCGCCTCGCGGAGGAACTGCTCCGGCCCGCGCAGGATCACGACCCGCATCGAAGCGTCGAGCTTCGGGGCGGCGGCGGGCTTGGTACGACGAGCGGCCACGCGATCATGGTAGTGGGTCGTGCGAGCGGGGACAGTCACCTTTTTCCGGTTGACGGCGTTGCTGCCATCATGCGAGCCCGGCCGGAAAAAGGTGACTGTCCCCAATTGCGCAGCTATCCTGCCGGCCTTCACGGATCCTCACACGCAGGTGCACCCATGGCCATTCTCGTCAACGGCGATTCACGCGTTCTCTGTCAGGGCATCACCGGCTCCGCCGGCGCCTTCCACACGAAGGGATGCCTCGAGTACGGCACGCGCCTCGTCGGCGGGATCACCCCCGGCAAGGGTGGCCAGAAGGACGCCAACGGGCTGCCGATCTTCGACACCGTCGCCGACGCGGTGGAAGCGACCGGGGCCGAGGCGACGATGAGCTTCGTGCCGCCGCCGTTCGCCGGTGACTCGATCATCGAGGCCGCCGCCGCCGGCGTTCGCGTCATCTGCGCGATCACCGAGGGCATTCCGACACGCGACATGATTCGCGCGCGGGCGGCGCTGCGCGACTTCCCGGACTCGGTGCTCATCGGTCCCAACTGTCCCGGCATCATCACGCCCGGACGCTGTGTCTCCGGCGAAGGACCGTCGGCGAAGTTCGAGGGCGGGTGCAAGATCGGGATCATGCCCGGCTACATCCACATGGCGAAGGCCGACGCCGCCAGCGGCAAGGCGGTGGGCGTGATCTCGCGGAGCGGCACGCTCACCTACGAAGCGGTCTGGCAGTGCAGCGCGCTCGGGATCGGGCAGACCACGTGCATCGGCATCGGCGGCGACCCGGTGAAGGGGCTGAACTTCATCGAGCTGCTCTCGATGTTCAACGACGATCCGGAGACCGACGGCGTCGTCATGATCGGAGAGATCGGAGGGTCCGACGAGACCGAGGCGGGACGGTGGGTGGCCGACCACATGAACAAGCCGGTCGTCTCGTTCATCGCCGGCCGCACCGCGCCTCCGGGCAAGCGTATGGGGCACGCCGGCGCGATCATCGGTGGCGCCGACGACACGGCGATCGCGAAGATCGAGGCGTTGCGGTCGTGTGGCGTGCACGTCTCCGAGAGCCCGGCCGATCTCGGCATCACGATGGCCGAGGCGCTGGGCGTGGAGGCGGGAGCGACGGTCTGACGGCGCTCCTTTTGGCCGCTTCCGGGCGGGGCTGACCCACCGCCGCGTATAGTGCGCGTGATGCGTTCCTGCGCTCCCAAGTCCGGCGTGACGATTCTCGAGCTGGCGACGTCGCTGGCGGCGGCGAGCCTGCTGCTGGCGGTTCTGCTGCCCGCGCTGGCGGCGGCGAGGCAGACGAGCGCGCGGGACCGCTGCTCAGATCATCTCCGGTCATGGGGCGCCGGGTGGCGGATCTACCTTGCCGATCACGACGGCGAGTTTCCCTACGTGCCGGTGCAGCCGGGGTGGCACTATGCCGGCGTGCGCTTCTCCACCACCGGCGACACGCCGTTCATCAACTCCAGCCGTCCGCTCTCCGCGTACCTCGGAACCGGGCCGGCGCGTGGTGACCGCGACGCGGTCGTGAGCCAGCACTGCTGTCCCGCCGATCGCGGGATCACCGGCGAAGCGCCGGGCTTTGGCACCGGCCCCCGGACGGCGCTCCGCGCGTTCGGGATCAGCTACCGCGCCAACGAGCGACTGCTCGACGCCGCTCGCGCCGGCCGCGCCGGCGAGCACCGCTCGCTGTGCTGCTCGGAAATCCTGACCGCTCCGTCGCGTCTCGTGGTCATGGGCGATCCGATCTGGTACGAGCTGCGCGAGCGCACGGGACGCGACGCCGACTGGCACGGCTCCGCCGACAGCGGGAACCTGCTGTTCCTCGACGGCTCCGTACAATTCCTGCGCATCCCGCCACGTCCGCGGGGAGGTCCGGCGGTGTTCGAACCGCGTCTGACCGACTGACGTCCGGTGCCACGGACGGCGAGCGCAGCGAGCAGTCCGTGAACGCGTCCTACGACCGCAGGCGCCCCACCAACTTCTCCCGCACCGCCTTCGCGTCGGCCTTGCCGCCGCTGGCCTTCATCACGGCGCCGATGATCCGTCCCGCCGCCGCGTCCTTGCCGGCCGCGAAGTCCGTCGCGGCCTGCGGTTGTTCGGCAAGGGCGGTGTCGATCCACGCGTCGAGTTGTCCCTCGTCGCGTTCCTGGACGAGCCCGCGCGTCTCCGCCACGGTCGCCGCCGCCTCGTTCGTCTCGCACAGCAGTCCGAACAGCTCTTCGGCCGCGGTGGAGCCGATGACGTCGCGGGCGCGGAGGTCGAGAAGCTCGGTCACCTGCTCGGGGCTGATGCCCAGCTCGTCGATCCGGCATCCTCGTTCGTTCGCGCGCTTCGCGCCGGCGTTGAGCAGGAGCTTCGCGGCGCCGCGTCCGTCTCCGCCGGCGTCGAGACACGCCTCGTAGAACATGCAGACGTCGTACTCGTCCGTGAGCTGCGCCGACTCGGCCGGTTTCAGTTCGAAGACACGCTCGTAACGCTCCCGCCGCTGGCGGGGCAACTCCGGAATCGTGGCGGCAATCTCGTCGCGCCACGCCTCGTCGACGATGACGCCCGCGAGATCGGGATCGGGCAGGTACCGGTAGTCGTGCGCCTCCTCCTTCTCGCGTTGAAGCACGGTGACGCCGCGGTCGACGTCCCAGCCGCGCGTGGTCTTGTTGCCGGACGCCCGCTCGACGCCATCCTGTTTCCACGCCTCCACCTGTCGCGTCGCTTCGTGTTCGATCGCGTCGCGCAGGCTCCGGAACGAGTTGAGGTTCTTGATCTCGACGATCGGCGTCGCGTGCTCCGCGCCGTCGGAGGTCGTGATGATCACGTTGATGTTCGGTTCGAAGCGCATGTGGCCGCGCTGCATGATGCCCTCGGTGACGCCGAGGAACCGGCACACGTTGCGCAGCTCGCGCCCGTAGGTGACCGCGTCTTCGGCGCTGTCGAGGTCGGGGTGTGACACGATCTCCAGCAGCGGCGTGCCCGCGCGGTTCAGGTCGACGAGCGACCCCTCGCAGCGGTGGCCGCCGGGAAGCTCGTGGCCGAGCTTGCCCGCGTCCTCCTCGAGGTGAGCGCGGACGATGCGCACCCGTTTCGTGGAGCCGTCAGCGGACGGGAACTCGATCCACCCGTCCACGCACAGGGGCAGGTCGTACTGGCTGATCTGGTAGCCCTTGGGAAGGTCCGGATAGAAGTAGTTCTTCCGGTCCCACTTGCAGAACCGCGGGATCTCGCAGTTCAGCGCCAGGCCGACCATGATCGACAGCTCGACCGCGCGCTTGTTCATCACCGGCAAGGCGCCGGGCAGCGCGGCCACGACCGGATCCACGAGGCTGTTCGGCGCCGCGTCGTGGTACTTTCGGTGCGCGACGTTCGCCGCCCGCGTGAACATCTTCGACCGCGTCGCCAGCTCGACGTGCACTTCCATGCCGACCACGGTGCGTGTCGAGTGGATGGTGGTGGGGGGCATGAGCGGATCATACGGGGCGCGGGGATTGCTGGGATGGCGGGGATGGCTGGGATTGCGGGGATGGCAGGGATTGCGGGGATGGCAGGGATGCGGAGGGGTGTGCGGGGGAATCGTATCCATCCGCGGGGCTCGTGCGCAGGGTGACTAGATTGATGCGGATGCCGCGCAAGGGTGATGACATCGCAGCGCTCTTTCTCGACATGGCCGTGGCCACCCTCGCGTTGACGAAGAGGCTGCCGCGCGACGAGAGCTACCGCCACATCGCAGGCCAGCTCGTGCGCGCGGCGACCTCAGGCGGTGCGAACTACGAGGAAGCGAGAGGCGCGGCGAGCCGTCGAGACTTCGTGTACAGACTTCGAATCGCCGACAAGGAAGTGCGCGAAGCGAGGTATTGGCTGCGCCTGATCGCCCGCACATGTCATCACCTGGCCGCCCAAGCCCGCCCTATCGAGAACCTCGCATGCCGGCTCAGCGCCATCATGATCACATCAATACAAACAGCCAACCGGCGCCCCACCGATTCCTGACATCCCCGCCATCCCCGCCATCCCCGCAATCCCCGCCATCCCCGCAATCCCAGCAATCCCAGCAATCCCCCCCTCACCGGTGGCTCGGCTCGAAGCTCGCGACCATCTTCCCCGCGCGCCACACGCGGACCGTGCCGTCGGACTGGCTGACCGTGATCGCGATCGCCTTGGTCGTCGAGGTGATGCCCGCGGCGGCGGCATGACGCGCGCCGAGCCCGCTGGGCAGGCCCTCGCTGAGCCCGCTCTTGAGGCGAGCGCCGGCGGTGTCGATGACGCCGTTGCGACGGATGATGATCGCGCCGTCGAGGGTGCTGTACTCCTTGACCGTCTCGCCCATGTGCACGGCGAGGAGGTTGCGCTCCTTCTCGTCGTAGCCCTTGAAGGGGTTGAGGATCATCTGCTCGGACTGCTCCAGGACGCGCCGGTGATCGCCGACGACCATGAGCGTGCCGACCTTCCGCCCCTCGCGCCCGTGCTGGCCGAGCTGGAGCGCGAGCGTGAGCACGCGGTGGAACACGGCCCGCTTGATGTGCTCGTCGATCTCCGGCTGGTCGGCGGCGTTGAACAGCTCGTACTCGGCGCCGATGGTCATCACGACGAGCGAGTCGATCAGGGAGCGGAAGGGACCGGTGAGGAAGACCGCCGAGTCCTCGAGCTGAAGGATGCGGTTGGACAACGCGATGATCGCGGCGAGCTTGACCTGGCCCATGCGGTCCAGCTCGACGTTCGGCACGTCGATCACGGCGAGGGCGGAGGCTTCCAGCTTCTCGACGTCGGGCCGATCGAGTTCGCTGCGGACGACGAGCACGGTGCGCGGCGGCACGCCCTCCAGCTCCGGGAGCGCATCCACGGACACGACGATCGCCCGGGCGTTCCCCGTGGTCGTCATCGTCGTCGCGGATTCCAGAAGCAGCCGGGCGATTCGGGCCGGATCGTCCATGCGAGGTAGGATAGTGCCGCTACGCGGCACAGACAGGAGAGCAGGTGAGCAGGAGAGCAGTAGAGGTCGTGGGTTGGTTGCTCACGGTGGTTCTGGCGCCGGTGGTGGTGGCGGGGGGTGGGGGGCTGAGCGCGCCGTGGACGTATTGGCCGGTGAACCAGCCGGTGCTCGTGGACGTGTTGAAGCACGAAGGGTCGGAGACGCTTCGGCTCGTGCTCATGGATGCCGACGGCGACCTGCATGCCGATCCCGTCGAGGTTCGCCCGGGGCGGGTGGATCTGGCGGAGCGAGTCCCGCACCTCGACCGGCTCCGCCGCGCCGCGTTCCTCCAGCTCTATGCCGATGACGAGCCCCTGGGATCGGCCCTCGTGCTCCAGCCGATGCTGTCGCGCCTGGTTCCGGTGACCGAGGAGGCGATCAACCCCAACGGGATCCGGTATACGCGGATCGTGGGGTGGCAGGATGAGATGAAGCCGCCGGACGCGGACACGGACGCGGATACGGACACGGACACGGGTTTCGCGCGTCCGGAGGACCCTTGGCTCGCGAACCAGCCGCCGGATGACCGGCTCTTCAGCGGGCTGCGTATCTACCGCGAGCGCGACGTGGTCCTGCACACCTCCCGTGGCGAGATCCGGCTGGCCATGCGTCCCGATGAAGCGCCGAACACCGTCTGGAACTTCCTTCAGCTCTGCCGCGGCGGGTTCTACCGCGGCATCCCGTTCCACCGGATCGTCCCCATGACCCGCGACGGCGATCCGTTCGTGATCCAGGCCGGAGACCCGACCCCGACGGGCAGCGGCGGCCCCGGTTACTGGCTCCCGATGGAGCGCAGCCGCCTCGCCCACGACTTCGGCGTCATCTCGATGGCCCGCGACGTCGACCCCGACTCGGCGGGCAGCCAGATCTTCATCTGCCTCTCGCGGGCCGGGACCGCCCGGCTCGACGGGCACTACTGTTCGTTCGGCGTCGCGATGGACGGGACGGAGACGATCCTGGACATCGCCGACGCGGAGCTGGCGGACGTGGCGGCGGGCCGCCCCGTCGATCCGCCGGTCATCCTCGCGGCGGAGCTGGTGGACGCTCCCCCGCGTCGCCCGGGCGAGGGTCGCCCGGACCGTCCCGTGCGCCGCGCCCCGCCGCGGCCCGCCACCGAGCCGACGCGGGTGCCGCGTTGACTCCTCCCGGCGAAGCCCCTGACCTGGAGTGATCCATGAGCGACTATCCCAAAATCACGATCTCCACCGAGTACGGCGATCTGACCGCCGAGCTGTGGAACGACGTGGCGCCGAACCACGTCGAGAACTTCCTGAAACTCGGGCGCGAGGGGTTCTACAACGACCTCAACTTCCATCGCATCATCCCCGGCTTCGTCATTCAGGGCGGCTGCCCGCGCGGGGACGGAACCGGCGGTCCGGGCTACCAGGTGGACGCGGAGTTCAACGATCGACAGCACGTGCCCGGGACGCTGTCGATGGCGCGCAGCAACGACCCCAACTCCGCGGGCAGCCAGTTCTTCATCTGTCTCACGCGCGAGAAGTGCCAACACCTCGATGGCCAGTACACCGCGTTCGGCCAGGTGACCGAGGGGCTGGACATCGTGGAGAAGATCGGCGCCGCGGACACCGACGGGCAGGACCGGCCGCGCGCGAAGATCGCCCTGAAGGGCGTGACGCCGGCGGAGTAGGGGATGGCGGGGATGGCGGGGATTGCTGGGATGGCGGGGATGGCGGGGATGGCGGGGATGTCAGATCGCGCGATCCACCATCCCAGCAATCCCCGCAGTCTCAGCCATCCCTGCCATCCCCGCAATCCCGTCACGGCGCGATCATCGTTCGGTCGCGCGGGATGCGATAGATCGACGGGCGCATGAAGTTGCGGCCCTGGTAGGTGTGCACGTGGCCGGTGATCAGGACCTTCGCGTCCTCGCCGGCCTTCCGCGCGTAGCGCTCCAGGCGCTCGAGCAAGAGACACGGAAGCAGCGTCATCGGGGGATCGGCGAGCCCCTCCGCGTCGGCGTCGAAGATGAACGTGAACGCGCCGCTGGCGCTGCGCCGCACGGTGCCGCGCCGCGCGAGGAGCACCGTGCCTTCGGGAACGAGGCGATCGTCGGGCGCCGCCGCTGGCGCGGGGACTGCCGCGCGCCGTGGCAGGGGACCCGCGGTGCGTTCGAGGTCGTGGATGATGTCCTCGGCGGAGTCGCCCGTCGCCTCTCCGGCGCGGGGCCGGGACGGCTGGGCCTCGGCCGGCGACGGCTCGTCGCGTCGCTCGTGGCCGACGAGCAGGGGCGGATGCGTCGGGAGCAGGTAGTTGCGGCCGCGGAAGACGTAGACCTGCCCGGTCATTTCGAAGGCGAGGTCGAATCCCGGTGCGGAGGCGACCATGTGCTCCAGCTCGGAGAGGTGCGAGCAGGGGAGCACCGTCATCTCGTGACCGGGGCTCGTGGCGTCGTCGGGGTCGATCACGAATACCCACTCCCCGCGGGGCGCCCGCACCGCGCGTCCGGCGACGCGCACGATCCGGCTGCCTTCCCGCAGCACGGACGCGCGGGCGGGGCGTTCGGCGGAGCCGAGCGGTGGGGTCACGGGGGTGTCGCCGGTCGGCGGGGGCGCCGTCTGGGCGACGAGGGTGCCCACGATCAGGGCGGCGGCTGCGAGACATCCATGTCGGCGCCGGGCATCCATGGGGGGGAGCATATCAGGAAGCAGCCCGGGGCAGGGCGGCGTGGCCGGAGTGGAGATCGGGCGGGTGAACGACCGATGTCCATCGAGTGTTCCTGCGTGGTTCCTGCATCCTGGGGATGATCCTGCTTGGAGGCTGCAGTCTCTTCGGGTCCGGCGGCGGCGGGACCGACGGCGGCGGCAGCGTGCATGCGAGCGGCTTGAGCCGCCCGCCGGCCGCGGCGGGGGAGACCGGGCCCGTGTCACGCGACCACTCGGCGCAGCGCGTGGTCGTCATCGGGCACTTCCAGAGCCCCCCCCACCCGCTCCAATGGACCGACGTGGGTCCCGGGATGGGCAACGCCCTCGCTCGGACGTTGCTGAACCACGGTGACTTCGACGTCTGGATCAACCCCCACCTCGCGCGGCGGGTCGAGGCGCTGACCGACACCTCGCCGCAGCAGCGCGCCCTGCAGCTCGCGGAAATCCGCGACGCCTTCCCCGAGGTACGGCTCGTCGTCACCGGTCGGGTGACGGACTTCCACCACACCACCGACGTCGCCCCCGGCGTGAAACGCGGCATTGCCGTCGTCGCGATCCAGCTCGACGTCTTCGACCTGGAGTTGGGACGCGTCGTCGCATCGGATCACGTGCACGGCTCGGCCCCTGCGCCGGACGCGCCGAGCCCGGAGGTGTATACCGGGATCACCTTCGACTCCTACCTCTTCTGGAGCTCACCGCTCGGCAAGGCGTCCGACCAGTGCGTGCGTGAGTCGATGGCCGTCCTCAACCGCGTCGTGCCCACGCGGGACGACTCGATCCGAATCGTCCGCCAGGTCGACCCCCGGCGGGTGCAGATCGCCGGCGGCGCCGAGCAGCAGCTCGACGGCGAGCGGAAGTACTTCGTGTACGTTCACGACGAGGCGACGGACGCGCTGGAGCCGGTGCTCGACCGGGACACACGGTTGCCGCTGGAGGCTCGCATCGAGCGTTCCGGGCGGATCGCCACCACCGCCTGGCTGCTGGGGGAGAAGCCGGTGGAGCTGGACCTCCGCGGCGCCGTCCTGCGCGAGCAGGCCCCGTTCGGTCGCTACGGGCTCGCGGGCGAGCATCAGCCCTCGGCCGCGGCTAAGCCCACCGACGACCCGAAGTGATTGCCGCTCCAAGGCGCCGGGACTAAGATCGCGTTCCCCGGGCCGAGTAGCCAAGTGGTCTAAGGCAACGGATTGCAAATCCGTCACTCGTGGGTTCGAATCCCACCTCGGCCTTTCGTGCCGTCAGCGTTTGGAGGTTCAGCAGGGACCCCAGGCGCCGATCACCACCAGGATGTCGGCGAACGAGACTTCGCCGTCCTGGTTGATGTCCTCCGGACAACCCTGACACGGTCCCCACGCCGCGATCGCGGCGAGCACGTCGCCGAAGTCGATCGCACCGCTGCCGTCGAGATCGCCCGGACAGGGGGTCGCGCCCTCGAGGTCGGTTACGAACGCCGCACCGGAGTTGTTTCCGAGATCGTCGTCCTGCACCGCCCCGACGACCACCGTGTTGCCGGAGATGTCCACCGCGTACCCGAACTCGTCCCAGTAGAACGGGACCGGCGGCATGAGCATCGCGTCTTCGATCCAGCTTCCCCCGATCCGTCGGAAGACGTACGCGGATCCGCTGTCGCTGTACTGCTCCTCGTGTTGGTGCGAGCCGACGATGGCAACGTCGCCGGACACCGAGACCGACAGGCCGAACTCGTCGAAGTCGGCGATGTTCGACGCGGTGAGCTTGTCCTGCTGCATCCAGCTCCCGCCGGTGTAGTGGAAGATGTACGCCGCGCCGGCGCTCGGACCGCGGGCGAGGTCTTCCGGAGCGCCGGCGATGATGTACTCGCCGGCGATATCGACGGACCAGCCGAAGAAGGCGTTCCACGCGGCGTCCGGCGCTTCCAGTTGCCGCTCCTGGCTCCAGGTGTCTCCGTGCCGGCGGAACACGTAGGCGGCGCCGGTGTTCTCCGTCGCCCCGTCGAATCCGTACGCGCCGGCAACGATGACGTTCCCGCTGATGGCCGTCGCCTTGCCGAAGAAGTTCGACGCCCCGCCGCCGGTGGCGAGGAGCTTCTGCTGGTGGCGCCAGATCTGGCCGTCGAAGGCGAACACGTGCACGGAGCCCGACGAGGACCCGAGGTCGTCGTCGCGCCGCGCGCCCACGACGAGCGTATTGCCGTCGATCGCGACTGATCCGCCGAACGCGTCGCCGCCGGCGGCGTCCGGCGCGGTGAGCTTCGTGAACTGCGTCCACTCCAGGCCGTTGCGATGGAACACGTACGCGGAGCCTGACCCCGATCCGTGGTCGTCGTCCTTCGGCGCGCCCACGACGATCCACGTGCCGCTGATGGCGACGGATGCGCCGAACTCGTCGCCCTCCGCCGCGTCGAGGGCCGCGAGCTTGGCGTCCTCGATCCATGTGGCGCCGAGACGCCGGCGCACGTACGCCGACCCGGCGTCGGCCCCGACCCCGTTGACGTGGCTCGCGCCGACGACCGCGAACGTCCCATCGACGGCGATCGCGTTGCCGTACTGGTCGCCGGCCCCGCCGTCGCTGGCGAGGATCGGAGTGACATCCGCCGCGCTGGCGCCGACCGCCATCGTGATCGAGAGCACGCCGCCCAGGACGGCGGTCGCCGCGAACCGTGTCATCGGCGCCGTCACGGGCACGCGCCCCAGTGCGTCATGAGCAGGTTGATGTCCGCGAAGTCCACGTCCCCGTCGCCGTTGAGATCTTCGGGGCAACTCTCGCACGTGCCCCAGGCGGCGAGCAGGGCGGTGAGGTCGGCTCCATTGACCACGCCATCGCCGTCGATGTCGGCGGGGCACGAGGAGATCTCCGCGAAGCGGAAGCTCACCGCCGAGCCGGCGTTGTTCGCGCCGGAGTCGTCCTCGGACACACCGACGATGAGCGTTTCCCCGTGCAGGGCGGTCGCGCCTCCGAACTGGTCCCAGTAGTACGCCTGGGGGGCGAGCAGCATGGCGTCTGCGTACCACGCCGCGCCGTCGTACCGGAAGAGGTACGCCGCGCCTTGATCGGGGTAGTTGCCGTCGCGGAACGGCGCGCCGACCGCGATCACCGAGTCGGCGATCGTCACGGCGTGGCCGAAGTGATCGAACTGGGCCTGGTCGGGGGCGGTGAGCTTGCGTTCGAACTCCCAGCCGGCGTTGCCGTTGCGGCGGTACACGTACGCGGCGCCGGAGTTCGGGCCACCGGCGCCATCCTGGGGCGAGCCGATGACGGCGACACCGCGGGAGATGCCCACGCTCCATCCGAAGAGGGTCCCGTTGCTTGCGTCGGGGGCGACGAACTTGGCTTCCTCGACCCAGCCCGTCTCGCCGAGGCGGAAGACGTAGGCGGCGCCGGCGTTGTTCCCGCCGTCGTCGTTGCCGTAGGCGCCGAACACCGCGTACCCCGCGGTCATGGCGGCGGCGCGGCCGAAGAAGTCCCCGGCGCTTCCGTCGGACGCCGTGAGCTTCTGGACATGGAGCCACGCGTCGTCGGTGCGCTGGAACACGTGTATGGCGCCGGACGATGAGCCGTGATCGTCGTCGCCCTTGGCGCCGACCATCAGCGTGTCGCCGGAAATCGCAACGGAGGAGCCGAAGCGGTCGTTGTTCTCGCCGTCGGGAGCAAGAACCTTGCCGTACTCGCTCCAGCCGTCGACCCCGTGTCGGAAGAGGTAGGCGGACCCGGAGTTGGCGCCGACGTCGTCGTCCTTGCGGGCGCCGACGAGGATCCACTCACCGTCCATGGCCACGGCGGTTCCGAACTCGTCTCCACCCGCGGCGTCGGAGGCCGTCAGCTTCACGGACTGTGTCCACTTGTCGCCGTCGAAGCTGAACACGTAGGCGGACCCCGAGGCGGGGCCGGCGTCGTCGTTGGCGTGGGCGCCGATCACGCACACGGAGCCCGCAGTGGCCACGGCGCGTCCGAAGTGGTCTCCCGCCCCCGCGTCGTCCGCGAGCAACGGTGAGGCTTGCATGTCGTCCTGAAGACCGGCGAAGACCGAAGATCCCCCGAGCGAGCCGACAAGCAGGATGACCACCTTCGCAGCGTTCATACAGGTCTCTTTATGTACGGGGGCCGGTCGCGTTCTCCCCTCCGCAGGGATCCGTCCGGAGGACGGTTTGCGAACCGGTCTGAAAAAGTAGAGGGGGCAACCCTAGCGGTTACGCGAATGCAGATCAAACATCAACGTCGGGGGGCAATCGGTTTGTTCCCCATCTCATTCGGCAAGAAAAATGGGTGGATCCCCTCTGGCGCCTCTTTTACGCGTTTCGGGACAAAATGGTCCCCTGAACGGGGCATTCGTGTGCCTGCGAAACGGGGTGAGATCCCCATGGCGCGCAAAAAGCAACGGCGGCGAGCACCTGGTGCGCTCGCCGCCGTCGTGTTCCTTACGTTGCGTGTTCGCGTCAGGGACAGGGGCCCCACGTGCCAAGCACCGCAAGCACGTCGGTGAAGTCGACGAATCCACTGTCGTCGATGTCCTCCGGGCACCCGCCGCAGGTTCCCCACGCGGAGAGCACCGCAAGCACGTCGGTGAAGTCGATGTCGCCGTTGCCGTCGACGTCGCCGAGGCATTCCGCCGGAGGATCGGCCGCCTCGTACTCGAACACGAACGCGGAGCCCGCGTTGTTGCCCATGTCGTCGTCCTCGATTGCGCCGACGACGAACGCGCCGTTGGTGACCGCGATCGCGTACCCGAACTGATCCCAGTAGTAACCGGACGGCGAAACGACCATCGTCTGCTCGTTCCACGTCGTACCGTCGTGCTGGAACATGTAGGCCGAGCCCGTGTCGGGGTACCCCTCGTCGTTCAGGTTCGCGCCGATGACCGCGGTGTTGCCGGTCAGGCCGACGGACAGACCGAACTTGTCGAAGCCCGCGCCGTTGGAGGCGAGGAGCTTGGTCTCGAGATTCCACGCGCCGGCTCCGTGCCGGAAGAGATACGCGGCGCCGGCGCTCGGGCCGTTGATGCCGGTGTGCTGGGGCGCTCCGACGACGAGCGCGTCGCCGGAAAGACAGACGCTCCACCCCATGAGCGCGCCGCTCGTGCCGTCGAACGCGAGGACCTTCGCCTCTTCCTGCCAACCGCTGCTCGTGCGGCGGAAGACGTACGCGGCGCCCGCGTTGCTGCCCATGTCGTCGACGCCGTAGGCGCCCGCGGCGAGGACGTTGCCGTCGAGGCACAGGGACTTGCCGAGGAAGTCGCCGGCGGCGTCGTCGGAGACGACGAGCTTCTGCTCGTGGAGCCACTGCGATCCATCATGAACGAACAGGTGGATCGAGCCGCTGGAGGAGCCGCCGTCGTCGTCGCCGGTCGCGCTCACGGCGATCCGGTTGCCGTTGATCACCACCGCGGTGCCGAACTTGTCGCTCGACGCGCCGTCGGGGGCGTGGAGCTTCGCTTCCTCGACCCAGCCCGAGCCGGTGTCACGGAAGACGTAGACCGACCCGGAGCTGGATCCGAGGTCGTCGTCCTTCCGCGCTCCGATGACCGCGACGGGTCCCTCCACGGCGACGGAGTACCCGAACTGGTCGCCGGCGGCGCCGTCGGAGGCGTTGAGCTTGAGCTCGTGCTGCCAGCTTCCGCCCGCGGTTCGACGGATGTACGCCGAACCCGAGTCGGCTCCGAGATCGTTGTCCTCGTGGGCGCCGATCAGGATGACGTCCTCCGACATCGCGATCGCGTTGCCGAAGTGGTCGCCCGAACCGCCGTCGGACGCCAGGAGCGTCGTGACGGTCATCTCGTCCTGGGAGACCGCAAGTGCCGCGGAAGCCGGCACCATGCATGTCAGGAGCAGGGCAGCCGCCACCTGCCCGGGGCCGAGATGCCGCTGCCTGGTGTCGTCGTTGCCTCGCTCATCGTGACCCTGCACACGGACTCGTTTCCACCCGGAATCCAACATGTCGTACCCCTCCGCGAAAGTTCAGCCAGATTCACCCCTTTGACCCGTGTCAATCCGGGGGTGCTGGGTTGACCTTCCAATGCGATGTCGCCTGATGCCAGCGAAGAGGTCGGAACAAGACGAACCTTCGGCCGAGTCCCCGGAACGTCTTCGCTGATCGGTTCAAATCCTCCCGGGGCCGTGCTCCGCACCGGCGCTCGTAACGGAGTCGAGACTACCCCACGATCGTGCGAAACCTAAATGCAACCGGCGGTTTTTTCGGGCCTTGCGCAGCGCGGCGAGGCGCCCCGCGATTTCGGACGAGCGTGACCGCGCGCAGAATGCCCAATTTACCAACGACGCCTTTTTCGCCGGTTTCATACCGGGTCCGATACGAGTTCCCCATTGCTTTTGCCGGTGATCCGTGGAACACTCGTATCGGTCCGTGGGAGGGGCCCGCGCCCACGCGCGGTGCGTGAGGGTGTGTGTCGCGCTGCCACGGGGCGCTCGAGAAAGAACTGAAAGGATCAGGAATGTCGTTTGGGAACAACAGGAGTCGTGCCGGTCAGCGGCGCGGGTTTGGGCTTCATTTTGCGACGACGCCCTTCATTCTGATCGCGGCGGCACTCCTGCTCGGAGCGCCACGCGCTGCGCTGGCGCAGGGACACGGTGTCGGCATCGCGAAGACGTGCGAGAGCCCGCGGAAGGTCGGTGACGTCACCATCTGCCGGATCCAGGTGAGCTACAACGACGGCTTCGGTGACACGCTGTCGATCACCGACGTCTTCGACATCGTCAACCCGGAGGTCCCCGGCGGCGAGACAACGATCCCATTCGGCTCCGGGGGCGTGAGGATCGAAACGGCCGAGGGCAACACGACCGCCGAGACCGGCGGCACGCTCCCCGTGCTCATCGGCCCGCCCGGTAGCACCGCGTTCGGCCTGCCCGGCGATGACGAGCGCGGCGTCGTCACGTTCATCCAGGACGTGTACGTCATCGTCGAGAGCGACGGGTCCCTCGTGCAGGACCAGGCGAACGTGAGCGTCATCGACTTGTGCGACGCGCCCGGCACGATCGGATGCTCGTCCATCGCCAACATCGTGCAGTTCACGGCGGCATCGATCGTCATCCACCCCGACATCCTGATCCAGAAGTCGGCGTCGCGGGATAGCGTCTGCCCGGAAGGCACGGACGTGACGTACAACTACCAGGTCACCAACATCGGTGACGTGGACCTGTGCGGTCTCGTCCAGGGCCCGCAGGACCCGTGCGAGGGATTCGAGCTCGAGGTGATCGACGACACGGCGCCGTGCATGGTGCCCGATCCGGTTCTCGTCAACGGGTTCAACATGGGCGACCTCGACCAGGACGGCCTGCTCAACGACGCGGAGGAGTTCGACGACGACAACGGCAACGGGACGTGGGACCCGGGCGAGGACTGGGTCGACGAGAATGACAACGACATCCGGGATCCCGCCGAGACGTGGTTCTACCAGTGCACCTCGCCGGACGTTGACGCGACGGTGATCAACACCGGCACCGCGACCGGCGTCGCGATCTTCGCGGGAGAAGCGATCGAAGGGTGCATCGCGACGGACGACGACATGGCCGCCGTGACCGTGCTGCCGCCGCCTCCGTGCGAAATCGGCGGGCCGACCTCGGTCTGCGAGGGCACGACCCACAGTTACACCGCGCCGCCCGGCCTGGTGTACTCATGGTCCACGCTCGACAACTGCGGCGTGATCCAGGGCGCGAGCAACCTCCAGTCCGTGTCGATCAACTTCCCGAACGACGGACTGTGCACCGTTCTCCTGACGGTGATGGACTTCAACGATCCGGCGTGCGAAGCGATGTGTGTGCTTCCGGTCACCGTGAACCCGCCGCCGCCGTGCGTCATCAACGGCCTAATCGACGAGGTCTGCGAGGGCGGCCAACTCACGTTCAGCGGCCCGGCCGACATGACGTCCTTTCTCTGGGGCACCATCGGCGGCTGCGGCACGATCATCGGTCCCAACGATCTACAGATGGTTACGATCATGTTCCCGACCGTGGGTTCCTGCACCGTGCAACTGTACGTGACGGACACCAACGGTTGTTCCTCCGGTCCGTGCGAGCGGGTCGTGACGGTCAACGACAACCCGATCGCGAACCCGAACAACGACGCGATCTGCGAAGGCGGTACGGGCGAGATCTGCGCGGACGCCTCGGGCGGCTCGGGCAGCTACCTGTACTCGTGGACCGGCCCCGGCGGCTTCACGAGCGACCTGCCGTGCATCATGGTGAGTGTCGCCGGCGACTACTGCGTGGTCGTCACCGACGCGAACACCGACTGCGTGTCTGTCGAGGAGTGCGGAACGCTCACCGTCAACCCGAACCCGCCGTGCTCGATCACCCCGCCCCTGGGGTCGATCTGCGAGGGCGGACAGGGCATCTTCAGCGGTCCCGCCGGAGCGGACACCTACGACTGGTCCACGACCTGCGGAACGATCATCGGTCCCGATGATCAGCAGAACGTGACGATCATGTTCGGGGACGCCGGCAACTGCACCATCAACCTCACCACGACGATCGCCGACACGAAGTGCACGAGCACGTGCTCGCTTCCCGTCGAGGTCAACGAGATTCCCGAAGCCGACCCGAACGACGTGACGGTCTGCGAGGGTGACTCGGGTGAGATCTGCGCGAACGCCATCGGCGGCT